>CAYURX010000045.1:9453-17061 GCA_964447245.1 uncultured Coprococcus sp. | reverse complement strand
CGTGTCTATTCCTTTGGCGTGGATGACGAGAATGACGAGCTGAATCTGCTGGATACATATGTGGATGAATTGGGCGTATTCCCGAGATATGCTGCTTTCCATCCGGAGAAGCCTGTGTTCTACACGAATAATGAGCGCAAGTGTGAGATTCATGTATTTACTTATGATGATAAGACTGGAAAGATGAATAATATTCAGAAGGTTGATATCCTGACACCTGAATATCAGGGGAAAGAGTATGCAATTACCTGCCGTCCTATGGGGGCGCAGGATATTCTGGCTCATCCTAATGGAAAGGTTGTTTACTGTACAATTGAGGGCGGCGACAATCTGATTGCAACGCTGAAAGTAAAAGAAGATGGAACCCTGGAGTTAATTCAGAATATTGATTGTGAAGGTACGATGCCGCGTGGTATCTGTATTTCTCCTGACGGACGTTTCCTTCTTTCCGGTAATCTGACCAGCGGCGATATCACGGTGTTTAATATCGACGCGGACGGACTCCTCTCCTACACCGGCAGAAAATATGCATCGGTATCTCCGTCCGCGATCCGTATTTTTGAAGCAGAATGAGGAGGAGATGAGAATGTCTGAATATAAAAGTATATTTAAACCATGTGTGCTGAAAAATGGTGTGGTTCTGAAGAATCGTATCATTTACCCAAATGCGCAGCAATCTTATATTACTGGTGTTGAGAGTTCGCCCAATGAGGCTATGATTGCCAATCTGGCAGATTTCTGCCGCAGTGGTGCGTCATTGATGAACTTTGGCCATTTTGGCAGCCTTGGAGGCGGTGCTGCAGCTCATACGGATGATGTGAAGAAAAAGAATGCTTTGAAAATGCGCGATCCTGCATATCACAAAGAATATCCTGAACAGGCGCCTTTCTTCGATTACAGTGATGCAAGAACCTGGAATATGGTGGCTCAGATTGGTGCGGTGGCCCATATGTTTGGTACCAAACTTCTGGTAAAAATGGCGCCTTCTTTCCCTGCTGGAGTTTCTTATGACGGCGGCGATGCAAAGACATTATTTCCAGCGCCTGAGGGCGACGACAGGCTGGCAAAATGGGATGAAATTATGGATACCTTCGGGCATATTTTCCCATGGGCAGCCAAAGGGAATGGCATGACTGTCGAGGAAATGAAGGCCCGCCTTGCAACGAAGGAGCAGATTAAAAACGCAATTGCTGAGACTGTTGAAATGTGTAAAATTTATAAGCATTTTGGTTGGGATGGTGTCAGCATGCGAGGAGATCGTTTTATTGATGCATCGACGAATCTGCGGGAAGACGAGTACGGCGGCTCTGTTGAGAATCGTGGACGTCTATTGTTGGAAACCTTCCAGGCAATCAAAAAGGAACTGGGCCCTGATTTTATTATTGAAGTCGCTATGCCCGGGGAATCACCTTATGGCCATGATGCACAGATCCCTCATGGTTACACGGAGGAAGAAGCAATTCGCTTTTTGATGATGGTGGAGCCTTATATTGATTTAGTGGAAATTCGTGAACGTTCCGGCAGTGGTTATCAGAATCACGGCTACAATAGTAAACTGAACGAGCATCCGTGTCTTAAATATGTCAGGCATTTGAGAGAGGCCGGTTTTACTACTGTGATTTCAGTCAACGGCGGCTTCAATGATCCTGACGAGATGGAACGGCTTATTTCCGGCGGTGAGGTTGATCTGATTAGCTGTGGCCGTACTTTTAGGGCTGAACCAAGGTTTATGAGCAAACTGCGCAGTAACGGAAAAGAGGTTCCAACGCCGTGTCTGCGTTGTAATAAATGCCACGGCCCTGAGCGCGGTGTCTGCGGCTGTGCCGTTAATCCGAAGGATGCCATGGAGCATCGAATTGCTTCTATTATACCTGCTCCTGGTAAATCTAAGAAGGTTGCTATTGTCGGCGGCGGGCCGATTGGGATGCGCGCGGCCTGCTTTGCGGCGGAACGCGGCCATCAGGTCACTATCTTTGAAAAGGACAGCAAGCTGGGCGGCAAAATGGGATATTATAGTGCCATCTATCCACAGAAATGGCCAATGGCGCGTTATCTTAATTGGATGAATGGTGAACTGGAACGCAGAGGCGTGACGGATATCCGTCTAAACACTGAGCCGACGCCGGAGGATTTGAAAAAAGAGGAATTTGATGCTGTGATTGCCTGTACGGGATCTCATGAGAAACGGCCGCCGATAGAGGGCGCGGAAACGGCAGGCGTATATCTGGATGAAGATGTTTATTTTGGCAACATTGTTCCAGGCGACAGGGTCGTTATTGTCGGTGGCGGCAGTGTAGCCACAGAAACAGCGATGTACCTTGCGTCCCTGGGGAAGGATGTTACAATTCTGACCCGTCAGGAAGTGCTGATGAAGGGCGAATTCCGTATTCGTGGCCCGCATATGGCTTTTGAGGTTATTGAACCTGAACTGGGCTATGGCGGCATCGGCGGAGCATGGGTTCAGTATGAGAATTTAAAGCCTGTCTATCGTGCGACGACCAAAAAGATTACTGCAACTTCTGTCACCTATGAGAAAAACGGAGAGGAAGTGACGATAGAGGCCGATACCGTGATCGTTTCCGGCGGTTATGAGGCGAATGCAGAGGCTGCGCTGCGTTATGCGGAAAGTGCCATGGAATTTTATATCGTTGGCGACGCTGACAGGAATTGTACCAGTCTGATGGAAGGCAACAGGCGCGCATACGGTCTGGTTAGTCTGCTGTAGCTTTAGGAGGAATATGAATGGAGAAATTTACTTACGATATCCCGGAATTAACTCCGGGTGAGAAGGCATTGCCTGTCTCGAAATACTATACGGATTATCCATTACATTATCCGAATCCATTATATGCTCAGCTTTTAGCTCTGGGAGCCATGAACCCGGCAGATGCCCTGTCGATTGATCAATGCTTTGAGCATTTGCGGCCCATGGGCTATGAGAAGGTTGAATACGGATATTGTATGATGCCTGATGGCACCGGGTATATTGCGAATTACTCTGTGATTCCCGGGAATGTCACCCCTGAAATGCGGATGTGGTATGTCAGATGGTTTAATATCCACTCTGAACATTTGCCGGAAGGCTGCGGCAACATCCGTTATAAATTATGGAATCAGGTGGATCACATTGATCATGGCCTGGTAGACGGCGACATTAAAAAAGGAATTTATACATTGGAAACTTTAGATATGGGCAGAGAAGGTAAGGATAAGGCGATCCGGTCTGTACGGCATAATTTTGACGTTCGTGATTACGGTTTTCCTGAGGAGCGTTATGAGGCATTGCAAAGGGCCGGCGCTGCGATTACTTCCTGCTGGGAATCCTTTGATTGCCCTGGTTCTCATCTGGTACTGTCAGTTACCAGGCCTTGTCCTTTGGGGGGAATTGAAACCTGTTCCCGTGAATGGATCGGTTATCGTGCTGAAAATGGAAAATTTATCCGCGATCCGGAAACGCCGGCCTTCATGTTGTGTGAGCAGTATTTGAGGGATGTCCAGATTCACAATACGGTGGAACAACAGCATTTGGCTACTTTCCTGCCGGATCTGTATGCGGAATATCATGACCGGCCAATGAATGCGGACTGATCTGAATATACGGAGGTGAAATCACAGACGGGTCATGATGTTGTGAGAAAAAGGAAAAGAGAGGAATTAAGATGCCAACAGTTTATAAAAATATATTTAAGCCCTGTGTACTGAGTAATGGTGTGATTCTGAAAAACAGGATCTGCTTTTCTAACGGTCAGCAATCTCGTGTGGCAGGACCGGAACAGGGACCGAATGAGGCGATGATTGATGATGCGGCGGTATTTGCCAGGGGCGGCGCGTCTTTGATGAATTTCGGCCACTTTGGCTCTCAGGGCGGCGGCGCTGTTCCTAAAAATATTCAGGCGGTGGATAAAAGAGCGATCCGGGCAGCCGGAGAACGGGTCGTGAAGGAAGATAAGCTGGAGCCCTTTGGCGCAGCGCCAAGCTATAACTATGATGATCCTAGAACCTTCAATCTGATCGGTCAGGTGGCGGAAGCGGTCCATCTTTATGACGGAAAGATTCTTGTGAAGCTGGGGCCTTCTTTCCCTCGGGGTATTACCCTGAATGGTGTTGAGGAATTTGAGGAACTGATGCTGTTCCCGATTCCGGATTGGGAACCAAGGCTTTCGAAATCATCACACTTTACGGCTCCGACGCCTCAGGGGGTGCCGGCTCCGACGCTGGAAGAACTGAGATCCAGAGCTGCCACGAAGGAACAAATTGAGGATGCAATTGAAGATGTTGTGGATATGTGTCTGAGATACAAGAATGTTGGTTTTGACGGAATGAGCCTTCGGGGCGACCGTTGGGGCGTCAACGCCTCCACCAATGTGCGTGACGATGAGTATAACGGTGAAATTGAAGCCCGCGGTCTGTTTCAGTATCAGTTGTATTCCAGAATCAAGGAGGTCTGTGGATCTGAATTTCTGATTGAGGTCGTCATGCCTGGAGATTCCACCCATGGTCATGATGGTCAGCTTCCTCACGGATACACGGAGGAAGAATTTATCCGCTTCATGTTGTATGTGGAGGATGTCATTGACATCGTCGAAATTCGTGAACAAACCGGCATGGGTTATCAGTGTATGTCATACAACAGTGAGCTGCATACGCATAAGACTCTTGATTATGCGAAGCATCTGCGGGAAGCCGGATTCAAAAAGACAATCGCTGTAAACGGTGGTTATAATGATCCTGAGGAGATGGAGCAGATCATCAGTGAAGGGATCGTTGATTTGATCAGTACTTCACGAACCTTCCGTGCGGAGCCGGATTTTTTGGAAAAACTCAGAAGTAAGGGTAAAGAAGTTCCGGTGCCATGCCTGCGCTGTAATAAATGCCACGGCAGTTATGAGGGTGTCTGCGTTTGTTCCGTGAATCCAAAAGACGCCCTGCATCAGCGGTTACCATTGATCGTGAAGGAACCGGGAGCCAGCAAGAAGGTGGCGGTCATCGGCGGCGGACCTATTGGTATGCGTACGGCTTGTTTTGCCGCGGAGCGTGGTCATCAGGTGACGTTGTTTGAAAAGGACAGTAAGCTGGGCGGAAAACCTGGTTATTACGCGAATCTTTATCCGGATAAGTGGGCCGTGAAACGATATATAGACTGGTTGATCGATGAACTGGGACGAAGAGGTGTAACAGATATTCGTCTGAACACTGAGCCACAACCGGAGGATCTGAAAAAAGAAGGATTTGAAGCAGTCATCGCCTGTACCGGTTCACGTGAAATATGCCCGCCGATAGAAGGCGCCGATGCAGAGGGTATATGGAAAAATGAGGATGTTTATCTGGGTAATGTGGATCCCGGAAATAAAGTTGTTATCGTGGGCGGCGGCGATGTTGCCACTGAAACAGCCATGTATCTGGCATCTACCGGAAGAAAAGTCACAGTTTTGACTCGACGGAGCCATCTGATGAGTGAAAATCAGGGTTATATTCATGGCCCTCAGATGACCAATCTGATTTACTTACCGGAGCTTGGCTATGGCGGATATGCTGCCTGCTACACGAAATATGAGAATCTTCAGGCGGTATTTAAAACGGCCGTCCAGAAGATCACGCCGCATGCGGTAACCTATATTCAGGACGGCAGAGAATATACTGTCGAAGCAGATACGGTGATTGTATCCGGCGGCTTCAAACCTTGTGCGGAGGAAGCGCTGCAATATGCCGAATGTACGACAGAGTTTTATATGGCAGGTGATGACAGAATAGACTGTAATTGTCTGATGCTGGGTAATCGCAGTGCCTATAGCAGGGCAATCATGTTATAGGTTATAAGGAGGAAAAGTCATGTTATATGAAAAGGAGGACTGTAGTCCGCCACAAACTATCAGCGAGGATAAAATTTCCGAACATTATGAAGCAGATATCGTTATTGTGGGCGGTGGTCATGCCGGTACTCAGTGTGCTTTGGCGGCGGCTGAGAGTGGCGCATCTGTCATTGTGCTGGAAACGCTGACAGAGAAACGGATGCGCTGGAAGGGTGAGCAGATTGGTGCTTTTAATTCAAAATATCATCTGGAACACGGATTTGGTCCATATGATGTTGATGAAATCGCGGATGAACTCTATCGATGCAGCGGATATCTGGCGAATCCGACGCTCCTGAGAAAATACACAAGAAATTGTGGTGAGATGATCGATCATATGTTTGAACTGCTGCCAGAGGATACTACATTGTTGGATCCGGAGCAATTCAATATCCATCAGCCCTATGGTAAACATGATTATCCGATCTGCCGCAGCGGAACAAAAACATGGGCGGCAACCATGAGTTTTCGGGGGCCTTTGATTAAAGAACGGCCGGGCGCGGATTGTAAATATCCCCATAGAGGAACCAATTATGCCATTAATGAGTTGTCCAGACTGAGCGAATTTGAGATGCTGGCACTGAAACGATCCCGTGAGTTGGGCGCGAAGTGGTTTTTTGGGGCAAGGGCAGAGGCACTGAAGCAGGAGGATACCGGCCGCGTTACCGGAGTGGCGGCCAAAATAGGAAATGAATATGCCATGTTTCTGGCCAAAAAAGCTGTGGTGCTCAGTTGCGGAAACATGAATCGGACGGGGCTTGATCTGGGCCTTAGGGCCGGAGGGCATTCGGAGCATGTGGTTCAACCGGACTTTGCGATTAACCGTGTGAACAATGGCCTGGGAGGAGGCCCATTCCTTACCCTTAACAGTCATGGCAAGCGGTTCTTCGATGAAGCGAATTTTTATGCCAGCGCCTTTGCCATTGACCGTCAGCCAGATGGCATTGTGTGTACGGTGATGGATGCGAATTACATGGATACGCTGACACAGTGTGGGCTGCAGCACGGCACGCCGGATTTCGGACGTCCCGAATATCTCCGGCAGTTCCAGGAGGATCTCAGTCATGTCGCGGACGCCGGGCCCGAAGGGTATCAGGTTCGTGATTTGAACACGACTGAGCGGGAAATGTTCCGATTCTATGGCGCGGATACTTTGGAAACATTAGCTGCATATCTGGGGTATACCGGTTCGGATGCGGAACAGTTTCTGGCCTCTGTTAAAAGATATAATGAACTTTGTCATGCGGGGAAGGATGAAGACTTTGGAAAAGATACGGCTTGCCTGCATGCGATTGAAACACCACCTTATTATGCAGTAAAAAGCGAGTTCACCCGTAAAAAACGCCGGAGTAACGGAGCAGTGGGATTGATGACTGACGATGATTTCAATGTTGTCAATGATGAAGCGGAGCCGATTTTGGGACTGTATGCCATTGGTAATTGCCTTGGCGCACGTTTCGGCGCCTATTATCCAACGCCCTGCGGCGGAATTTACATTGGTATGGCCATGACACATGGCCGTGTCCTCGGTAAATATTTGGCTAAACTTAACGCTTAATAATTGAAACAATCAAACAAAACAGGTAGTAGATTTGACACTACCCACCAAAAAAAAGGAGAAAAAGAAAATGAAAAAAACAAAAATTCTCGCTTTACTTCTGACTCTGGCTATGATATTTTCGTTGTGTGCCTGCGGAGGTCAGACAACTGGCGAAAGCAGCGGTTCCGGTGAGACTGCGGCTGAAACTGCGGCTGAAAC
>CAYURX010000045.1:0-9353 GCA_964447245.1 uncultured Coprococcus sp. | reverse complement strand
ACTGCGGCTGAAACTGCGGCTGAAACGGATGGCTCTGATCAGACGGAGAACGCTGAAACTGTCGGTAGCTCCACCAGCGGCAGCGTGCCGGATGTCCTGAGGGTAGGAACGAGTGAAGAACTGGGACAGCTTTTGCAGTATTCCAGCGCTTATGAGTGCTTTGGCGGTGCTTCCCTCGTTTATGACATGCTCTTTTATTTTGATACTGACGATAATATGGTTTCTGACATTATTACGAATTATTCTTTTGAGGACAATGGCTATACGCTTGTGCTTGAAGTGACAAAAGATGCTTACTTCTCCAGCGGCAATCCATTGACAGGAGAAGACATACTCTTTTCTCTTTCCAGCACTCAGGATCCTGAACGTCAGTCAACTGTTTCTGATTTTGAATATTTTGATTTTGAAAATTCTTATGTCAGTGACGACGGTTATACGGTTTACCTGAAAACCTATGATACGGCCACTGCCGTATCTCAGCTCGCTATGCTTGCTCAGGTGTGGATCGTTGACAAGAAGTGGGTAGAGGAAAATGGTTGGGATTCCGAACTGTGGTATACCGGTCCGTCCGGCTCTGGTCCATATGCTGTTTCGAATTATCTGACTGGTAATACATATACCTTTGAGTTGCGGGATGACTGGTGGATGGCTGACTCCAGTAAAGAATATCCGCAGACAGTTACTTTGACTGCTTACACCGAACAGACAACGATGTACATTGATCTGGAGAACGGTGATATCGATGTTGCGATCCGTGTTTCCAGCGAGGACTTTGAGCGAGCTACGGCGGATGGCGATAATATTGAAGGCAAGTATATGTACGGCAACGTATGTGACTGGCTGATATTTGACGTGGAAAATCCTGACAGTCCTTGCTATGATATTGCGGTTCGTAAGGCGATCGCTCATGGCGTTGACTGGGAGCAGGTTGCGGTAGCTGGTAAGGGTATTTTCTGGGATGAAGCGACTTCCAGTATTCCATCCTATTTCCCGGATTATATAAATCTTGGTCAGTATGAGTACGATCCTGATTATGCCCGCCAGATTTTAGCAGATGCAGGCTATGAAGAAGGCGATATTGATCTTTATATGGTTCTCTCTGTTAATGCAGCGGATAATGGTCCGGTTATTCAGGCTTATCTGGCTGATATAGGCATCAACTTTACTTATGACGCCGTTGAAATTGCTTCAGCAGTTCCAATGTGGGTGGAAGGTGAAGGTGATATTGCTACTTTTGCCATGCAGGGCGGTTCAGTTTCCCATGATTCCTACTGGGTATATAAGGAACTTTGCTCCACAGCTACGATGAAGGATAATCAGACGATTACAGATACGACGATCGATGATTGCCTGGCAAAGGCACTTGTTGCTGAAACTTCAGAGGAAGCAAGTGAATATTATGCAGAAATCCAGCATTGGATCTATGATAACTACCGGCTTGTTTCTTACATGGAAGAAGTGGATGGCGTTTGCTATAACACGGATGTTGTGACTGACGTTCACTTCAATTCCAGACAGCAGCCTGACCTGCGCAACATTGTTTACGCGCAATAGGCGTTGAACAGCAGCACTATCTTATAACTTAATGTTTTTCTATGACAGACAGGTATGGTCCGTCAAAACGGGCCATACCTTCATTCGTACATAGAGGTCACTTTATAACAGGAGGAGTAAAATGGCCAGATATATAATTAAAAGGATATTGTGGATGATTCCTATTATATTGGGCGTTGTCTTTTTCGTATACCTGATCAGTTATATCTCTCCGGGCGACCCCATCATGACAATGCTGGGGACAAAGAATTATACACCCGAGAAATATGCGGCGTTGCAACAGGAATATGGATTGGATAAACCGTTTCTTATACAGTACTTCAATTACATCAAAAATGTTGTGCTTCACGGTGATTTGGGGAAGTCCTATAGCTTTCACAATTCAATATCCGCTGAAATTGCCACACGCGCTGTTTACAGTCTGAAACTGGGCTTCTTCAGTATTGTACTGACAGTAGTGCTGGCACTTCCTTTGGGGATTTTGTCAGCCACTAAACAGTATTCAGCGGCTGATTACACTCTCACAATCATTTCTATGTTCCTGGCAGGTATGCCGAACTTCTGGTTCGCATTGGTTCTTATGCTGATGTTTTCCGTACAGTTGAAATGGTTGCCCGCGTCGGGCGTCGGTACGATCTGGCATTGGATCATGCCGGTGGTTGCGCTTGGCTTAAGCTCCATGGCCAGTACAATGCGTATGACACGCTCCAGCATGCTGGAGGTTATCCGTATGGACTATGTGCGTACAGCACGGGCAAAGGGCCTGTCGGAGGGAACAATTATCCGGAAACATGTGTTGAAAAATGCCATTATCCCGGTCATTACCGTGGTTGGTATGCATTTGGGTACGATTATTGGAGGATCCGTTGTCATCGAATCGATCTTTAACATGCCGGGCATTGGAGCTTATATGATGTCTGCGATTAGCAACCGGGATTATCCGGTATTGAACGGATGCGTTTTAGTTTTGAGCCTGTCCGTATGTGTTGTTAATCTGTTGGTGGATGTGCTCTATGCCTATGCTGATCCGCGCATTAAGGCCCAGTACGAGGCCCAGCAGAAAAAACGGGTCAAAAAGCGTGCAGTGAAAAAGGAGGAGGTGGCATAAGATGACATCTGAGAAAATTTCTGCTCCGAATGAAAATATTGATTTAAATGAACTGAAAGGCAAAAAACACGGTCAGTGGATTGATGTCATGCGCCGCCTTACCCGGAATAAACTTGCGATGGCTGGCGCCGTCATCATCTTAATTATGGTTCTTATTGCTGTTTTTGCCGATGTACTGGCCCCTTATGACTACAGTAAAATGGATATGGCGAACCGCTTTGCTCCGCTTAGCAGCGCGCACTGGTTTGGTACGGATGAATACGGACGGGATATCTTGTCCAGAATGATCTACGGCGCCCGCACATCGCTGCTGGTTGCTCTGGGTGGAGTGATCATCTGTGTCGTGATTGGCTGTATCCTGGGGTTGGTCACAGGCTTTTTTGGAGGGTGGACAGATACGATTTATCATGCGTCTGTTGGATATCTTTATGGCTATTCCGGCTCTTTTACTGGCTGTGGCGATCCAGGCGTCATTGGGTGTTGGATTATTTAACACCATGCTTGCGGTATCAGTGGCGGGGATCCCGGCTACCTGTCGAATTATGCGGGCTACGGTGATGCAGATCAGAGATCAGGAATATGTAGAAGCTGCCTTTGCCACTGGTTCAAATAGTGCCCGTGTCATTGTCCGGCATATTCTTCCAAATACTCTGGCACCGATTCTGGTGGAGGCTACTTTGAAAATCAGCGCGAATATTATGGCTATTTCCGGTCTGAGTTTCCTGGGCCTGGGAGTGCAGGAGCCGATGGCTGAATGGGGTGCAATGATTGCCTCCGGCCGTGCTTATATCCGTGACTATTCGCCGCTGGTCGTATTCCCCGGCATGGCGATTGTTATTACGCTGATCGCTTTTAATGTCCTGGGTGATGGTCTTCGGGATGCATTGGACCCGAAGCTGAAGCAGTAAGGAGGTATTGGTTATGAGTATGCTGGAAATTAAAAACCTTCATGTGCATTATGTGACCGTGGACGCTAAATTTAAAGCGGTTAACGGTATTGATTTATCCATTGAAAAAGGCGAAACCCTTGGCCTTGTGGGAGAGACCGGCGCAGGCAAGACAACCACAGCCCTGTCTATTCTTCAGCTTGTACCTGATCCGCCAGGTAAAATCGTTGAAGGAGAGATTTTATACAATGGCAAGGATATATTGAAAATGCCGGGAGACGGTATCCGTAAGATTCGAGGTAAGGAAATATCCATGATTTTTCAGGATCCGATGACGGCGCTAAATCCGACCATGCGCGTGGGGGATCAAATAGCCGAAGTTATTGATCAGCACAGTAAATGCGGTAAAACCGAGGCCATGAACCGGGCGATAGAGATGCTGAAGCGTGTGGGTATCGAAGAATCCCGTGCTGTAGATTTTCCGCATCAGTTCTCCGGCGGAATGAAGCAGAGAGTTGTGATCGCTATTGCGCTGGCGTGCAATCCGCAGCTGCTTTTGGCCGATGAGCCGACAACCGCGTTGGATGTGACGATTCAGGCTCAGGTTCTTGATATGATGAATAATCTGAAAAAGGAATTGGGAACATCACTTTTACTTATCACCCATGATCTGGGAATCGTTGCACAGTGCTGCGACAAAGTTGCTATTATGTATGCCGGTAAGATTATGGAATACGGTGACAGGCGGCATATTTTCAAAGATGTGCGGCATCCGTATACCATCGGTTTGTTTGGTTCATTGCCAAGTCTTGATAAAGATGTGCGGCGGCTTACGCCAATCAGGGGCCTTATGCCGGATCCTGCAAATCTGCCGAAGGGCTGCAGCTTCTGGCCGCGTTGTCCACACTGTACGGATCAATGTAAAATAGAAGAACCAGCGCCGGTTGAGGTTGAGCCGGGGCACATTGTCCGTTGTTGGCGATGCAATGAGCATTTGGAGGTGGAATGATGAGTGAGCTTCTCAGGATAGAGCATCTGAAAAAATATTTTGAAACCAACAGGGGTGTGCTGCACGCTGTTGATGATGTGAATTTCTCCATTGAGGAAGGGAAAACGCTTGGCGTTGTGGGAGAATCAGGATGTGGAAAATCCACGTTGGGACGTACGATCCTTGGTCTGACAGGGGCCACGGAGGGAAATATCATTTTTAAAGGTAAAAATATTACGAAGGCTGCAGGTAAGGAACGCAAAGAACTTCGCAGAAAAATGCAGATTATATTTCAGGATCCTTTTTCATCTCTGAATCCGAGACTTTCAGTCATGGAGCTTATTGCCGATCCTCTGAAAGCCTACGGTCTGTATAAAGGCAGGGGAGAGAGGGAAAAACGTGTCTATGAGTTGATGGACATTGTCGGACTGGCGCGTCGTTTCGCTTATTCTTATCCGCATGAGCTGGACGGAGGCAGGCGGCAGAGAATAGGTGTAGCCAGAGCGCTTGCTCTTGATCCTGAATTTATTGTCTGCGATGAACCTGTTTCAGCGCTGGATGTGTCTATTCAGGCGCAGATATTGAATCTTTTGCAGGATTTACAGGAAGAACGGGGTCTCACTTATATTTTTATTACACACGATCTCTCTGTTGTTAAGCATATCTCCAATGATATACTTGTTATGTATGTTGGTTGTATGGTGGAAAAATGTGGCGCGAAGGAGTTATTTGAGCATCCGCTGCACCCGTATACGAAGGGCCTGTTGTCCGCTGTTCCAATTCCGAGTATTGATGTTGAATATAAGCGTGTGGCACTCCAGGGAGAATTGAGTTCGCCGATCGATCCGAAGCCCGGATGCCGCTTTGCGCCGCGCTGCCCATATGCCACAGAACAGTGCCATACCCGGCAGCCTGAATATGAAGAAATTACTCCGGGGCATTTTATTGCCTGCCATCATGTGCGGAAAATCAATGAAATGTAAAATAGTCGTTGCTGCTGCAGCCATATTGCTTTTGGCTATGCCTGTTTATGCGGCCAATGATACAGGAATCATCCCCTGCCTGCTCACGAGTTGGAGTGGCAGGGGCGCTATGGTTTCCGAGAGTAATCTGGGCGATGCGGCTGCGGATGCACTGCGGATGGCAACAGGTACAGACGCGGCGATTGTATCCGGTGGGGATATCCCTGATAACGCTCTGCAGCCTGGCGAGTGCAGCAGGCAGGATGTAGAGGCGGCCTTTACAAACGACAGGAAGATCGCCGTATGTGAGATGTCTTATAGTGAATTTGCGGATTTGCTGGAGGCAGGTGTATCACATATTACATTGAATGAAAACGGCGAATTGGATATTGAGGCATCGGCTTACGAAGGTTTCCCGCAGGTATCCGGGATAACCTTTCGTTTTGACGCTTTGGCGGAGCCTGGCGGCCGGATTATGCAAATCAGTATGGAAAATGGAGAGACAATAGATCCGGAGGATGATGATACGATGCTGATGGTTGCAGCATCGGATTTTTTATTGGGTGGCGGCTATGATACTGTGCCCCATGAATATATGGAGACAGATTTGAATTATTCTGATGCGATGATGGCATATATTACGGATGGGATCACGGTGAATTATACTTCTGCCAATCGGATCAGGATGGCGGGCGACCGTTCAGATACTATCATTTCCAGAATACCCGCACCGGTAATACCTGTATTACTTCTTGTGACTGGAATATGGGGATATGTGCAGAACAAGCGGCGTCGGGCGATTGGAGATTACAAATGGGATGAGCGGTATAATGATTTTCATCATAGGCCGCTGATGTAAATGAACAGAGAGATAAAATTTTCGGTAAAATGATAATGGATCATTTTGCCGAAAATTTTTGCGTTTTTCAGAAATTACTGACTAATAACAGGTTTTCGATTTTGCCATTTGCCGCTGAAGTAATAGGGGCCGATAATAAAACAGGAAGTAAAACCGGCCAAAACGGTTCCATACCAGAATCCGCTGATGCCAAAACCAAGGGCTTTTCCGAACAGCAGGGCCAGACCAATGCGGAATACGACGCCATCAAGAATACCGACAGCAAAATTGAGTGAAACAAAGCCGATACCATTGACAAGGCTAAGGCAGGGCGCGCGCAGAGAAAAACCGATCAAATTCAGTATGACGGCCGGTAGGTATATGGGAACAAATGCCAGTACTTCCGGATCATCACTCCAGATTTGAAAGACCTGCTGTGGAAAAAGCAGCAAAATGGATGAAAGAAACAGGCAAAAGACGAGTCCGATCATGACACTGATGTGGAATACCTGTTTAACCCGATCCGGTTTGCCGGCAGCAAAATTTTGTCCGATCATGGAACTGCCGGCCATTTCAAGTGAATTTGTAACCATGGTAGCTATATTGGCGATCTTATTGCCGATACCGGTAATGGCGGATACGGCCACACCAAAGGTATTAATATAGGAAGTAACAAAAAGCATGGAGAAGTTGACGGCTACAGCGCGAATTGCCAGCGGAATCCCCAGTTTGGCGATCAGTTTCAGTATATCGCTTTTGGGAATAAAAGCGGATAGAGAAAAATCAAAGCCGAAAGACTCTCTGCGGCGGTAAAGGAACAGGATAGAAATAATGAAAGCAACGGCTTGCCCGGTGATCGTAGCCAGCGCGGCTCCTTTTGCGCCCATATCCATGCCGACAACAAAAAGCAGGTCGAGCACTACATTCAGGGATGTGGATATGGCAATAAAGAGGAGCGGATGCTTTGAATCGCCCATTCCCCGCAGGATACTGCTGATGGCATTATAGCCATATGTAAACAGAATGCCACAGAAACATATTGTGCAGTAGGCATTTGCCTGACTTAAGGCTTCGGAAGGAACCCGGAGCAGCATCAGGAAGGTATCAGTAAATCTGAGGCCAATAGCCATCACGCATAGGGACAGTATAAAAATACAGGTGAAAAGCGTGCCAATGGTGTTTTTGACGCCCTCGTCATCCTTTGCGCCTACATATTGAGAGATAATGATCTGTCCGCCGGAAGAAAGACCAAACCCCAGCATAAGAAAGAGATTTTGCAAATCACCGCCGTTGGAAATTGCCGACAGCCCGGCGCTGCCGACAACACGGCCTACAATGATCATATCCGCCAGACTGTAGCAGGTCTGCAAAAAATTTGCAAACAGGAAGGGGATAGAGAAATAAATAAGTTGCTTTGTGACATTTCCCTGAGTCAGATCGTTTGTAAATGTAGTATTGTTCAAGTTATTCTCCTTTCAGCTTTTGGGCGTCAGAAGCATGTCCGCAAGTCCAAGAGCGCCTTTTTGGATAAGGCCTGCCACGCCAGGAGCAAAGTGGCTCTGCACAGCTTCAAAGGTCTTTTTGGCGTAGCCGCTTTCATCGGACATATATGAGACGCATCCATTACATTGTGTCACAATTATGGCCTGGCTGAATCCCCGTTCAAGAAGGGCTTTTTTGATATCAGAACCCGCCCGGGCAACCAGTTCGCCAGGGATCCCAAACAGCACCAGTGAGCCAATGCGCAGCATAGATAATGTCATATCTGCCTCGCCGCTGATTTTCCATTCGTAGCCAACTGGCAGCGACATAGGAGGACCGGCCTCATATTTTTCCTTAGTGGGCGCGGTAATTACCTTTTTGGCTGCGGTCACGGTGTCTGCAGGAATATCGATGGCATGTTTTGAAGCAAGTAAAACCTCGCTGCCCCATTCCTCTGCCATCGCATCGACCATAGCGTAACCGGCCTCGCTGCGGTCAACCTCATGAACATTTCCATTCCGGTCGGGAACAAATTCTATCACATTGAAGCGGGCGTTTTGATCCGCGGCAGCGCCAAGAAGATGAATGGCAACGGCGTCAGAGCGTTCTTCCACATACCGCATGGCAGCGCCGGAGAGATCGCCGGATATGAGCATACCGCCGTCATTGTCCCAGAATTGGTGGAACAGCGCACTGCTGTGAACAGCATAGCCGACAACATAAGCAAAGACTTTGCCGGTGAGGTCAGCAAAGTCAAGAACGGATACAGTGTGATCAGAATATCCGTGTATATTTTTGGCTGTAATATAGGGCGAAGTAAAGTTCGGCTGATTTCCTGTGTATTTGACATCGCGGTTGACGTTGACATAAGATTGACCTTCGCTGTAACGGATGCGGGCGTTACACAGGTTGTTACGGGCAATATCAACGGCCGCTAAAATAGCGTTCATACAACACTGGCAGAATGGTTCGGTCTTGTCTTCGTCCGGCACAAATTCACCCCATGTACTGTTTGCATATGGGGCGGCATGATTGTGAGAGACAGTGAACCAGATATGGTCGGCAGGAACGCCGGTCTTCTCACTGATTTCGGCTGCCCATTCATCGGTAATGTCGCCTAATTCAAGGGAAATGATAAGAAAACGTTCGCTGTCATGCTCCATTAAAAGTACGCGGGCATGGATATCATCATGTACGCCAAGTAATCGGCGTCCGCGAAAGCCGTGATACGGGAAAAAATTATCGGGATAGCTGATGGCGGCCTTGCCGGCGCCGGCTTTGAAATTCGATGTGTTCATTTTGCCTCCTTTTGCTGATCATTGAAGATGGTATTGACTGAAAACACCATCCATTGATGTTTCTTTTTTCATTATTATTATACTGGTGTTTTAAGGGAAAGTCCAACATGGAACCTTTATACATTCCACAGGTATTTGCCTGTATAATGAAAAAAATAACTTTATGTATTTCATACAGAACGTTACTATTCACAGAAAAATTAAATACTTATCAGGCCGCCTATTTTACTGATTTT
>CAYURX010000044.1:0-17087 GCA_964447245.1 uncultured Coprococcus sp. | reverse complement strand
GTGTGCATCCTGCCCGGAGGGCTTTTTGTCATATAGGGAATTCGACGGAATTTCCTATATGGATTAGGGTGTCAAAAGACTCGTTTATAAGTTGCTTGTTTTGATTTGTACCTTGAAAATTTAACACGAATTGGTTTAGGTATATAAATATGTGATATTTGTCTGTTTTTATAGACAGGTAACCGGCATGTATTTATGCTGTTTCTGATTTTTGAGCATAGTCAGTCATGCTATTGGTATAGTCCAATAACTTTTGAAAATCCAGGGCGGCTATCTTGAAACCGAAATGGAATCGGGTTCTGCGTTTACCATGTGTTGGTATTTTATCAACATGGTACCGTCTGCGTAGTAAAGATGGAATCGCTTCTACGCCATTTCGGAACCGGGCATACTTACTGAATTCTTCCGTTTGCATGTACTGTAATTGCTTTGCTCTGCCAACCGCCTTCCATGACACTTCCTTACGAACTCTGTTTTTAAGAAAACGCGGTTGGCATTTATCCTTGTAAGGACATGTACTGCAGATTTCTGTTTTGAAATACGCTACAGAACGATCATTTCCCGGATCATAAATGCATTCATCAGGTTTGCAGCCATTCACGCATTCAATGAGATAATGGCCATCTTCTGTAAACTTAAAGTCTGCATATATTTCGTCAGGCTTTCGACCGGTAAAATTTGTAGTTACCAGCTTGATGTTATGTTCAGAAGCCATCCTGGTATTTTCCTCACCACTATAAGTACCATCCGCTACAATAAATGAACCGTCTGCAAAGAAATCCTGTTTGTCCAGATAGTCTTTCATAAACTGATTGTCTGCATACGTGTTTTTCTCGTATGAATAATCCGTTATCAGACTTGCATGCTCTCCAACAGATTCAACTACATTTCCAACATATCCCAAATTTTTGCCACCTGCTTTATAGCGAAATGTAGCTTCTGGATCAGATGGATTTAACAGAACCTCTGATGAATTTTCAACTTCTTCCTTTTTACGAAGACGTCTATTTCCATTATCATCAATGATTGTGCGTTCTTTTAACAGACGAATTAAAAGCTGATATTCACTTGTATCATCCAGATCACCTGTTTTATCACATATGGAGATAAGTTTTTCTGCATCTCTCATTGCAGCAACAGTCCGCTCGGTTGCATCAGCATCCCTCTTGTGATAGATGCAGCGGTTATAGTCGTCCTTTTCGACATAATGATGTTGTTCTTCTGGCAGAGAAATATCACGCTTGTCCATTATTTTGGCAAGATTCGCAACACACGTGTAAAATAGTTCTAATAAAGACAGGTTCTTAATGTTTGCTGCAACCATTAGGCTATCCATACGCTGCATATTTGGAGTGATATTCATAAACTCAGATATTTCTTTAGCCATTTTCACGACACATTCATGGATTAAATCTACATCATGTTCTGTTTCGTAGGCCAGAACTCTTGCCCTAAAACGGCTTAGGGTTCTGTCACTAAGCGGCTGTTCTTCAAAACTGGTTGTATGAAGAGCATACTGATAGCGAATATCAAACATAAGTGCTTCTACAAGCTCATCATCCGTATCACCCAGGGCTTCTTTTAGAATAAGGGCTCCGACAATGACATTTACAGGTGTATTGGGCCGAGATGCCTTATCACTATAGAGCACAGAGAAAATAGTTTCATCTATTGCCGGAAAAACTTTATCGGCAAATGTTTTTGCCCACGATTTTTCCAAAACTCTTTTTTCTCGAGCAGTAAGATTAAAAGTGCTATCTGTTAATGTTAGTTGTTGCGAATTATTATTTACAAAAGCCATAAAAGCCACCTCGATATTTGATATATATATATTTTACCAAATATCACTAAGATTTTGTATATCGTGTTAAGTTTTCAAGGTACAAATTTATATCAAAGGTCAATGACACAGATTTTACACATTTGCCCTGTATGATAAACCCATAATTTTCTAAAAAAAGAAGGGGGTATACATTTGCCGGCAGTCAATACATTTGAACGGATCGAGAAAAAATTTATGATGACAAAGGCCCAGTATGAGGCTTTTATGGCCATGACAGCGCAGGAGCTGGTGATCGATGAATACGGGTATCACACCATATGTAATATTTATTATGATACGGAACATGATGATCTCATTGGACGATCGATTGAAAAGCCGTTGTATAAGGAGAAACTGAGACTGAGAAGTTATGGCGTGCCGGGTTCGGATGACACGGTGTTTCTGGAAATTAAGAAGAAGTTTCAGGGTATTGTCTATAAGCGGCGTGTGGCCCTGTCGCTTGAGGAAGCGACAGCCTATCTGGAGCATGGCATCATACCTGAAAAAGACGGGCAGATTATGCATGAAATTGATTATTTTATCCGGTTTTATCATCCGATGCCAAAAAAATTTATTGCCTATGACAGGGTGGCCATGTATGGGGTCCGTGATCCCCAATTACGTCTGACGATCGACAGTCGGATCCGCAGCAGAGATGACGCCCTGTCACTGGAGCAGGGCAGCAGCGGCAGGCTTATTTTGCCGGAAGATCATTATTTAATGGAGATAAAAGTACCCAGGGCCATTCCCATGTGGCTGGTACATACACTGGAAAAACTGGCAATTTATCCGGTCAGTTTTTCCAAATACGGAGAAGCTTACAAACAGAAAATAAAGAAGGAGCAAAGGTGTGTCAAATGTTAGGGAGTATTTTTGAATCAGCGTCGACAACGGCGATGACGATGACAACGGAAGAAGCTTTGATCTGTATGGCGGCGGCCCTGGTGATGGGGCTGGTCATTGCGGGGGTTTATATGATATGCGGCCATTATACGGCGAATTTTGTGGTGACGCTGGCGCTGCTGCCGGTATTGGTGCAGGCGGTCATTATGATGGTCAATGGAAATCTTGGAACAAGCGTGGCGGTGCTTGGCGCTTTCAGCCTGATCCGCTTCCGTTCGGCAGCGGGTTCGTCAAGAGAAATCAGCAGTATCTTTTTCAGTATGGCAGTTGGTCTTGCCGCCGGCATGGGACAGCTTGGCTATGCGGCACTTCTGACGGTTGTTGTATCAGCGGTGATGCTGGTGATGCATTATCTGCATTTTGGTGAGCGTTTGGGTGAGCAGCAACTGAAAATCATGATACCTGAAAATCTGGATTACTCATCGGTTTTTGATGATATATTCAGTGAATTTACCCGTAAATGTGATTTGGAACGGGTGAAAACGACGAATCTCGGAACGATGTATGAGCTGACCTATCGGATCGTGATGAAGCAGCCGGAAAAAGAAAGAGAAATGCTGGATGAGATCCGGTGCAGAAATGGCAATCTGACGGTTATCTGCGGACGGGTTCAGATCAATCAGGAAGCATTATAAGCTGCCTGGCAGATGAGTCAATGTAAAGGATGGAAAAAATAATGCGGAAACAATTATATATGATGATGACAGCCGGTGTATTGGCGGTGATGCTGATGGCAGTCGGGTGCAGCCGTACTGGTATGGCCGGGACAGGAACAGAGACAACGGTTCAATCTGAGAACAGTACACAGAGCAGCAGTGTACAGAGCAGCAGCACACCGATGGGAACGGAGCAGGGGACCGGATCGGAAAATGAAGTGACGGCTTTGCTGAAACTGGCAGATAACCGTATAGCAGTTGACGGCGCCAATGTGCAGGTGGAAGGAAATAAGGCACGATCACGGGCGCTGGTATTTATGAGGTGACGGGAAAACTGGAGAATGGCCAGATTATCATTGACGCGGGGGCCGATGATGATGTGCGGATCCTGCTCAATGGCGTGGACATTCATTGTGAGACATCGGCAGCCATTGATTGTGAACAAGCGGGTGCTCTGACACTGATGCTGCTAAGTCATACGGAAAATTTCCTGTCCGACGGTGAGGATGATGGCACGGGAGCCGAAGCGGGCCGTGTCAATGCAGTCATCAACTCGGAAGTGGATCTGTTTATTGGCGGTGAAGGCAGTCTGGAGATCACGGCGGCTTATCAGGATGCCATTAACGCAAAGAAAAACCTGCAGATCAACAGCGGGACGATGACTCTATCGGCCATTGATGACGGCATTCATGCCGATGAGACATTGTCAATATCAGAAGGAACAATTCATGTGATAAATGCCTGTGAAGGACTGGAAGCACAGGTCATAACGATCAACGGCGGAACGATTGATATGACGTCTTCGGATGACGGCATCAATGCCAATGGTGAGAATGGTCAGATTTATCTGAATGGCGGACGGATTACCGTGAACGCGGAAGGGGACGGACTGGATGCAAACGGCAGTATTGAAATGACGGATGGCTATGTGCTTGTGTACGGGCCGGTCAATGACGGCGATAGTGCCCTTGACTTTGATCAAAGCTTTCATTTATCCGGCGGCACACTGATCTGCCTTGGCAGCAAGGGCATGCTTCAATATCCGCAGGATGTGGAGGATCAATGTGTGCTGGTCAGCACCTTTGCGAAGAAAGAAGCGGGGACCGAATGGAGTCTGACAGATGACAGCGGTAATACGATTGCGTCAGGAACGGCTCTGAAATCATTTGAGTCGATGATCATATCAACGCCGGATATGGTCACCGGACTGAGCGGACAGCTTGTGCTGGGAACGGAAAGTACAGATGTGACATTAAGCGATACAGTCACAACGGTTTTTGAAAACGGGGAAAGTCCCGGAATGATGCCCGGCGGTCCGGGAGGCATGAAGCGTGAAGAAGGCGGTCAGCGTATGCAGGCGCCGGAGGGCGGACCAGGCGAAGGCATGCAGCCGCCAGAGGGTGAAAACGGTGAAGTCCCGGAAAGACCGGAAGGCATGCAGCCGCCGGAAGGCAATGATGGGGAACCTGTACCAAAAGAGGGTTGAGTCCTGGTAAAATGGTGTGGTATAATATGCGCAAAGGGCAGAGCCAAGGCAGTATTCAGACAAATGCGATGCTTGCAAGAGCAGATGGCTGGATACTGATTTGGCGAGCGAAGCGACTGAGGAAAACCGAAGGTTTTACGAAGTGCTCTGCCCGATAGGAAGACCATGGTATAGTCATAGGAGAGAAATAATATGCGACTATATTTTGCGCCGATGGAGGGAATTACGGGAAGTGTTCACCGCAGCGCCCATCACCGGATATTTGGGAATGTGGATAAATATTACGCGCCGTTTATATTTACGAATCCTAATGGGAAGATCAGCAGTAAGGACAGATATGAACTGGCGCCGGAGTACAATGAGGACTGTCCGGTGGTGCCGCAGCTTTTGTCCAATTGCGCCGGTGATTTTATTGCGACGGCCCGTACCTTAAAAACCATGGGTTATGAGGAAGTGAATCTGAATCTTGGATGCCCTTCACAGACGGTTGTGTCCAAGGGGCGGGGGGCCGGATTTTTAAGTTATCCGTCGAAACTCAATGAATTTTTGTCGGAAATTTTTGAAGGGCTGGATATGAAAATATCCGTGAAGACACGGATCGGCATGGATGACCCGGATGAATTTGAAGAACTGCTGGATATCTATGCGGGATTTCCGATGACGGAATTGGTGATCCATCCGAGACTTCGGCATGATTTTTATAAGGGCAGGCCAAACCTGGCGGCCTTTGAGCAGGGGCTTCAAAGGTATGCGGGTTCAGTCTGTTACAATGGCGATATTTTTACGGCCAAAGATTTCAGGCGGATGCACGAGCGGTATCCGCAGGTGGTAAGCTGGATGGCCGGCCGTGGGATACTGGCAAATCCGGCGCTTTTTCGGGAAATAAAGGGCGGGAAAGCGTTGGAGCGGGAAGAACTGCGCCGTTTTCATGACGCAATACGGTCCGGATATGACGAAAGACTGGGTGGTCATATCAAAGTGATTTTTCTGATGAAGGAACTCTGGCGGTATTTCAGGTATGTCCTGTCAGCCGAAGATCAGACGGAAGTGAACAGATTGCTGCACATCAATGACCGGGAAGAATTTTTGAAAGAAGCGGAGCAGATACTGACGAATTGCGTCATCATCGAAGGGCAGGGATATGCTGCCCGGATGATTACTTGTTGATGTCAATATAACTGTAGAGTGTATATTTGGAGATGCCGAAAAAGCTGGAAACCTTATCACCGGATTTGGTGATCAAAAAGGCACCGGCATCGTTTAAAAAACGGATGGCGCGTACCTTGTCACCCTTAGTCATCATGGCAACCGGTTTGCCGACAAGGGCAACGGACTGATGGATCAGGTCATCGAGCAGATCGTTGACATTTTGAGGTATCCGTTCAGGTTCCTTTGCATCGTCTTCGTTGGCGACCAGTGTTTTGATGGCCTGTTCAGCCAGGAGCATACTGGTAATGTCATAATTGATCGACAGGATACCAATCACTTTGCTGTCGTTGTCATCATGAATATAGATGGTACTGGACTTGAGAATCCGTCCGTCAGAGGTTTTGGTCAGATAGGCCAGGTGGTCGCCCGGAATCGGCATGTGAAACTTCAGCGCTTCCAGAACCACATGGGAAGGACCATCTCCGACAGCCCGATGGGTCACATGACCGTTTTCCACAAGAACGACGGAATGTTCGATATCATCTGTTGTGAGATCATGCAGGACGACCTCGCAGTTATCACCAAACTGCCGTGCAAGTGCCTTGGCAAGCTGTCTGAAAAATGGAAGATTCAGTGTCATGAGGGGTCTCCTTTCTGTAGAGTTTATCATTGTTTCCTTTTTCATGATATATCAAAATACGTGAAAAAGCAAGAATAACTGCAAAAAAATTTGGAGTGCTAAAAATAATTTGTTGAAGTTCGGACTCAGCCTGTTGGATGCGGCTGAATTGTTCTAAACTATGGATAGGCAGGGAATGAAGATGAAATATTATGGAACGCTGGGGCCTGCATGCGCCAGTGTAGAAACATTGACAGCCATGTTTCGTGCAGGCATGACAGGGCTGCGCTTAAATACATCTCACGGGCGGCTGGCAGATGCGGCTGACTGGATCGAAATGGTGGATACGGCGGCAAAAGCGGCCGGAAAGGACTGGGAGCTGTTGATTGATCTGAAGGGACCGGAGCTGCGGGTCGGTCAATTGCTGATACCTTTACCCCTTGTGACCGGAATGCGGATCGGGATGGCGGCAGCGGACGAGGGAACCGACGATATCCCGGTGCCGGAGGTGATTTTTGATGTGGTAAAAGAGGGCCATGTGATCTGGCTGGATGACAGTCAGATCCAGTTGACTGTTGTATCAGTGGATGCACAGAAAAAAAGATTAAAAGCAGTTGTCACCATGAGTGGCATACTGCGTTCCGGCAAGAGTCTGGCCATTGATGGCATTGAGATACCGTCGCCGACACTAACGGCTGCGGATGTGGAAAATATTTGTTATGCGGGGCAGTCGGGGATACGTATATCGGCAGTCATGCAGCCTTTTGTGAGAAATCCGGGTGACCTGATGGAAGTGCGGCGGACGCTGGATGCCAATGGCTGCAGACATACAGCGATCATGGCCAAGATCGAGAGCAGGAGCGGTGTGCAGGCTTTGCCTAAGCTGCTGCCATACTGTGATTCAGTGGTGATTGCCAGAGGAGACCTTGGAACTTCGGTGTCATTGCCGATGCTGCCGGTGGTACAAAAGGAAATTGAAACTATTTGTCATGAAGCGGGCAAAGACTATATGGTTGTTACGCAGATGCTGCATTCAATGATGGCGTCAAAGGTGCCGACCAGAGCGGAAGTATCCGATATCGCTCATGCTGTCTTTTGCGGGGCTGCTTCGCTGATGCTGACAGGGGAGACGGCGGCTGGAAAGTATCCGGCAGAAGCCATGAATTGTCTGGTGGAAACGGCCAGAAACGCGCGTCGCTACATGGAAACAAACCCAAAATATTCCATCCAGAAGAAATAAATTTAATGTGGATTTTATTGTAAACAAGAACATTTATCTGTATAATTAAAATGTAGGAGAAGGAATTTATATAATTTTCTGTTACAGATTTTCAGAAATCGGGGTGATAAGGTGCAGGATGACACAAAACAGACCCAGGAAATTAAGGCAAAGCGTACGGCTAAAAATAGTGTATTTTTAGATCTTTTTCAAGGGCAAGGGTTATTTATGAGAGTGATACAGATGATAATATTATCAATCAGTATATTATTTTCTGTAAAATTTTTAATGAACAGACAAAACAGCATGGAATGACACAAAAAGCAGTTAAAGAAACAATTCGTATATGCAAGAATAGGAATGTATTAAAGGAATATTTGCTTGACAGGGAAAAGGAGGTTGTGTCGATTATGATGAGCTTATTTGATGATGAGCAAATAATGAGAACTTATGCGAAAGACATTGAAAAAGAAACCGCCAGGAAAAAAGCAAAATTGATGTTGAGTAATGGGAGAATTAGGATAGAAGAAATGCCTGTATTTTTTCCAGAGTTTACAGAGGAAGAAGCAAAAGAGATTGAGGCCGAAGTTATGCAATTGATGTAAGCATCCAAAAACATCCCTATTTGGATAAAATTGTCAAAAAAATACAGGGGAGTTTGCACAAAACACTTGCCATTACAGATAAAATATGATAATCTTTTGAAAGGACAAAGGCGTCTGACTGTGGCGTGCTTTGTCTTTTTTTGCTTTTGAGTATTTTGAATACAGCACGTGAGGTGTGAGTGATAGAGAGAAAGGATAGTGATTGATGATGGAACAGCAAAAAAAACCGGCTCTGTATGATCCGTCTTTTGAGCATGATGCATGCGGGATTGGAGCAGTTGTGAATATTAAAGGGATCAAGACCCATCAAACGGTGGAGAATGCGCTGACGATTGTTGAGACGCTGGAACACCGGGCCGGGAAGGATGCTGAGGGCAAAACCGGTGACGGCGTTGGAATTATGCTGCAGATTTCCCACAAATTTTTCAGGAAAGTGACGGCCGGACTGGGTTTTGATCTTGGCGGCGAGCGGGAATATGGTATCGGTATGTTTTTCTTTCCCCATGATGAACTGAGGAAAAATCAGGCGAAAAAGATGTTTGAGATCATTGTTGCCAAAGAGGGTCTGGAATTTCTCGGATGGCGTACAGTGCCGACACATCCTGAAGTACTGGGGCAGAAGGCGCTGGATAAGATGCCATATATCATGCAGGGGTTTGTGAAGAAACCGGCGGAAGTGGAGAAAGGCATTGATTTTGACCGAAAACTCTATATCGTCAGACGTATTTTTGAACAGAGTAATGATAATACTTATGTCTGTTCTCTGTCCAGCCGTACCATTGTTTATAAAGGCATGTTCCTTGTGGCTGAACTGAGACAGTTCTTTGATGATCTGCAGGATGAGGATTATGAATCGGCTATTGCCAGCGTACATTCACGTTTCAGTACCAACACGAATCCAAGCTGGATGCGTGCCCATCCGAACCGTCTCATTGTGCATAACGGCGAGATCAACACGATCCGGGGCAATGCGGACATGATGCTGGCCCGTGAGGAAACCATGTCCTCCAATCTCTTAAAGGGTGAGATGCACAAGGTGCTGCCGGTCATCAATTCCTCAGGTTCCGATTCAGCGATGCTTGATAATACACTGGAATTTCTGATGATGAGCGGGATGCCGTTGCCAAAGGCTGTCATGATCACGATTCCTGAACCCTGGGCCAATGACAAGAGCATGAGCCAGACAAAACGTGATTTCTATCAGTATTATGCCACCATGCTGGAGCCCTGGGACGGTCCGGCCTCCATCGTATTTTCCGATGGTGATCTGCTTGGCGCGGTGCTTGACCGTAACGGTCTGCGTCCGTCCAGATATTATGTGACCGATGATGATTATATGATTCTGTCTTCAGAAGTGGGCGCCTTGCCGGTGCCTCAGGAGCATATCATTTTGAAGGACCGTCTGCGTCCGGGCAAGATGCTGCTGGTGGATACGGTTCAGGGCCGTTTGATTTCCGATGATGAACTGAAGGAAACCTACGCAAAGAGCCAGCCTTACGGTGAGTGGGTGGATGCCAACCTGGTGAAATTAAAAGATTTGAAGATACCGAATGTCCGTGTGCCTGAGTACAGCAAAGAAGAGCGGATCCGCTTGCAGAAAGCTTTCGGTTATACATATGAAGAACTGAAAGACTCCATTCTGCCGATGGCCAGAACCGGCAGTGAACCGATTGCAGCCATGGGTGTGGATTCACCGCTGTCCGTGCTGAGCGACCAGCCGAAACCATTATTTTCCTATTTCAAGCAGATGTTTGCCCAGGTCACGAATCCGCCGATCGATGCCATCCGTGAGGAAATCGTTACATCGACGACGGTTTATATCGGACCGGACGGTAATCTGCTGGAGGAAAAGGCCGAAAACTGTAAGATGGTTCGGATTAACAATCCGATTTTGACCAATACGGATTTATTGAAGATAAAAACAATGGATATCGAAGGCTTCAAGGTGGCCACGATTCCGATTACGTACTATGTGAATACGCCGCTTGAACGTGCCCTTGACCATCTGTTTGTGGAAGTGGACAGAGCTTACAGGGACGGCGCCAATATTCTGATTCTCTCCGACAGGGGCGTTGATGAGAATCATGTGGCGATCCCGTCGCTTCTGGCTGTATCCGCCCTGGAGCATTATCTGGTACGCACCAAGAAACGGACGGCGGTAGCCATGATTCTTGAAAGCGCGGAGCCAAGGGAAGTCCATCATTTCGCGACGCTGCTCGGCTATGGCGCCTGTGCCATCAATCCTTATCTGGCCCAGGAATCCATCAAGGAGCTGATTGACGCTCATATGCTTGACAAAGACTATTATGCGGCAGTGGATGATTATAATTCAGCGGTTCTCCATGGAATCGTCAAGATCGCGTCGAAAATGGGTATCTCAACGATCCAGTCCTATCAGGGTTCACAGATCTTTGAGGCCATCGGTATCAGCAAAGAAGTCATTGATAAATACTTTACGAATACAGTGAGCCGGATCGCCGGTATCACATTGAAAGATATTGAAAAAGATGTGGATACATGGCATATGCGGGCCTTTGATCCGCTTGGTATGGATGTGGATCTGTCCCTTGACAGTGTGGGAAGTCACAAGTTAAGAAGCGGCAAGGAGGAGCATCTGTACAATGCCAGAACGATCCATCTTTTGCAGGAGTCCACAAAACGGGGAGATTACGGTTTGTTCAAGCAGTATTCCGATTGTATCAATGAAGAAACCCGTCTGATGAATTTAAGGGGGATGCTTCAGTTTAAATACGATGAGAACGGCGGTATACCGCTTGAAGAAGTGGAGAGCGTGGATGAAATCGTGAAGCGTTTCAAGACAGGCGCCATGTCTTATGGTTCCATTTCCCAGGAGGCACACGAAACGCTGGCCATTGCCATGAATATGATCCACGGTAAATCCAATTCCGGTGAGGGTGGTGAGAGTCTTGACAGACTGACCATCGGACCGGACGGTCTGAACCGCTGTTCAGCTATTAAACAGGTGGCATCAGGGCGTTTCGGCGTGACGTCCAGATATCTGGTGAGCGCCAATGAGATTCAGATCAAGATGGCACAGGGCGCAAAGCCGGGCGAGGGCGGCCATCTGCCTGGCGGTAAAGTTTATCCGTGGATTGCCAAGACAAGACTCTCCACACCGGGCGTTGCGCTGATTTCACCGCCGCCGCACCATGATATTTATTCCATCGAGGATCTGGCCCAGTTGATTTACGATCTGAAAAATGCCAACCGCGCCGCGCGGATTTCCGTAAAACTTGTTTCGGAAGCCGGTGTCGGTACTGTTGCAGCCGGTGTGGCCAAGGCCGGAGCCCAGGTTATTCTGATTTCCGGTTATGATGGCGGTACGGGCGCCGCACCGAGAACTTCCATTCACAATGCGGGCCTGCCGTGGGAAATCGGTCTGGCAGAAACCCATCAGACTTTGATTATGAACGGCCTGCGCTCAAAGGTACGCCTTGAGACGGACGGCAAGCTGATGACGGGTCGTGATGTGGCCATGGCTGCCATCTTTGGGGCTGAGGAATACGGTTTTGCGACAGCACCTCTTGTGACCATGGGATGCGTCATGATGCGTGTCTGCAATCTGGATACATGTCCGGTGGGTGTTGCCACTCAGAATCCGGAACTTCGCAAGCGTTTCAGAGGCAAACCGGAATACGTTGTGAACTTTATGAAGTTTGTGGCCGAGGAATTGAGAGAGATCATGGCGAAACTGGGTGTCCGCCATGTGGATGAACTGATCGGACGGTCCGATCTGATTGAAGTCCGTCCGGATGTAGATCCGCATATCTATGGTAAGATTGATTTATCAGCCATTGTGGATAATCCTTATCTTGATGAAGAAAAGCATTTATTCATGCCGGAAGATATCTATGATTTTGAACTTGAGAAAACCCTTGACATGAAGGTGCTGCTCAAAGAATTTAAATCGGCTCTTACAAGTAAAAAGAAGAAAAAGATCGAGATCAATGTGTCCAACACGGACCGGACCCTCGGCACGATTTTTGGTTCCGAGATCACAAAGCGATATGGCGAATCGCTGCCGGAAGATACATTTACGGTGAAATGCCATGGCAGCGGCGGTCAGAGCTTTGGCGCTTTTATTCCAAAAGGACTGAAACTCGAACTGGAAGGCGACAGCAATGATTATTTCGGCAAGGGACTGTCCGGCGGCAAATTGATCCTTTATCCGCCGAAGAATATTCAATTTGAGCCTCACGAAAATATTATCGTCGGCAATGTTGCCCTCTATGGCGCCACAAGCGGCAAGGCCTATATCAGCGGTGTGGCCGGTGAAAGATTCTGCGTCCGCAATTCAGGCGCGACGGCTGTTGTGGAAGGTGTGGGCGACCATGGCTGTGAATATATGACCGGCGGCCGTGTGGTTGTGCTCGGCGGTACGGGCAAGAATTTTGCGGCCGGTATGAGCGGCGGTATTGCCTATGTGCTTGATGAAAACAGAGATTTGTATAAACGTGTGAATAAAGAACTGGTTTCCATTGATACAGTGACATCCAAGTATGATGTCATGGAGCTGCGGGGAATGATCCATGATCATGTGGATTGCACGGGTTCAGCCATCGGAAAGAAAATTCTTGACAATTTCTCTGAATATCTGCCGAAGTTCAAGAAGATCATTCCGCATGATTACAGCCGGATGCAGACAGCCATCGTTCATATGGAAGAAAAGGGTCTGACATTTGACCAGGCGCAGATTGAAGCATTTTATGCGAGTAAGAGAGGTTAGGAGGGGATAAAGATGGGAAAACCAACTGGATTTTTAGAATTTGACAGAGAAACAGGACGGGTGATTCCGCCTGAAGAACGTATTCAGAATTTTAATGAATTTCATCTCCCTCTGAGCCGTAAAATGCAGCAGAAGCAGGGTGCGAGATGTATGGAATGCGGGGTACCGTTCTGCCAGTCAGGCATGATGATCGGCGGCATGGCCTCCGGCTGTCCGCTGAACAATCTGATTCCTGAGTGGAATGATCTGATTTATAATGGCAACTGGGAGCAGGCATGGAAACGTCTGATGAAGACAAACAGTTTCCCTGAATTTACATCAAGGGTCTGCCCGGCGCTGTGCGAAGCGGCCTGTACCTGTAATTTAAACGGTGACCCTGTGTCAGTCAAAGAAAATGAATACGGCATTATCGAGTACGGTTATGCCAGCGGGCTTATGAAACCGGAACCGCCGAAGGCGAGGACGGGCAAGCGGGTAGCCATTGTGGGTTCCGGTCCTTCGGGACTGGCGGCTGCTGACCAGCTCAACAGACGGGGCCATCAGGTGACGGTCTTTGAGCGCAGCGACCGTATCGGCGGCCTGCTGATGTATGGCATTCCGAATATGAAGCTGGATAAAAAAATCATCGACCGGCGGATTCAGATCATGAAAGAGGAAGGCGTTGAGTTTATTACCAATGCCGATGTGGGCGTCAACTATGAGGCTTCCCGCCTGCTGAAGGAATATGACAGCGTTGTTCTGGCCTGCGGCGCATCCAATCCAAGGGATATCAACGTGCCGGGCCGTGAGGCGAAGGGAATTTACTTTGCCGTAGATTTCTTGAAGATGACAACAAAAAGCCTGCTGGATTCCGGTTTTGAAGATCAGCAATATGTCTCAGCGAAGGGCAAAAATGTGCTGGTCATCGGCGGCGGCGACACTGGCAATGACTGTGTGGGAACTTCGATCCGTATGGGCGCCCAGAATGTGGTGCAGCTTGAGATGATGCCGAAAGCGCCGGATATGCGGGCGGAAGATAACCCATGGCCGCAGTGGCCGAAGGTGTGCAAGACGGATTACGGACAGGAGGAAGCCATCGCCGTTTATGGCCATGATCCGAGAATCTATCAGACAACGGTCAAAGCCTTCATTGCCAATGACAGCGGCGAAGTCTGCGCGGCGGAAGTGGTAAAGCTGGACTGGCAGAAAGACCCTGAGACGGGACGTATGGTGATGCATGAGGTGGAGGGCAGCAATGAAATCATACCGGCTGATCTTGTGCTGATCGCAGCCGGATTCCTTGGCAGCCAGAGTTATGTCACGGAAGCCTTCGGGGTGGAAGCGGACGGCCGGACCAACGTGAAAACGGAACCGGATCATTATCATACAAGCGCCGAAAATGTCTATGTGGCCGGCGATATGCACCGCGGCCAGTCGCTGGTCGTCTGGGCCATCCGTGAGGGACGTGAAGCGGCAAAATGTGTGGATATCCATCTGATGGGTTATACGAATCTGGTATAAAATTTGTATAATTTTGGATACACGACTAATTTTTAACAAGGCAAGAATACGGCAAATTTATTAAATTCATATTCTGAAACATGGAAAACGTCATAAAATCTGATTTTTGGGGACCTGAAGCGAAACAGGCAAAAGGTTCTGCCGGGAGATTTTATGACGTTTTTTTGTAATGTGTTAAAGAATAAACATTGTTTTTTTGGGCTAACAGTTGACTTTTTATATAAAATCGGATAATATAATTTTTATAACTAGGCAAATTGTATACACAATATTGCCTGCACAATCGGTAGAAAAGAGATTATGCACGAATTAAGGTAGAAAGAAAGGGGTTTTGTTATGAATTATTACTATCTGGCGATCATCGCCGCAGCCATTGCCCTCATACTCGCTGCTGTTTTTGCAATGGGGAACGCAAAGATTCAGGTTGAGAACGAAAGGCTGAAGGAACTTTCAGGCTTCATCAGAACAGGCGCTATGGCGTTTCTCACCCGTGAGTATAAGATCGTTGCTATTTATGCAGTTGTCATGTTTGTTATTTTGCTTCTCCTTCCGGGAATGGGGATTAAGGTGGCAGCCTGCTTCCTCGTGGGCGCTGTGCTCTCAACACTGGCCGGATATATCGGTATGAGAAGCGCCACACGCTGTAACGCGCTGACGGCCCAGGCTGCGAAAGAGAACGAGAGAAAGGCACTGAATATTGCCTTTACAGGCGGTTCCGTTATGGGCCTTTGTGTTGTTGGTCTTGGCCTTTTAGGTGTTTCTGTTTTGTACGTGATCATCGGGGATATCAATGTGCTGACGGGCTTCAGTCTCGGTGCCAGCTCCATTGCTCTGTTTTCACGTGTGGGCGGCGGTATTTATACGAAGGCTGCGGATGTGGGCGCTGACCTTGTTGGTAAGGTAGAAGCCGGTATTCCTGAGGATGATCCGCGTAACCCTGCCGTTATTGCTGATAATGTTGGCGACAATGTCGGTGATGTGGCCGGTATGGGCGCCGATCTGTTTGAGTCCTATGTTGGTTCCATTATCTCTGCCATGATGCTTGGTATCCTTGCATTAGGCGACAAGGGTGCGGCATTTGCCATGGCTGTATCCGCTTTTGGTATGATCAGTTCGATCATCGGTATTCTCGTTGTGCGTGTGATCAAGAATATGCCTGCACAGAGAACACTGATGTTTGGTACATATGTAGCGATGATTCTTATGATTATCAGTTCAGCCGTCGGCAGTATCATGATTCTTGATAGCCTGGATTATTTCTTTGCGATTCTGACAGGTGTTATTGTCGGTACGATCATCGGTTCCGTTACAGAAAGATACACATCCGATAAATTTAAACATGTACAGGAGATCGTTGAACAGTCCAGTACAGGCGCAGCTACCAATATCCTGGCCGGTTTATCGGTTGGTATGAAAAGTACAGGTATCCCGATCCTTTTGATTGCGATCGCTGTTGTTGTATCTTCCTCAGTTGCCGGGCTTTACGGTGTGGCTTTGGCCGCAGTTGGTATGCTGGCCACCGTTGGTGCTGTTATTGCCGTTGATGCTTATGGACCGATTGCGGATAATGCGGGCGGTCTTGCGGAAATGAGCGGTATGCCTCATGAAGTCAGAGAGATCACAGATAAGCTTGATTCCATTGGTAATACAACCGCAGCCATTGGCAAGGGCTTTTCCATCGGTTCAGCCGCTTTGACGGCGCTGGCCATGTTCTCCAGCTATGCATCGACCGTTGGCCTTGAATCCGTCAATATTCTTGCGCCGAAGGTTGTAGCCGGTGTGTTCATCGGCGGTATGCTGGCCTTCATTTTCTCCGCTCTGGCCATTGAAGCGGTTTCCAAGGCAGCAGGCAGTATGATTCAGGAAGTACGCCGTCAGTTCAGAGAGATTCCGGGCATTATGGAAGGCAAAGGCACACCTGATTATGCGAAATGTGTGGATATTTCAACCGCAGCCGCATTGAAGGAAATGATTCTTCCGGGTATCATGACCATTGGTTCACCGATCCTGGCCGGTGTTATTCTTGGCAAGGAGGGCCTTGCAGGTCTGCTTGTTGGTGCGACAGTTGTCGGTGTTTTATGTGCCATTTATATGTCCAACAGCGGCGGTGCATGGGATAATGCCAAGAAATCCATTGAGGCAGCCGCAGAGGAAGGCAAAGGTTCCGCAAGACATGCGGCAGCCGTTGTCGGTGATACCGTCGGCGATCCTCTGAAAGATACGGCCGGACCGTCATTGAATATTCTGATCAAGTTGATGAGTATTGTGGCACTGGTATTTGCACCACTCTTTATGTAAAATAATAAAATGAACAGTTCAGCTTCAGGCATTTTGAAGCACAATACGGACAGTCTCTACCTGTAAAACCCGTTCTCACTCGG
>CAYURX010000043.1:8978-17223 GCA_964447245.1 uncultured Coprococcus sp. | reverse complement strand
AGCCTTGTCTCATCCTGAATCGTTTTGAGAGACAGTTGGGCCGGCATGCTCATGCGCGCCGCGTAAGACGCATTGCCGTCATTTAAGTGCAGAGGATCATCTGAAGACGGCACAAATTTCCTGCCGTCAAAATCGCCAATAAAGTACTTATCTGAAGCGCCGATCAGGACCCATTTGATTCTGTCCGGATCATCGTCTGTTGCAAGCGGGAAAAAATCAGGGCATTCAATCTCTCCGGGTATCCGTATTCTCTGGAGTTCCTTCCAGTCAAGCAGATTTTTGGAAACATAAAATGCATATTCATTTTGATCAAGATAAAAAACCATGATATATTGTCCGCTTTCTTTATGGTAGATCACTTTTGGATCGCGGTTTCCCGGTGCGATCTGATCGATCAGCGGATTTTTATCATATTTGACAAAGGTTTTACCGCCGTCCGTACTATATGCCAGACACTGGGTAAACGGCTTGTCTTTGGCTGTTACCGATGTGCTTCCCGCGGCTGTATAAAAGAGAAGAATGACATCATTTTCATTGGTCTTTAAGCCGGTGAGATTTTCTTTATCAATGATGGCGCTTCCTGAGAACATGGTGCCGTCCTGGTCCGGATAGAGGGCAATATCTTTTTCCTCCCAGTGTACCAGATCATCGCTGACTGCATATCCCCAGTGCATATTTTCCCAGGTACATGCAGCAGGATTGTGCTGATAAAACATCAAATACTTGCCCTGGTAGTACACCAGTCCGTTAGGATCGTTGAGCCAGCCTCTTTTTGCCGTAAAATGCGCCAGCGGTCTGTATTTACCGCAATAGGCGACCTGATCATCCACACCGGTATCCGATTGTTCAATTGGAAATACAACCTCCGGTTCCGTTATGAATTGATTGGCAATACTAAGTATTTGGAATGACAACAAAAATTCATCGGTTCTTCTTCCTTTCTGTTTTGATGGAAGCACCAAATGTACTTGGTCCGATTTCAAAGGCAGGAAACTGAACTGCCTGCTACCGCCAGAATGGCATCGACCATGGCCTGATAGCCGGTACACCGGCAGATATTGCCGGAAAGCCCCCTGCGTATCTGGGCTTCTGTCGGATGCGGATGCTCTTTAAGTAAAGCAATGGTGGACATGATCATTCCAGGCGAACAGAAACCGCACTGGACGGCGCCGTAATCCACAAAGGCTTTCTGGATTTTTGCCAGTTCCGGGTCCGCTTCAACGCCCTCAATGGTCATGATCCGGCATCCGATTGCCTGAACGGCCGGAAACAGACAGCTATTGACGCTGATACCATCGACCAGCACGGTGCAGGCCCCGCAGTCGCCTTCCCCGCATCCTTCCTTTGTTCCGGTCAGATGCAGAACCTCCCGCAGTACGGTCAGTAGTGTGGCATCTTCCGGAATGGACGCCGAAACAGGCGTATCATTGATCATTGCGTGAAATTCTGTCATAACGGTTCCTCCCATAATCTGCGTATCAGATCCATGATCACATTACCGGCAGCCTGCTGCCGGTAACTGGCTGTTGCCCGGAGATCGTCGATCGGCGTGATATCCTTTAACAGAGCTTCTCTGATTTCATCATGCAGGCACTGCCACTCTGCTTCTGTGGCCGGACGGCTGCGGTGCAGCAAAACAGCTTCCACATGGGATGTCCGAAGCGCCACAGGCCCCACGGAACCGGCGGCAATGGCAATATCTGTCACTGTCCGGCCGTTCAGTGCCATATAGACGGCGGCATTGACAACGGAAATGGCCAGTGCGTTCCGTTTGCCGACTTTTCTAAAAAGCGCGCGTCCCGGCTTCATTGGAAAGAAAATTTCCGCCAGCACTTCTCCCGGCTGGATATCCGTTTTTCCCGGCCCTTTCATAAAGCCATTGATGGCAGCCGTCCGGGCGCCGCCTGTCCCTTCTAAGACAAGCCGGGCATCCAGGGCCATCATAACAGGCACCGTATCAGCCGCGGGTGAAGCGGACAGGATGTTGCCGCCGATGGTCCCTCTGTTTCTGATCTGCGGGCCGCCCACTTCCGAAGCGGCCGCCGCCAGTGCCGCCATAGTTTTCTGATCTTTCAGCGCATTTTCAATGGTGTGAAAAACCGTCAGACTGCCGATATGCCATCCGTCCGCTTCATGGCGGATAAAATCCAGTTCCTTTAGCCGGTGAAGACTGACAATATCCAGTTCCGCATATTTTCCCTTCTGCCTGTCCACATAGAGATTGGTTGCCCCCGCACAGGCGATTCTTCCGGGAACGGCCAGCATCCGGCACGCATCCGCCACTGTCTCCGGCACAAGTATCTGTGACATTATTCTTCCTCCTTTCGGCCTTCGCTCTCAATATCGCTGAAATAACTGCTCAGATCATAAGTCACTGTATCAAATTTCTCAAGGTAACTGCCATCCGGGAATGTTTCAAAATCTTCCACATGGTAGGTGCCGTCCTCATAGACAAGCCCCACCTCGTAAATCATTCCCGGAAGTCTCGCCGCCTGGGAATAAACGGCTTTTCCCGTCATCAGATCCTCTGACAATTCCACGTGGTCATAATTGATGAATAACGGCGTCAGATAAGGATAGGATCTTTCCTTTTTAAAGGCGGCATTAAAATCATCTTCACTGATTGAAGCTTTATAGTCATTGGTCATCCACTGATAGATAGCGGACGGATGCTCATAGTCATAATCAATGGCTTCCGCGTAAGCTTTTGCAGCGGCCTCGGCGGCCTCCTCAGAAGGCGGCACATTTGACGGAAGTCCTGCTTCTGCTGCCTGCTTCGCAAACCACCAGCAGATCGCGGCAATGATCAGGATGATAACCACAAGAATGACGGTCAGCCATAACTGCTTCTTTTCCCGTTGCATGGATCATCGCTCCATTCTTGAATAAGGGATCGTATAAGCGCTTGGAAATTCCGCCTTCTTGGACGCCACGATCAATGCGGCGATCGTCATGATATAAGGCAGCATCAGCAGCAACTGGTTGGCGAGATCAATACCCAATGCCTGCAAACGCATCTGCAGAGCGCTGGCAAAACCAAAGAGCAGGGCGCCCCACATGGCTTTGACCGGCATAAAACGGGCAAAGATAACGACTGATACGGCAATAAATCCGCGTCCGCTGATGATGGATTCCGTAAACAGGTTCATATAAGCCGTCGACATAAACGCGCCGGCCGCGCCGGCATAGAGACCGCCAATGAGGACGGCCGCGTAACGGACACCGGCCACATGGATGCCTTTGGAATCCGCTGCTCTCGGATGTTCGCCCACTGCACGGATCTTCAGGCCGAAGGTGGTTTTTTCAAGGATAAACCATGTGATGATCACCATAATATAGCTGAGATACACCAGGATATTATGCTGGAAAAATATCGGTCCGATGACTGGAATGGATGAAAGCACCGGAATATTGACGGCTGCAAAAGGCTCCACCTGAGGCGGCAGGCTCTGAATACCGAAAATAATACGATATACATAAACGGCCGTTCCGGCCCCCAGTATATTGAGCGCAATACCGGCAATGACCTGATTGGCCCGCATCGTCACGGACAGCCAGGCCATGATCAGGCTCCAGACCATGCCAAAGAACATACCTGACAGAAGACCAAGCCAGAGGTTGCCCGTTTGATAGGCCGCCGCAAAACCGGCCACAGCGCCGATGGTCATGGTTCCTTCTACACCCAGATTCAAAATGCCTGCCCGCTGGGTATAGATCTGTCCCAGCGCCGGAAGAAGGATCGGTGTGGCCAGGCGGATCGTTCCGGCCAGTAAACTGACTAAAAACCCTATGGTAAAAATACTGCTAAGCATCTTTCTTCTCCTTCCTCAGCAATTTCTGCGGCCAGCCAAAATGGAGAGCCGTTCTTGCAATGACAAACACAATAACAAGTCCCTGTATAATATCAACGATCGAATATGGCACTTCCGTCATTCGCTGCATGGTTGCGCCGCCCACCAGCAAGGCGGAAAAGAAAAATGACGCAATCAGGATACCCAGCGGATTCAGACCGCCCAAAAGGGCAATGATGGTCGCGATATCGCCGTAACCGCTGGAAAGACCATCCAGCAGACGGTACTGTACGCCGTACACTTCATTCCATCCGGCCAGACCATTGATGGCGCCGGAAATGACCATGGCGGCGATAATCGTTCTTTTCACATTGACACCTGAATAAGTGGCGATTTTATCACCCTGCCCCGTCAGATCGATCCGGACGCCCAGTTTCGTCCGCCAGAAAAAGAACATGCAGATGATCACGATAATGGCGATAAAAACACCGGCGTGAATTCTCATCTGACTGGAAAATAAAGGCAGCCGGCAGGCTTCCGGCAATACTTTGGACTGAGGAAAACCACCGCCGTCCGGGTCCATCATCGGTCCGTAGACAAGGAAGGCCAGCAGGTAGGTCGCGATATAGTTCAGCATCAGCGTTGTAATCACTTCATTGGCATTAAAGCGGGTTTTGAGCCAGGCGGCCAGCCCGCACCAGAGACCGCCGCCCACCATGGACAAAATAAGCGATAACGGCAGCAGAATCACCGGAGGCAGGCCAAGATAAATGCCGGGTATGATCGACAGGATGGCGCCCACCGTCAACTGACCGTTGGCGCCGATATTCCACAACTGTGCTTTGAAAGCGATGGAAACGCCAAGGGCCATGAGTGACAGCGGGATCATCTTGACAAAGACTTCCGAGATACGCACTCTGGAACCAAAGGCGCCGCGGATCAGAGTCATATAAGCTTCCGCCGGGTCGTTGCCGGACAGTACCACAAGAAACGCGCCCACGATCAACGCCAGCACAATGGTCAGAACCGCAATTAAAAACTGTTTCAGACCGTTGATGATTTTATTGTTCATGCTTCTCTACCTCCTGTTTCCTGCCCATCATCAGCATACCGATTTGGGCCGTATCCGCGCCGGACGGCAGTACGCCCATGATCCGGCCGTCATAGATCACGGCAATTCTGTCGGATAATTGAAGGATTTCTTCCAGATCCGCGGAAACTAATAATACGGCGGCGCCTTCTTCTCTGGCATCCAGTATTTTCTGACGTACATATTCTGACGCGCCGATATCCAGACCTCTTGTCGGCTGATTGGCGATCACCACCTCCGGATGGTCGTCCAGTTCTCTGGCAAGGATCACTTTCTGCTGGTTGCCGCCGGATAATGATCTTGCCAGTTCATCGCCGGAAATGGCTTTGATCTGATATTCCTTCTGGGATTGATTCCAATAGTCGTCAATGGCTTTCTCATCCAATAGCCCGTGTTTTGAAAAAGGCGCTTTGTAGAATTTTTTAATGACCAGATTCTTTTTCAGACTCCAGTTGAGGGCCAGACCTGTTGAATGCCTGTCCTCAGGTATATGGGCAATGCCCTTGTCAATATAGGCGACCGGCGGCTGGTTGATGATGTTTTCACCTTTAAAGAGGATCTCGCCGCCATCGGCCTTTCGAAGTCCTGTCATGACTTCGCACAACTCTTTCTGACCATTGCCATCGACCCCGGCCAGGCCCAGTACTTCACCTTCACGAATGGACAGATTCAGTTCAGTTAAAGCAGGCAGCCCCTTATCATTGCGGGCCGAGAGATTTTTCAGCTCCAGCTTGACGGCTCCCGGTTCTTTTTTGTTCTTATTAAAGTTAAACAGAACATCCCGACCGACCATCATGCGGGTCAGTTCTTCTTTGGTTGTGTGGCTGTCAACCTGTTTTGAACCGATGAGCTTACCGTCTCTGAGGACTGTCACTTCATCAACGATAGAAATAATTTCTTCCAGTTTATGGGTAATAAGAATAATGGATTTTCCGTCCTCACGCATATGGCGGAGCATGTCAAAAAGAACATTGGTTTCCTGCGGCGTCAATACTGCCGTCGGCTCATCAAGGATCAATATATCCGCGCCCTGATAAATGGCCGTCAGAATCTCCACTCTCTGCTGCTCACCCACAGACAACTGCCAGATTTTCGAATAGGGATCAATGTCCATCTGATACTTATCCGCCAGCGTCTTCAGTTCCGCAGCCGTCTCCTTCGTATCCAGCAAAATACCCCTTCTGGATTTTCTGCCAAGCATAATATTCTCCACCACAGTCATCGGTCTTGCCAGCATAAAATGCTGATGGACCATACCGATACCGAGAGAAATTGCTTTTATCGGTGATGAAATTTCCTGTTTTTTACCATTGATATAAATATCTCCGGCCTCCTGCTGATACAAACCATACAGAATATTCATCAGCGTCGTTTTACCGGCGCCGTTTTCTCCAAGCAGTCCGTGAATCGATCCGCTTCTCAAATTAAAATCAACATTGTCATTGGCTCTGACACCGTTAAATATTTTAGTAATTCCCTGCATACTGACTGCCAGATTGTCCATATACAAATCCTCCTGTTTCAAAACGCACGAACTGCCGTTTTCTTATCTTGTGTTGATACGGCCTGTACTTCCCGCAGGAAGCAGTTCGGAACTGCCGCCGCAAGGCGGCAGCCCCGGTTCCTTCTTAATGGTTCAATTTACTGGACATCTTCCGGCAGATAACCGGTGATCTCACCGGACTGCAGTTTGGCCCATGTATCTTCGATGATGGCCTTATCTTCATCTGTCAGCCATCCCTTTGTATCGTTGAGTTCCGCGTAAGCCAGACCGCCGTTTTCAGCATTGATCCAGTAGAATCTGTCTTCCTCAGCCTTACCTGTGAAATTGCCACTGGTAATGTCGTCAAAGATCTGTGCAATAACCGCATCCCACTGATAAACAACACCGGATAATACATCATTTTCTGCCAGTGTCTTCTGGTCTGCAACGTTACCAAGACAGTACATATCTTTTTCAGCAGCAGCCTGTACAACACCAAGACCGATACCGTCGCCTGAATGCCAGATCACATCTACGCCTGAATCATACATACCGATAGCTGCTTCCTTGGCGCCTGCTGTATCGGTCCAGTCACCTGTATAGACTTCCTGGATCTCAATATCCGGGTTAATGGATTTTGCACCGGCCTTAAAGCCTTCATGACCACGTTTGATCTCTGCAGCGTCAGCACCGCCGATGACGCCGATCTTGTTGGACTGTGTAGCCAGAGCGGCAATGACACCCATCTCATAACCGCCGGCTTCAAGCTCTACATCATAGATGGCTGTGTTGTCCAGTGATTTGTAGCCTGTGCCAAGCAGAAAATAAGTCTCAGGATACTGGGCGCCAACCTTGACGATCGGCTCCATGAACTGGAAACCATGACCGAAGATCACATCATAGCCCTGATCAGCAAAGTCAATGAGCGCCGGCTCGATATCTGCCACTTCGTAAACGTTCTCAGTGACTTTTAAGTCGATCTTGTCAGGATTAGCCCCGGCATATTTCATCATACCTTCATACATGGCCTGATTGAAAGATACATCATCTTTTTTGCCAGGCAGGATCAGCGCAACTTTTAATTTTTCGCCAGCGGCAGCTTCTGTCTCTCCGGCGGCTTCTGTTTCGCCGGCTGCCTCAGTGCCTGCAGCTTCTGTGGCAGTCGTTTCTTTGTCTGCAGATGAATTACCGCAGCCTGCAAATAAACCGACAACCATGGTCATCGTCAGCAGCGCTGCTATCCATTTGATTCCTTTTTTCATTTCATTTTCCTCCTTGAAATCAATTCCGGGTTTTAATAAGCCCATTTAATATAGTTTCTATATCGAAAGGCAGGCTGTTGAATCTGCCTTCTGATACCTCATTAATGGCTGCGCCGATGGCCGGCGCAATGGACACAGTGGAAACCTCCGCCGCGCCTTTGACTCCCATAGGGCCTGAACTTTCATAACCGTCCACATGGAGACTGGTGATCTGCGGCAGGTCCATCGCTGTTGGCATGAGATAGGTGGACATGCTGTCATTTTGCAGATGTCCGTCTTTAAACAGACAGTTTTCACCAAGGGCATAGCCGACGGACATGGCCACGCCGCCCTGGATCTGTCCGGCCATGGAAAGCGGATTGATGATCCGGCCGGCTTCGGTGGCTGCCGCAATGTCCAGAAGTGTGACCTGCCCTGTGACCGGGTCCACCCGAAGCTTCACTGCCTGAGCAATAAATGTATACATGGCATGCGGAAAACCTGCGATGGCAAAGGTTTCCAGACTTTCAGGGAAATCCGCCGTTCCTTCACCGGCCTCACCGGCTTTGAATTTGCGGATGGCGGCCAGCATGGCATTGCCGCCGATAAATGTGGATCTGGAACCGGCTGTCGAGCCGCA
>CAYURX010000043.1:0-8968 GCA_964447245.1 uncultured Coprococcus sp. | reverse complement strand
ATCGGTATCCGCCATGACCATGGTGACATTCTCAAAATCGGTTTCCAGCGCTTCGGCGGCCATGGCCTGCAGCGCCGTGCGGCTGCCCTGGCCGATATCCACAAATCCCATGTAAATGGTGTATTTGCCGTCTTTTTCTTCGATCCGCACCTGCGCCTGATCAGGAATGTTTTTGCCGAGACCGCAGCTTAAATGCCCGCCGGCAATGCCGTATCCCACATAAGGGTCCGTATTTTTTCCCCGTTCCTGCCAGAGCGGCGATGCCTCGATCAACTTTAAAGCGCCTTTGAAATCCACATAATGGCGCATTTTCTGCCCCACGCCGCCGTACATGCCGCATTCAATGGCGTTTTGATACCGCAGTTTCAGCGGATCTATCTGAAGCGCTTTTGCCGCGCGGCTGATGATGGTCTCCGTCGCGAAGGCGCCCTGAGGGGCTCCGAATCCGCGCATGGCGTGGGCTACGGGCTTGTTTGTGTAGCAAAGATGGCTTTCGATCCTGACATTGGGTATATGATAAGGTCCCGCAAAATGTTCGGAAAACAGACTCAGCACCGCCGGGCCGAGACCGCCGTAAGCGCCCGTATCCAAATAGGCGCGCCCGTCAAAGGCCATCATGGTGCCGTCACGCTTAAATCCCATTTTCACATGCATATAAACGGCATGACGCTTGTAGGTCGTCGCCAGGGATTCCTGACGTGTGAAAACCAGTTTACAGGGCCGTTTCGTTTTCCATGCGGCCAGAGCCGGATAAAGCTGCGCCGTGTTGCCGTCCTTTCCGCCGAAGCCGCCGCCAACGGTCGCTGCCCGGACATGCACCATGGACGGGTCAAGTCCTGTAATGTCACAGATCATCCGTTTGTCATGAAACACATTCTGGGTGGATGTATAGACCAGCAGCCGCCCGTCTTCGTCAATTTTTGCCATGCAGGCTTCCGGTTCCATATAGCCGTGATCCTGCACCGGCGTATAGAAATCATCTTCCAGTATGAGATCGCTTTCCGCAAAACCTTCCGCGACATTGCCTTTTTCATTCTCAAAATTGATGACCTGATTGTCCGTATTTTCATGGACACGCACACAACCGGGTGCGGCTGCCATCAATGCGTCCGTTACAACCGGCAGAGGCTCATAAACGACCTGTACTTTCGATGCCGCTTCCCTGGCGGCTGCCTGGGTATCCGCGGCCACAATGACAATAGGTTCACCAAGGAACCGCACCTTATCCTCCGCCAAAAGCGGCTGATCCGGCAGGATATCCTGAACATTATTTTTGACGATATCCTTACAGGTCCATACCAGCTCAGGATTCGGGACATCAGACAGATCCACGGAGATAATCCGGGCATGGGCGTAAGCTGAACGTACAAGAGCGATATGCAGCATCCCGTCTTCATAAAAATCCGCTGCGTATTTTGCCCGGCCTGTGGCTTTATCCATCCCTTCCACACGGCCCCGTCCTTCTCCAGCATATGTATTCTTCATAAAGTTTCCCTCATTATATACGCTGATACCAATTGATATCCGCTTTTATCAGTGTTTATTCTCTATCATTATTCTCCGTCTGTTTCAATGATCATGTCGATGATCCTGTGTCCCAGTACGTCGATCAGGCCGAAATCCGTTAATCCCAGCTCCGGTACTGTCGGCAGAGAGATAAAGGATAACGACATGAAAGGTGCTTTCATACTGCATCCCATTTTTGCAACCGCCGCATTCATATCATCCATCCGCCGCATCACTGTTCCTGCCGGCAATGTGGACATGAGTCCGCCCAGAGGCAGAGCCAGCGCATCCACAACTTCACCGTCCATGGCTGATACGAAACCGCCGTGAAGTTCCTGAAGCTTCTCCACGCAGACGGCCATATCTGTATCATTGGTGCCAACGACCACAATATTGTGATGATCATGGGAAACAGAAGCCGCCAATGCGCCCCGTTTCAAGCCAAAGCCCTGTACCAGTGCCGTAGAGACACGACCATTCTTGCCATAGCGTTCCACAACGGCCAGTTTTAAAATATCCCGGCTGACATCCGCCTGAATTTCACCGTTTGCAACAGTCATCCATTCCAAAATTTCTTTATTTATAATCTGATCTTTGATCATCTGAATGACACGGCATTTGGCTCGGCTGCCTTTGGAAAGGATTCTGAATTTCTCCTCGGAAAAATCCGCCCCGATATGAACCGTATCAAACAGCTTTTCAGGATAAGCTTTTGACGGTACCGGACGCGCACCGTTTACATCAGCCACGATCCGGCCATCCTTGAGTACCATCCATGGTTTCATCTCACGGAGATCAGCAATCAGCAAAATATCTGCATAGCGCCCCGGGGTAATGGAACCCACCTGATCTTCCATGCGGAAATGTCTGGCCGCATTGATGGTGGCCATCTGGATGGCCTGAACAGGTTCAAGACCCAGCGCAATTGAACGTTTGACATTATAGCTGATATGACCTTCTTTATAGATATCATTGACATGCTTGTCGTCGGTACAAAACATCATATTGTCCGTTGGCAGATGGTTTGCCACAATGCCCGGCACCAGTGTATCCACGTTGCGCTCGCTGCTGCCCTCACGGATTAGCGGCGCAATACCTAAACGCAGCCGTTCCAGCAATTCTTCATAGTAAACGGATTCATGGTCGTCGCTGAGATGACCGGCCGCATAAATGTTCAGGTCATCAACGCCTAATCCGATGGCATGACCGTTGCAGATCTTACGTTTATTAAGGCTGGCCAGTACCTTCTCCAGATATTCTTCTTTCATACCGAGTACCTTGGACGGGTCCAATTCGCCAAGGCTCACGGCTTCATCCAGCGCCAGAAGCTGTGTCACTTCTTCCACGCCAAGAACACCGCCTGTCGTCTCAAGCCCCGGTGCTGTCGGTACTCTTGAAGGTATTTCAAGCAGCAGTCTGAAAGGCAGTTTTTCCGAATCTTTGATCATGGCCAGCAAACCGTCGATGCCTGCTACATTGGCAATTTCCATGGCATCCACGCATAAAGTTGTGGTGCCCCACGGAATAATCACCTCGCCAAGGGCTTCCGGCGTCAGCAGTGTTGTCTCGATATGAATATGTGAATCGATCAGCCCCGGAACCGCATAGGCGCCGTTGCCGTCGATGACCGTCTTCGCCGCTGTCTCCACTTTCCCCACAGCCACGATCCGCTTGTTGTAAATGCCGATAGATGCCGGATAGATTTCCCCTGTAAATACATTGACCAACTGAATGTTGTCGATCCGTGTATCCAATTGGCGTGTACCCTTTGATGCTTCCAGCTCCTGTTTTAATATTGATGCTGTATACATAGTTTCCCTCCGATTTTTCTGACTTTTTATAATGACGCGCCCCAGACGCTATATTTTTTTGCGAAGCACGGTGTGCCTCAATATGCCATCCACATAATATTCCATCGAATAAAGCAGGCGTTCACCGGTAAAAGCAAAACCTGTTTCATCCATATATAAAAGCGGTGCCTGTTCGCTTACCTGTAAGATCTGCGCCAGTTCCCGCCCGGCAATGACAGGCCGGACTTCCGTTAAGTCCATGTAGACCTGCTTGCCGCAATATTGATCAATAAACTCAAAAACCGGACGTTTCAGCAAGGCAAGATCATAATCCTCAGACGTCACAGCTCTGGCCGGAATATAATCAAGACAGTAGATAACCGGCCGGCCGTCGGCTGTTACGAGCCGCGCGGATTTAAAAACCGTCTCGCCCTCCGTGATCCGAAGCTTGGCGGCCACATTTGCGTCGGCGCCGCATGCCTCGATTTCCATGGCAATCATCTCCGCCTGATAACCGGCATCCTTCACCATTTCCAGAAATTCTTTCTCCAGATCCATACGGGTCGTCACATCCAGTACATGGGCGTTAATAATTGTACCTACGCCATGTTTGCGGCTGATAAAACCTTCCCGCTCCAACGCAGCCAGGCAATCTCTGATCAATGTCCGGCTCACACCCATCTCCTGAGCCAGAGTCACCTCCGGCGGAAGTTTTTCACAACCGGCGTACCGCCCTTCTCTGATTTCCAGGAGTAAGCGCTGGGTAATGTCCTCCGACAATATATGTATTTCTTTCATTTTCTATTTCCTTCCCCGATTGCTGCTAATTCCACAAGCAAAAATAGGTAATACCTATTTTTGCTATTAGTATACTTTTTTTCAATAAGGATGTCAATATCTAACAGAAAATTACAATATCATCTATTGACTGCGACCAACATACTTTTTCCATCATTTTTAACATAAAAAGAGCCTGTATAAAATAATCTGCTCTGTAATCTGTCAGATTGTTTTATTTACAGACTCTTTGAGTTATGATGCCTTTATTTAAAAATAATCGTATTGCCTATAATAATCCGGCAAATATCGGATGTACCACCTGCCAGGCGCAGCATGCGGCTATCCCGCATATAACGCTCCAATTCGTATTCAGCAGCATAACCATTTCCTCCTAATAGCTGCTGTGATCTGTCACAGATTTTGCAGCAATTTTCTGTAGTGAAAAGTTTGAGAGCTGCTATATCCCCACTGGAAAAGTTGCCTTCACTCATATTTTTGGCTGTTACAGAAAGCATTGATTCCATTGCAACAATAGTTGTATGCATTTCTGCCAAAGGAAATGACACCCCTTGATAAAAGGTAATTGCTCTGCCATATTGCTTTCTTTCTTTCACATAGTCGAGTGCTTTATGAAATGCTCCTTTTGCCAGACCAAGAGCCACGGCAGATAAGAATAATCGCGAATCGTCCAGAGCATCATGGCTAATATCGTATCCACAATTTTCCTCTCCCAGTAGATTTTCTCCTGGCAAAATGCAGTGATCAAAAGTAACACGGCCCACAGACATATTTCTTACCCCCATCAGATGCTCTACAGAAGTTGTAGTAAATCCTTCTGTTCCACGTTCTACGATAAACATACTGACATCTCGTCTGCTTCTTCTGGATTTTGTTTTTGCAGAAAATACATATACATCCGCTTCGCCGCCGTTGCTCACCCACCTTTTTTCGCCATTAATCACCCATCCGTCATTTTCTTTATCCGCAGTTGTTGACAAATTCAACATATCTGATCCACTATTTTCTTCTGTAATCGCAAAAGAAAGCATACGTTTACCATTAATTGCCGGTACAAAGTATTTTTGCTTCTGATCCTCTGTACCATATTTGTATATTGTACATGCACATTGCATATGTGCGGCTAAACAAGCTCCCAATGAACCAGAAATTTTAGACATTTCCTCTATGACAATAACAGCAGCCTGATAACCCAGCCCTTTTCCGCCATATTTCTCAGGAAAAGCCGCTCTCATCAAACCTGTCTCGCCTAATTTTCTAAACCAATTCCAAACAAAACCACCTGTAAGATCCGACTCCTTCACATTTGGAGCTACTACATTTTCAGCGAACATTCTTGCTTCATCCATAATTTTTTTATATACAGGTTCATCACTATACATACACATTCTCCTTACATATCTGTGACTAAAAATGTCACTTACTTATATAAGTATATCATAAACAAAAATAATTTCATACATAAATTCTATTTTTAAATATGATAATATTTATATTATTAATAGCATAAATATTGACATATTATTTTTTATTTTGTATAATAATTAATATTATAACTCTATTTTTTTTAAAAAAAGGGCGCGTTTCAAATTTATTATGTATTTTATATATTACATATTAATATATTTCACTATTAATTATATAAAATAATCAGCTATATTTTTTGATGATAATTCATACAAGTATAGCAATGATTTATTTTACAGAACCTGTATCTTAATTAAAAAATACAAAATAAAGAGGTGTCTAAAAATGAGCAGACTTGAAATTTCCGTTCCCGATCATTCCCAACTCGTTGTTGAGGAACTTTACAGGAATCTGGAACGCAAGATCGAATCCAGTCCCCCGGGCCTTTGTCCTGTCGATATGACACGCGCATTTCTTGAGATGTGCCATACGCAATCTTGCGGCAAATGCGTGCCATGCCGGGTCGGACTCTGGCAGCTTAAAAATCTTCTTACAGATGTTTTGAACGGTAAGGCATTCATGGCATCTTTGGACCTGATCGAATCACTCTCCGCTTCCATCATGGAAAGTGCTGACTGTGCCATCGGTTACGAAGCTGCGCGTATGGTCCATGACAGTCTTACGGGATGCCGTGAGGATTATGAAGAACATGTCCGCCAGGGAAGATGCACCTGCCAGTATATCCAACCCGTTCCCTGTGTCTCCCATTGCCCTGCGCATGTGGATATTCCGGGTTATGTGGCTCTGGTCGGTGAGGGACGCTATGCGGATGCCATCCGGGTGATACGCAAGGATAATCCGTTCCCGACGACATGCGGCTTCATCTGTGAACATCCCTGTGAAGCGCGATGCAGACGGAATATCGTGGATGACGCGGTCAACATCCGCGGCCTCAAGCGGATGGCTGCCGATCATGCCGGCCATGTCTCCCCTCCTCCATGCGCAGCGCCTACCGGCAAACATATCGCTGTTGTCGGCGGCGGACCGGGCGGCCTGAGCGCCGCTTACTATCTGCGGCTCATGGGACATGAAGTGACTGTGCTTGAGATGCTCCCGAAACTCGGCGGCATGCTCCGCTACGGCATCCCGAATTACCGGCTGCCAAAAGACCGTCTGGATGATGATATCAACGCCATCCTTGAGACCGGCGTTAAGGTTGAGTTCAGCAAGCGCGTCGGCCGTGATATGACGATCCAGAGTCTCCGAAAATCCCATGATGCTGTTCTGATCACCATCGGGGCAAGCACAGATAAGAAACTGGGCATCGCGGGCGAGCAGGCCGAAGGCGTGATCTCTGCCGTACAGTTTCTCCGTGATGTCGGCCGGGACCGGCCGCTGGATCTGTCCGGCCAGGAAGTCGCTGTCATTGGCGGCGGTAATGTTTCCATGGATGCTGTCCGTACTGCCAGGCGTCTGGGGGCCAAAAAAGTCAGTATCGTCTACAGACGGCGTGTAGCGGATATGACCGCCCTTCCGGCAGAGATCGAAGGCGCTGCCGCTGAAGGCATCGAGATCCGTCCATTAATGGCCCCGGCGCGTATCGCCGTCGATACAAACGATCATGTCAAAGGGGTCTATGTCACACCACAGATGGTCAGCAGAATCAAAGACGGCCGTGTCAGCGTCCGCGCTACAGGTGAGCCGGATGTTTTTATCCCATGCCAGACACTGATCATCGCCATTGGCCAGGACATTGAATACCAGCATTTCCAGGAAGCCGGCGTCCCTGTCCATCACGGGAGGATATCCACCCGGAGTTATGGCGGGTTCGATGGTATCCCCGGCGTATTTGCCGGCGGGGACTGCGCATCAGGCCCGGCATCCGTCATCAGGGCGATCGCTGCGGCAAAAGTCGTCGCTGCCAATATTGACGAATATCTCGGATACCATCATGAGATATCCTGTGATATTGATATCCCTGTCCCACGCCTGGACGACCGTCCGCCTTGCGGCAGGGTCAATATGACTGAACGTGAAGCCGGTCAGCGTGTCTGTGACTTTGACGGCGTGGAAAACTGTATGACCGGGGCTGAAGCCAGGCAGGAAGCAGGCAGATGTCTGCGCTGCGACCACTTTGGTTACGGCATATTCAAAGGAGGTCGGAAGAACTTATGGTAAATATAACGATTGATAATAAGAATATTACAGTGCCGGAAGGCACAACGATCATGGAAGCGGCGGCCGCCGCGGGCATTCCGGTCCCGAAGTTATGCTACCTCAAAGGGGTCAACGAGATCGCCGCCTGCCGCGTCTGTCTCGTCGAAGCGGAAGGCATGAGCAGGTTGATCACCGCCTGCAATAATACCGCAGCCGAAGGGATGACGGTCTTTACCAACAGCCCAAGGGTCCGTGAGGCCAGAAGGCAGAATGTGCAGCTTATCCTCTCCCAGCATGACTGCAGATGTGCGACCTGTGTGAGAAGCGGGAACTGTTCTCTGCAGAAACTTGCCAATGATCTGAACATCATTGACCTTCCCTTCAGGGAACGTCTGGAGGATTTCCCATGGGATGAAGATTTCCCGCTGATCCGTGATTCCAGGAAATGTATCAAATGTATGCGCTGTATCCAGGTCTGTGACAAAATACAGGATCTGCATATCTGGGACGTGACCAGTACCGGTTCCAGGACCACCGTCAATGTCTCGGGAAACAAAAAGATCTCAGAGGTCTCCTGTGCCCTGTGCGGACAGTGTATCACCCATTGTCCGGTAGGCGCGCTCCGCGAAAGGGATGACACGGAAAAAGTATGGCGTGCCATTGCTGATAAAAAGAAAGTCGTTGTGGCTCAGGTGGCCCCGGCCGTCCGTGCCGCATGGGGTGAGGCGTTAGGGCTTTCACGTGAAGAAGCAACCGTCGGAAAGATCATGGATTCCCTGAAACGCATCGGTATTGACTATGTATTTGACACCACATTCTCCGCGGACCTTACCATTATGGAAGAAGGCAGCGAGTTTATCGAGCGTTTGATGAAAGGCGAATTCAGGGACCGTCCGATGTTTACATCCTGCTGTCCGGGCTGGATCCGTTTCATCAAGACCCAGTACCCTCACCTGGTACCGCAGTTATCCACGGCGAAATCACCGCAGCAGATGTTCGGTGCCGTGATGAAAACGTATTTTGCGCAGTCCATCGGCCGGGACCCGGAAGATATCTTCACGCTTTCCATCATGCCCTGCGTTGCGAAGAAAGGTGAGCGCAACATGGAACTGTACTATGAAGAATATGCCGGACATGATATTGACGCGGTCCTTACCAGCCGTGAACTGACGCGCATGATCCGTTCCGCCCATATCGACCCGGGTACTTTGGTTGACCGGGAGTGCGATCCGCTGATGAAAGAAGGCTCCGGCGCAGGTGTCATCTTTGGCGCGACCGGCGGCGTTATGGAAGCGGCCCTCCGCTCCGCC
>CAYURX010000042.1:0-17232 GCA_964447245.1 uncultured Coprococcus sp. | reverse complement strand
TCAATTAATTCTGCCATGTTGACTCACCCATTTCATCCAGCATTTCCTGAATATAAACTGCCTGCTTCGCATCGTCGAGATTCTCAGCGATCAGCCTGCCGGCTGCTTTGGATGCCGCCAGTACCATATCCCGTCTGACCTCATCCTGAAGCTTGATCTTTTTCAGCTCCGCTTCACGTTTCGCGCGGGCGATCAGCCTGTCGGCTTCTTCCCGTCCCTCTAACAGAATCCTCTCCTCCGCCTGTGCAGCCCGTTCTCTCGTATTCTCAAGAATCCCGGCCCGTTCACTGTCAAATGACGCAAGTCTGCGCTCGTAATCATTTTTCAGTGCAAGGGCTTCCTCCCTGCTCAGTCTCGCTGTATTGATATCCTCAGTAATCCGGTCCTTACGCTTTGCGAGCATACCGGCTGCCATATCTGAAACCAGATAACCAATCAGGAAAAATAAGATGAAAACATTAATTGCAGTTACAATTATCTCAACCATGCTTCACCACCCATTTCCTTCAGTGCTTCCTCAAGAACCACTTCACTGTGCTGCTCGTCGGACGCATCCGCAAACTGCGCGGTCAAAACCATCGCAATACTGCGCATTTCCTTCCTCACATCATCTTTGATCCGCTGTTTCTCAGATATAGTCTCTCTATCTGCCTGTTCCATGATTGCAGAGGCTTCTGACTTCGCCTGGTCGATAATGGCACCCTGCTGCTTTAACGCAGCTTTTCTGGATGCGGATAGAATTTCTTCGGCTTCCTTGTACACGGCCTTCAGCTTCTCCTCATACTCAGCCTTTGAAACAAATGCTGCGTCCTGAAGTTTGCCGGCCTCATCTCTGTCTTCAGCGATGGCCTGTTTCCTCTTGTTAAGGAACTCGCGCACCGGGTTGAAAAAGAGCTTACTCATCAGCGCATACATAATCATGATCACGATGAATACGATAACCGCGTCGAATAAGAGCTGCACGTCAAGCCCAAACAATCTGTCGTCCAAGTTTAAGCCTCCTTTCAGAATATTTCTGCTATATATACCTGCTTAAACAAATACTGCTTAATCTTACAGTTTACCAATCAATGGATTTGCAAACAGCAGAATCAGAGCAATAACCAGACCGTAAAGACCTGTTGTCTCGGCAACGGCCTGACCAAGAAGCATGGTCTGCATGATATCGCCCTTTGCTCCCGGATTACGTCCAACTGCAGATGCGCCGTGACCGGCTGCAATACCCTGTCCTACACCAGGTCCGATACCGGCGATAACAGCAAGACCGGCACCGATTGCTGAGCAAGCTAAAATTAAACCTTCATTTGTTATACCACTCATTGTATTTCCTCCTTAAAGTTGATAATATTGGCTGACCGGAGCTAATTATTCCGGCAGTTTCTGATAGATAAATGTCATTGACAGCATACAGAATACATATGTCTGAATTGCGCCTGAGAATAAATCCAGGTACGCATGCAAAAATGACGGAATCGCAACTGTTGCGAGCACCGGCAGCATACCGTAGTATAATGCCAGCATAATGGTTCCGGCCATAACATTACCAAAGAGACGCAGCGACAATGATACCGGCGTCGCAAACTCACTGATAATATTGATCGGCAGGAAAAGAGGAATCGGATCCATCAAATCCTTCACATATCCGCCGACACCCTTTGATCTGAACGCATTAAACTGAATCAGTACAAATGTCACCAAAGCCAGAGACAGGGTCGTACCATAATCAGCCGTTGGCGGTCTGAGGCCAAAAAGGCCGGAGATGTTGGAAATCAGAAGGAACATAAATATCGTCAGAATATAATTGGCATATTTGCCCCAATGCCTGTACATACTCGATTCGACGACGCCGTCCATCATTTCCACATAAAGCTCTGCGATATTCTGCACCATATCCGGCACCTCTGTCGCATGCTTCATCTTTCTGTTGACAATCAAGCCAATCAACAAAATGAAAAGGCAGACAATCAACAGACAGATATGTGTCGTTGTCACCCAGACTTCATGACCAAAGAGATTCAATTGAATAAATCCATGCACCATAAAGTCGACTTCATTGCCCATAGCTTCACCTTCCTTTACCAAATAATCTGGTATAGATATACTTGTGTGTCTGCGGTGCCAGAACGGCCGCCGGTTTCATCAGGAAAATACCAATGATCGTCCCGACCATGCCAGCCATGCCAAGTTTCACTGACAGAACCATGATCACGATAATAAAAACATACCGGATCATATAATTCCTCATGGCGTACGCCTTCGCGTCCTTCTCACCATAATACATCTGTTCTTCCAGAGTCACAGCCATATGAACGGCACGTGCCGCGGAAGATGCTGTACCAAGCAGAACGCCCAGCGTAAACATCAGCTTGTCCGGGGCCACAAACAATCCCACCAGTATGACCAATATGCCAAATATCAGGATACCAAGAATCAGATCGATCAGTGTTTCATTCTGAGTGCTTATAGCGTTCCTCAAACTGCTTTTGATACGCTTCATCTTTCCTCTCTCTTTCTCCCTTCAACAATGGCTGCAACGTCGTAAACATTGCACGGATAGATGCCAGAATACCAAGAATGAGAAATACCAGCGTCAGCCATTCCGTTCCGAAAAAACCATCCAGCCAGATACCGATAAACAGGCACATAAAAACAGGAACCAGCATATTGATGCTCAGTTGTGTAATCAGCACAATCGCTTTGCCCACTCCATGATTTGCCTTCATCCGGGTCCTCCTTTGTATTCGTCAGTATTATCCTATATTAGTTATCAGTTCTCATTTTAGCAAAATTTAATAATTTTGTCTATATTTCATTATCTCCCGCGCACAATGTTGTCAAAAAGAAACAATGTTAAAACATTCACATCAAAGGCATATATGCATTTTTCCTACATGTTTTTTTTAAATGCAATAATTTTTTGACTATTTTCATCAAAAACCAATTTGACATATTATTAACACCGTCATTTTGCACTTTTTGCTATACATAGTTAAAAGTAATCCCTATGCCGGCAATTCACTAGACCGTAATATGAATTTCCCGCCCGCTTGGAATATACTGGCGATAATGAACGCCCGCCGCATCCAGCATGCGTCTTGACGCAACGACGGATGGCGTATCCCCATATTTGTCCGAATCATAGATAATCTCTTTGATGCCGCACTGGATGATCGCTTTGGAACATTCATTACACGGAAACAGGGATACATAAATCTTACTTCCTTCCAGACTTCCGCCGCGGTAGTTCAGAATCGCATTTAATTCACTGTGCGTCACATAAAAATATTTTGTATCCAGTTCGCCGCCTTCCCGGCTCCAGGGAAAAATATCATCCGAACATCCCCTCGGGAAACCATTGTATCCAATGGACAGGATCTTATTGTCCTGGCTCACAATGCAGGAACCCACCTGGCTGTTCGGATCTTTTGATCTGAGACCGGCAAGTTTCGCCACTCCCATAAAATACTCATCCCAGCTAATATAATCCTTTCTTTTCTCCGACATATCCGTCCCCCCCGTATTTATCTTTCGATTTTTTTGATTCTCCTGATATGGCGCTCCTCATTGGAAAACGGCGTATTTAAAAATGTATCCACGATTTTCAGTGCCGTACCCGGCCCGATCACACGGGCGCCCATGCCAAGGATATTGGCGTCATTATGCTGCCTCGTCGCTTCTGCCATAAAACAATTGGTACAATTGGCGGCACGAATACCCTCATAGCGGTTGGCCGCAATGGTAATACCAATGCCTGTCCCACAGATCAGGATCCCTTTCTCACATTCGCCCGACAGAATGGCCTCCGCCACTTTCCCGGCATAATCCGGATAATCACAGGATTCTTCAGAATAAGTCCCATAATTCTTATACTCCAGCCCGTGATCTTCCAGATACCTGATCACCTCCTGCATCAGTCCGTAACCACCATGATCACAACCAAGTGCTATCATTTTCACATTCCTCCTTTATTAGCATTCACAACTCATCGCTGCTTTTATACATTCTCTTTCATTAAAGTCTGATCACATGATGCCCTGCCGCCTTGAGTAACCGGTTCATAATTGCCGCGCCCAGGCTGCCTCCGGCAAAACTTTCAGAATAAATACTTGCCACGCCCATCTCGTCCATCTGCCGCAGCACATCATACAGATTCGCCGCAATACTTTCTTCATGGACCCTCGAGCCAATATTCACTTTATAGGAAACATGATAAAGCTGCATATTTTCTTCTGAGGCAATGACCGCCGTCTTAATACCGGCCGCCTCATTTTCAGCCGCCATCGCATTGATGGCATCCGCAACGGCCTGCCGCTGTCCCTCCACAATAACCAGTTCACCTTTCGGCGCATAATGCTTATACTTCATGCCCGGAGCCTTCGGCCGCAGTCCCGGATCTTCGTGATCCGCAAGAATGGCCGGGTCAATGGCCACAGGGCCGATCACTTCCTCCATCATGGCTTTTGTAATATAGCCCGGGCGCAAAATAGCCGGCACCTCACCGGACAGATCAATAATCGTCGATTCAAGCCCGATATCCACCTTTCCGCTGTCGATGATCATATCGATCCTGCCGTTTAGATCCTCCGCCACATGCTGTGCCGTTGTCGGACTCGGACGCCCCGATGTATTGGCACTCGGCGCCGCAATGTAAACACCTGAACTGCGGATCAGTTCATAAGCCGTTGGATGGGACGGCATTCGGACGGCCACCGTATCAAGACCGCCTGTGGTTGCGGCAGGCACTGTATCAGATTTCGGCATGATCATCGTCAGCGGTCCCGGCCAGAACCGGTCCGCCAGCAGTCTCGCCTTCTCCGGCACCTCCCGCGCCAGCACTTTCAGCGCTTCCATATCCGCAATATGGACGATCAGCGGATTGTCAGACGGACGCCCCTTGGCCGCATAGATTTTCGCGGACGCTTCCGGATTTAAGGCATCGCCGCCAAGCCCGTAAACGGTCTCCGTCGGAAATGCCACCAGACCCCCGCTTCGAAGGATCTCACCGGCCTTCGCCATCACCTCGCTGTCCTGGCTTTCCTCATCGTATTTCTCCATTAAAGTTTCCATATCTCAACCTTCTATAATCTCATTCTTCAATAAGCTAATCCTTCTATATCTAATTCCTCTATAATTGAATCCTTCTATCATATATTCCTTTTATATATATTCTTTTGCGCACTTTAACGCTTCCGCAACAATATTATGCATATCAAAATACTGATACATTCCCAGACGGCCGCCAAAGATCACATGCTTCTCCTGCGCAGCCAGTTCCTGATACTGTTTGTAAAGCGCGTTATTTTTCTCATCATTCATCGGATAATACGGCTCATCGCCATGCTGCCACACCTTCGGATATTCACGGGTGATCACCGTCTTTGGCTGTGTCCCGTACTCAAAATGCTTGTGCTCGATAATACGGGTATAAGGTACTTCATATTCTGTATAATTCACAACCGCATTGCCCTGATAATTGTCCGTATCAAGAATCTCATCCTCAAATCTGAGGCTTCTGTATTCCAGTTCTCCCAAACGGTAATCAAAATAAGCATCGATCATACCGGTATAGACAATGGTATCCGCCATCGCCGAAAATCCTTCTTTATCTGAAAGAAAATCCGTATTCAGACGCACTTCGGCGCCTTCCAGCATTTTCTCAATGATCTGCGTATACCCGCCGATCGGGATGCCCTGATACTTATCATTGAAATAATTATTATCATACGTTAAACGTACCGGAAGACGCTTAATAATAAAGGACGGCAGCTCCGTCGCCCGGCGTCCCCACTGTTTCTCCGTATAACCTTTGACCAGCTTTTCATAAATATCCCGGCCCACCAGGCTGAGTGCCTGCTCCTCCAGATTTTTCGGTTCCGTGATGCCCGCCTTGGCGATCTGCGCCTGAATCTTCGCCTTTGCCTCAGCCGGAGTTACGATGCCCCACATTTTGGAAAATGTATTCATATTAAAAGGCATATTGTAGAGTTCATCCTTATATCTGGCTATCGGGGAATTGGTGTAGCGGTTAAATTCCGCAAACTGCTGAACATAATCCCACACTTCCTTATTGCTTGTGTGGAAAATATGCGCGCCGTAGCGATGTACCTGAATGCCCTCCACTTCCTCTGTATAAATATTGCCGCCGATATGACTGCGCTTTTCAAGCACCAGGCATGTCTTGCCCTTCTTCATCGCCTCATGGGCAAATACCGCGCCAAACAAACCTGAACCCACAATTAAATAATCAAATGCTGCCATCTTTATTTTCTTCCTTTCTTTTATCCTCATGCTCTGTCTCCGGTCTTCGCCCGCAGGTCGAAGCGATAATAAACCTTGGACGTCCCTTTACTTCCTCATAAATTTTCGCTATATAATACCCGATAATACCCAGGCTGATCATGATCATACTGCCGGTAAAAAGCTGAATAATGATGACTGTTGTAAATCCGCCCAGTGCAATACCGGACACCTTCTGGTAAATAGACAGGCCGCCCAATACCAGTGACACGATCAGCATAACTACGCCAAAAAACGTCACGATCTGCATCGGTGCTGCCGAAAAAGAAGTGATATTCGACAAAGCATATTTTACCAACGCCCGGACAGACCACTTGGATACGCCTTCTGTCCGCTCCTGTACCTCAAATTCCACCGTTGTTGTTTTAAAACCGATCCACGAAGACAATGCCCTGAAAAAGGCATTTTTCTCCTTCATGTTCAGCAGGACATTAACGGCCTTCCGGTCTAACAGCTTGAAATCCGAGGCCCGGCTCATATCAAAACCTGTGGCTCCGCCAATGATCCGGTAAAAACAGGCCGCAGCCAGCGTGTGGGCCGGATTCTCCTGACCCCGGCTGCTTTTCACGCCTTCCACGACTTCATAACCCTGCTGCCATAGACGGTACATCTCAACGATTTTTTCCGGAGGGTGCTGCAGATCACAGTCGATCACCACCACGCAATCTCCGGCAGCCTCTGACAGCCCCGCAAACATGGCGGATTCCTTGCCGAAATTTCTCGAAAAACAAATGCCCCGCACTCTTTCATTCTCATTGGCCGTCTCCTGAACGCACTGCCACGTCCCGTCCTTTGACCCATCATTCACAAAAATCAATTCATAGGGAATGTCTGCCGAAATCAATATCTGCGCAATCGTACCGGCGGCCTTGTGAATCAATCCTTCTTCATTGTAAGCCGGTATAATCACCGACAGCAATCCTTCCGTCAAAATGTCATCTCCCTGTCAAATATCACATCACATCGCATTGTTTACTTCATAAATTCCTTATACTCTTTCAAAACTTCCTCCGGCTCGCCAATCCTGACGATCTTCCCCTCATGCATCCACATGACACGGTCGCATAATTCCTGAAGGGTACTCAGGCTGTGAGACACGATCACAACCGTTCGGTTTCTCTCAGAGATCAGAGATTTCATCTTCGCATAACTTTTCTTTTTAAATTTCTCGTCACCAACACTCAGAACTTCGTCAATCAGCATGATCTCCGTTTCAAGTATGGCTGTGATAGAAAAGGCCAGTTTGGAATACATACCGCTGGAATAGGTGCGCACCGGCATGTCAATAAAATCACCCAGCCCTGCAAATTCAATAATCTCATCCATCCGGGCCATGACTTCCTGCTCGCTGAAACCAAGAAGCATACCGGACAGCATAATATTCTCCCGGCCGCTCAGTTCCGCCTTGAAACCAACACCGATGGCCAGCAGTGAAACCGAGTGTCCATGAAGATCAATGGATCCTTCATCCGCCGAAAATATATTCGCCAGCGCCCGCAGCAAGGTGGATTTACCGCTGCCGTTCTTGCCGGTAATCCCAAGGATCTCTCCCCGTTTGACTTCAAAACTGACACCGCGGACAGCCTCAAACGCCTTTGTATCCACACCTTTCATCCGAAGCAGGCTCTTTTTAATGGAATAAGCCTGGACACTCTTATATCGAATTTTTAAATCTTTGACTGTAATTGCATAATCTTCCATATTATATTACCTTCACATAAGTATTTTCGTTTTTATAGATGTTTCTTATACCTGCTGCTGACAGCACAAGGGAAATCACAAACCACACAGTCAGCAGTTTCAGACCCGGTCTTGACTGGTACAACACACATTGTCTCAGGGCATCGATCAGAAAGGCCAGCGGATTACACTTCATCAAAAGCGTTGCATAAGGTTCCGGCAGGACCGTCCTGATATTATAAAATATACCCGTCAAATAGAAAATAAATCTCAGCACAATATTAATAACATTGGCCATATCATCAACAAAGACACCAAGATGCAGCAGGATCGTACAGCATCCAAATGTAAATAAAATCGTTGTCACCAGCACCGGTATCATAAAAATCAAATGCCAGTCCACCGGTACCCGGTAAAACACCAGCATACCAAAAACAATGATCAGACAGATGAACATTTTAAACGCATTGACCATCATATCCGAAATAATCAGCGTATACTTCGGCAGATAAACCTTGGAAACAATCGGCTTGTTCCGTTTCACCATGCGCACCGAGCTCTTAATGCAGCGGTTAAAAAAGTCCCATATGGCCAGACCCGCAAAAATATAAATATTAAAGTATGCCTCTTTACGCTGCAGCATATAACCAAAAATAAAAGCATAAATCAACATAAAACAAAACGGCTCCAGTACCCACCATAACCAGTTCAGATACGAATTGGCCACCTCTGTCTTTAACTGGGATTTCGCCGAATAAATGGTGTATTTGTAGTATTTCTTTACATCCGTGATAAATCGTTCCACTTTTCTCCTCCTGAATCTTCCTGAATTTTTCCGGCCATTTCTGCCATTTCTGCCATTTCTGTCGGTTCTGTCATTGATTGCCGGTATTCTATCCAAATTCATGATTATCATACTATATCTATGCCAATAAATCAACTTAATAAATTGTCTCTTTCTTTACAAAATAAGGTATGTTATGATTAACTCATTACAGCGATTATTAAAGGAGCTTCTGACATGATTGACCTGCACATTCATATACTGCCTGGCGTTGACGACGGCTCACCATCCATGGATACCAGTCTGGCCATGGCTGAGATCGCCGCTTCCACCGGCGTTGATACCATCATTATGACCCCGCACTGCAACATACCCGAATACTACAACAATTATTACAGTCCAACCTTGCTGCGGGCTTTTGCCAACTTAAGGAAAGAACTGATCAAAAATAAAATCCCTGTCCAGGTATTTCCGGGAATGGAGATCTTCTGCACACCCGACATCGGCGAACTCATTGAAAACCACTATGTGATCGGTTTAAATTTTTCTGATTACCTGCTTGTCGAATGCGGTTTTGACACGGATCCCGACTGGATGACGGACAGGCTGCAGGAGATGATTCAAATGGGCAAAATCCCTATCGTCGCTCACCCGGAACGATACGACTGCATCTGTGAGTCACCGGAAACAGCCCTTACATGGGCGCGGATGGGATGTCTGCTTCAATCCAATAAAGGCAGTTTTCTCGGCCGTTTCGGGCGTCCTGTAGAAAAAACGGCCCATACGCTTTTGGAACACCGCCTTGTATCTTTTATTGCCAGCGACGCCCACCGTCCGGATGTGCGCACGCCTGATATGGAAGAAATACGCAGCTACATTGCCTGCACTTACTCCGACGAGACCGTTGCCCGGCTCATGCACGACAATCCGCTTCGTGTCTGCAAGAATGAGCCGATCACACCGGAATCGTTCATTCCATTTGAAGCCAGGCGCTTCTGGCGTCTCTAAACTGTTACAAATGAATAATTTTATTTCTAAAACAATTCTGATTTTGTATACATTTCTCTGATAAATTGTGATATGATTTTAGAGTAAAAAAGACAACGGTGTCATCGTTGTCTTTTTTTGTCTTTACAGTCTTTTTACAAAAATTTACAAACAATTTCTGCAAACACTGATGGTTTATGCATTATTAATTTTTTTATAACAGGAGAATGCCGATATGAGACAAAAATATCATTATGCAACCGACAATGGCATCATCATATGGGATGTGACTTCCATCCTTGAGGACATTCAAAACCACCCTGACAATTATCCGATACAGTATCTGCCTACAGCCAGGCTGGCCGAACACAATGAAGCCAGAATCAGCCGCACACAGGCCATGCTGACCGACATTTCCAAACCTCTGGTTGTAGCCGAGCTGTCCAAAGGCCGCCTGCTGCTTATTGACGGCAATCACCGACTTTTTAAAGCAGCAGCCCTCGGGCTCAAAAAAGTTCCATGCTACTATCTGCCGCAAAAACAGCAGCAGCATTTTATCATGCACTTCCGTCCTGCGGAGTATGAACGCATCATTGCAGGATAACCCGGCTAACAGGCAGTATGCCGGCTAACAGATACTTTTATCCTGTAATATGCACATCCATGCTGCCTGAACGGAACCCTTCCATATCAAGAGTAATATAGATGAATCCCAGTTCCTTCATCTTTGCTGTGATCGTATCGGCCTGGGCCATATAATCCGGGAACTTTTCTTTTGGAATTTCAATGCGCAGAATATCACCGTGTACCCTCAGACGCACAACGGCAAAGCCCTGCTGCTGCATCCACTGTTCACCGGTGTCAATACGCTCCAGCAATTCAAAAGAAATCTCCGTTCCATAAGGCAGTCTTGTGGCCAGGCAAGGTGATGACGGTCTGTTGGCCGATGAAAGCCCCATCTCTGCAGCAATTTCCCGGACCTGGGCCTTTGTTATCCCCAGTTCCGCCAGCGGGCTTTTGACCCCCAGCTCGCGGACTGCGCGGATTCCCGGACGATAAACAAGCAGATCATCGGCATTACTGCCTTCAAGTACCGTATCCGCCCCCTTTTCGCGGGCAAAATCCAATAAATGCTCAAAAAGATATTTTTTACACAGATAACAGCGGTCCGCCGGATTATTTAAAATTGCCCGATTATCCAGTTCATTGACATTGATCACATGATGAACGGCACCCGCCTGGGCTGCCGTCCGTCTGGCCTCCGGCAGATCCGCTTTTGGATGCAGGCGTGTCTCAAATGTAACGGCATATACCGTTGTTCCTGATTCGGCCGCAGCTTCGCAGGCGGCCTTTAAAATCACCGAGCTGTCCACGCCGCCCGAAAAGGCAATACAGACATCCTTCCGGCAGATTTCCCGCATATAATCCAGCAATTGCCTCATACGCTCTATCATAACGATTCACCTGCATGGCAGGCTGCTTCATAGACCTGTCTGAAAGATACGCCGGCCGCCTCACATACCGCTTTCACACTGTCATATTCAGGATAGCAATAAGTCACGCCATCCTTCTCACAGATTTTCATTGCAACCGTTCCATATGCAGTCTCTGCCTGAGCCGCATGACGCTTTAAAATCGTGCGCTCAACCGGATATCTGCGGATACCGATGGTTGTCGTCTCGCTGAAAATAATCTGTTCCATTTTCCCGATCCTATCACGGCTGCACAGAACGCCCAGCATCCAGGCCGGTCTGTTTTTCTTCATATAAATCGGCGTATACCAGACATCTCTGGCTCCGGCGGCCAGCAGCCGGTCCATGGTATACCCCAGAATCTCACCGGTACAATCATCAATATTGCTTTCCAGTTTCCAGATATCCTCCGCACCGCTTTCTACAGACATATCTTCACTCTCAAGCAGCATGGCCCTCAAAACATTGGCCTTTGGGAAATCTTTCTTGCCGGCGCCAAGACCGATCTTCGCGATCCGGTAATTCTCCGGCAGTTTCTCCGAAGTCTTCAGCGCCGCCGCAATGGCTGCCCCCGTTGGCGTTACCATTTCTCCTCTTGCATCCGTGATCCGCATCCGCAGATGATTGGCCGCAACAATATTGGCTGTGGCCGGAACCGGAACCGGCATCATGCCGTGCTGACAATGCACATGACCGCTGCCTTCATACAATTCAGACACAACGATCTCATCCACACCTAAATTATCCACACAAACGGCAACACTGATAATATCCACGATCGAATCGATGGCGCCGACTTCATGGAAATGCACCTGATCGATCGGGAGTCCATGCGCCTTTGACTCAGCTTCCGCAACGATCATAAACATCTTCTTTGCAAGCGCTTTGACATTCTCATTATCCAAACGGTCAATCACCTCAAAAACATCATGGATATTCCGATGCACATGCGGGTGATGATGACCGTGATCGTGATCATGGTCGTGATGATGTTCGTGTTCGTGGTCATGGTCATGCTCATGTTCATGGTCGTGCTCATGGTCATGATGATGCTGATGGCCTTCATCATAATCCGGCTGTTCCGGTATCAGCACATCAAAATCACAGGCATCGATCCCGCACTTGCTGGTTCTGCCGATCTTCACTTCATAACCTTCCACATTTAAAGAATCCAGCGCCTTTTTCAATACTTCCGCATCCGCACCCAGATCAAGCAGCGCGCCGACTGTCATATCGCCGCTGATACCTGAAAAACATTCCAAATATAAAGTCTTTTTACTCATTTCATCTTCCTCCTGTTATTTGCGAACGGCCAGTCTGTTAATCTGTGTTGCCACATAACCGGCCCCATATCCATTATCAATATTCACAACTGTAATTCCGTTGGAGCAGGAATTCAACATTGTCAAAAGCGCCGACAAGCCTTTAAAATTCGCGCCATAGCCTACAGAAGTCGGTACAGCGATCACCGGCACTTCCACCAGTCCCGCGATCACTCCGCCAAGGGCGCCTTCCATGCCCGCAACAGCAATCACACAATTGGCTTTCCTGATATCTTCCAGCTTTGCAAACAATCGGTGAATACCGGCCACACCCACATCATAAAACCGATCCACATGGGTTCCGAAATATTCGGCTACCTGGGCGGCTTCCTCCGCAACGGCAATGTCCGCCGTACCGGCCGTACAGACAGCCACACGGCCGACCCGCTCCTTACCCGGCCGCTCGATCTTCAATATTCTTGAAATCGGATCATAGGTCACTTCCGGAATAATGGCCTTCACAAGTTCATACTGCGCCTGCGAAGCCCGCGTACCGAGCACTTCCGTATCCTTCTTATAAAATGTTTCGTAAATTTTCAATAAATGTTCATCGGATTTGCCGCTGCAGAAAATGACTTCCCCAAATCCCGAGCGGATCTGACGGTGGTGATCCAGTTTGGCAAAACCAAGATCCTCAAAAGGCAATTGCTTTAACTGCTCGGACGCGTCTTCAATGGATACTTTCTCATTCTTTACATCTTCTAATAATTTTCTGACATCCATCTATTTTAATGACTCCTTTCCATACAAAAAGGCCATTCAGGCGTATACAAATAACTCGCACGTACCAGCCGTACAATTATATATAAACGCCTTCGTGGCCTTGTATCGTTTCATATCCAACTATCTTTCATCAGCTTCGTACTGATTGCTCGTCTTCGTTTATTTTAGCATATCAGTTATCCTGCGTCAAATACGGATTCTGCATAACCAATCACCGATTTTCTTCTGTTATAAACGCATCGTAAATCACTCTGATGGCATCATCGAAATATTTTTCCTTTACGCCGATAATAATATTCAACTCACTGGAGCCCTGGTCAATCATTTTGATATTGACATTGGCTTTGGCCAGCGCGTCAAAAACCTTGCTGGCTACACCGCGGGTATCACGCATTCCGCGTCCCACAACGGCGATCAGCGCCAGCCCGGACTCCAGATCCAGCAGATCCGGATGTACGGCACGATGAATGCCTGAAATGACCTGCTGTTCTTTGTGTTCAAACTCAGACTGATGCACAAACACTGTCATCGTATCAACCCCGGACGGCATATGTTCAAAGGATAAATTATTATCCTCAAATACCTGCAGCACCTTCCGGCCAAAACCGATTTCCGCGTTCATCATATCCTTCTCAATATTCAGAGAAGCAAAGCCCTTTTTACCGGCGATACCCGTGATCGTGTACTTCGGCTTGCGGCATGTACTCTCAACAATTAAGGTCCCATGATCCTCCGGACTGTTTGTATTGCGGATATTGATCGGAATCCCTTCTTTTCGAACAGGGAAAATCGCGTCTTCATGCAGGACAGTCGCGCCCATATAAGCCAGCTCCCGCAATTCTTTATAAGTAATCGTCTCGATCACTTCCGGATTCTTAACCACTCTCGGGTCGGCAATCATAAACCCGGACACATCCGTCCAGTTCTCGTAAAGATCTGCCCGGACAGCCTTTGCCACAACGGAACCGGTAACATCTGACCCACCCCTGGAAAACGTTGTAACAATTCCGTTATCCTGAGCGCCATAAAAGCCCGGGATGACCGCATATTCCACATCTTTCAGTCTGGAGGACAGGATCAGATCCGTTTTATCAGCCTGGAAATTGCCTGCGTCGTCAAAACGAATCACCGTTACCGCATCCACAAATTCGAAGCCAAGATATTTTGCCAGTACGATACCGTTCAGATATTCACCTCTGGAAGCCGCATAATTTCTGCCTGCTTTCAAAAGAAACTGCTCACGGATAGCCGCAAATTCATTATCCAATGACAATTCAAGACCAAGACCCTCTATGATCTCATCAAAGCGGGCTTTGATCCCGGCCAGCGCGCCGTCAAAATCTTCTCCGGCCTCTGCCAGATTGTAGCATTCATAAAGCATATCTGTGACTTTGGTATCCCCATCAAAACGCTTGCCCGGCGCTGAAGGCACGACATACCTTCTGTTCGGGTCCGCATGAATAATATCCGCAACCTTTTTGAACTGTTCGGCACTGGCCAGCGAACTGCCGCCGAACTTTACAACAATCTTCATCTCTATTCCTCCATCTATCCTATGTAATAGCCGCCGCGCTTTTTTTCAGCATGATCCGGCCACAAGATTTTCCTATGTTATAAAATACACTATTTTCAAGGATAATCAAGTATTTTTTGCAATTTTGTGCATTTTCCTCTGGATTTTATGATTAAATATGCTAATATAATCTATGTTTATTCATTACTGCCTGGAGGAGACTTACATATGAACACAAAAGCAATGCGAAGTAATCTTATGCTAATTTTAACAGCTTTTATCTGGGGCGTGGCCTTTGTCGCCCAAAGTGTCGGCATGGATTATGTCGGCCCGTTTACTTTTAATTCCGTCCGAAATTTTATTGCCACCCTTGTACTGCTGCCATGTATCAGGCTGCTCGACAGAACCAACGCCTCCGCCGCGCCTTCCGCCGCAGAAAACACGCAAAACAGCCATGGCGGCAAAACTCTGGTTGTCGGCGGTATTATCTGCGGTATTTGTCTGGCTGTTGCCAGCTCGTTCCAGCAGATCGGCATTGCCTATACAACCGTGGGCAAAGCCGGGTTCATTACAGCCATGTACATTGTCATTGTGCCGCTCCTCGGCCTGTTTGTCAAAAAGAAAGTCCGTCTACTGGCATGGATCAGTGTCGCCATCGCCGTTGCCGGACTCTATTTGCTGTGTATGACGGAAAGCCTGTCTCCCGGCAAGGGCGATCTGCTCGTCCTCATCTGCGCTTTCTGTTTTTCGCTGCATATTATTGCCATTGATTATTTTTCGCCAAAGGTTGACGGCGTGCGGATGTCCTGCATCCAGTTTCTCACCTGCGGTATCATCTGTGCCGTTCCGGCTCTGTTAACCGAATCACCGGATATTCACAGTATGCTGGCCGCATGGATGCCGATTCTTTACGCAGGCGCCATGTCCAGCGCCGTTGGCTATACTTTACAGATCCTGGCCCAGAAGAATACGGATCCGGTGATCGCTTCACTGCTCATGAGTCTGGAGTCCACTTTCTCCCTGCTGGCCGGATGGATCCTGTTAAATCAGCGATTATCCACAAGAGAATTATGCGGATGCGGCCTCATGTTTGTTGCCATCATTCTGGCCCAATTGCCTGAACGGCCATCCAAAACCTGCAGGGATCAACGCGCCCATTAACGCACCGCTTCCATATAGCGGCCGCCATTTTCTTTCAGCCATTGCCGCCGCTTCTGGTAATCGGGAATATAGTTTTCAACGATCTGCCAGAAGCGGGGTGAATGGTTCATCTCCCGCCGGTGCGCCAGTTCATGAACGATCACATAATCCATGATATCTTCCGGCATCATCAATAACCGCCAGTTAAAATTAAGATTGCCCTTGCCGCTGCAGCTTCCCCACCGGGTTTTCTGATCTCTGATCGACACCCGGCCGTACCGAATATTCATACGCCCGGCCCACAAAATGATTTTTTCCCGAAAGCGGGCCATTCCTTCTGTTTCAAGCCACTCCTGCGTCATATAATCCGGAATCCGTATGATGTCTTTTTCCATCTTATCCACCAGAAGCGCCGTATATTTCTCAATGATCCACCGCTTTTTCAGTTCTATGAACTGCTCGATCTCTGCCGTTTTCATTCGTTCCGGCACACGCACGATCACCCGGACCTCCTGCGTCTCATTTCTGATCTCAATGGCCAGTGTCCGCCGCCTGGACCGCACGATTGTATATGGAATTCTGTTTCCTTCATATTCTAAATAATATTCCATATCGTGATCCTTCATTTCAAAATCAATCCAATCGGGCAATGATCACTGCCTGTCACCTCAGGGTAGATCACACTGTCCGCAATGGCCTGCGTATAATTTTCGGATACAACAAAATAATCGATCCGCCACCCGATATTTCGCTCTCTGGCCTTCATGCGGTAAGACCACCACGTATACTGATCCTTCAAATCCGGATACAGATACCGGAAACTGTCCACAAATCCGGCCCCCAGCAGTTCGCCAAATTTGCCTCGCTCCTCGTCTGTAAAACCTGCGTTCCCCACATTCGCCTTTGGATTCTTTAAGTCGATCTCCTCATGGGCCACATTAAGATCCCCGCACATAATGACCGCCTTTGTTCTCGCCAGATCACTCATATAAGCACGCAGCTTATTCTCAAAAATCATGCGGTACTCAAGCCTGGCCAACGTATGCTGGACATTCGGTGAATAGCAGGTGATCAGATAAAATTCAGGATATTCAAGCGTAATTACCCGCCCTTCATCATTATATTCACCATTGATCCCGTAAACGACCGATAACGGTTCTGTCTTCGAAAAAACTGTCGTCCCCGAATAACCCTTCTTATCCGCACAATTCCAGAACTGATAATACCCCGGAATCTCCACCGTCATCTGCTCCTGCTGCATTTTATTTTCCTGAATACAGAAAATATCCGCATTCTCTTTTTCAAAAAATCCCA
>CAYURX010000041.1:7644-17361 GCA_964447245.1 uncultured Coprococcus sp. | reverse complement strand
ACTAAACCTCCATTCATTTTTAATCCAATATCTGTTTTTTTATTCATTGAGATACTTCAAATATCCGATATCCCTCCATCTGTTCCATCTTATCATTCAACACCAAACATTGCAAATACTTTTATCCAAAAGTATCCGGCATTACTTTCTGATCTTTAACTTAAAAATACCCGAATTTACGATATGTAAAATCGGGTATTTTATATTTTAACTTTTTACACATTTTAAAAGCAGCTATTACTGAACTTTAATAACCTCTTTCTTGTTGTAAGCACCGCAAGCTTTGCAAACTCTGTGAGGCATTACAAGCGCACCACATTTGCTGCACTTTGATAATGAAGGTACAGACATCTTCCAGTTTGCTCTGCGGCTGTCGCGTCTTGCTTTTGATGATTTATTCTTTGGACAAATAGACATGGTTTACACCTCCTTAAAATTATTAAAAATATCCCGGATAGCTGACATTCTTGGATCCAGCGAAGCACGGTCGCATCCGCATTCACCCTCATTTAAGTTCTTCCCGCATTGAAAACATAAGCCTTTGCAATCCTCCCTGCAAAGCGTCTTCATGGGAAAACGAATTAAAATCTCGTCGTAAACGAATCTGTCTACATCCAGTGAGCTTTCTTCCATAAAACTGGTTTCATCCAGGTCTTCGATCTGCCCCTCCTGCACCTTCTTAAAATCGATCTTACGATCAAAGTCAAAGGCAATGCGTGTAGGAACAGAGACCAGACATCTGCTGCACGGTATATCAAGGGTAACATCCACCTGGCCAAAAAAACGTACAACGCTGTTGCCCTCATTCTGCACTGTCAATTCAACAGGGTTCTTCTGAATAAAAGCATAACTGTCACCTTCAAGACAGAATGACTGCATCTCTATCTCAGGTCTGTACACCTGCAGCTTATAATTGGTTGATATTATCTCAGATATATTAATTTGCATAGATATCTCCTAAGTTTCATACCTTTGTAATTATACATACGAAAATATTATTTGTCAACATCTATTTTTGAATAATGTCAAGTATTTCTACTTGACACACCGCTTGCCATCAAAATAATTCTATTTTATAATAAATTCAGCAAACACAAAATCCGGAGGAAATCACAATGACAATTGCGGCAATTATTGCAGAATACAATCCTTTTCATAACGGCCATTTCTATCAGCTTGAAAAAGTCCGGGAACTGACCCGTGCGGATGTGATATTGATCATGATGAGCGGCGATTTCGTGCAGCGGGGCGGCCCGGCCTGTATCAGCAAATATACCCGCTGCCGCATGGCTCTGGCAGCCGGAGCGGATATTGTCTGCGAATTGCCCGCCTGCGGCGCGCTGGCCAGTGCGGAAATTTTTGCAGCTTCCGCCGTTGCCCTTCTGAACCAGCTCGGATGCATTGATTACTTGTGCTTTGGCTGTGAAACGGCACACCCGGAGCAGCTTGGCCATATAGCCCGGATACTGGCCCATGAACCGGCCGATTATCAGTCCTATCTCAAAGAAGCTCTGCGCACGGGCAAAAATTTTCCTGCTGCAAGAAGCGAAGCAATCGGCAAATATATGCAGAACCATCGTCTGACCGATAACAATTATCATAACGACTATGCCTCTATACTCAGCCAGCCAAATAATATCCTGGCAATCGAATACATGAAGGCCCTGTATAAGACTGGCAGCCGCATCCGCCCTGTACCGATCCAGCGTATCGGTGCCGGATATCACGACCAGGATGCCGCCCGGACCTTCAGTTCCGCAACTGCCATCCGCCGACTGCTGGAAAATGACTCTGAAGCCGCGTCTGTCCGTACGATCTGTGATACCATCGCCGTTCCGTCCGGCACCAGAAAACTGATAAAGGATTACCTGGACAGCTTTTGCCTGCTGACCCGCAATGACTTTTCAGAGATGCTGGCTTATCGCCTGCTGGAGCCCAATCTGGATCTGATGCAGTTCTCCGATATCACCGAAGATCTTGCCAACAGAATCGATGCCTGCCGGCATCAATTTCAGACCACCGAACAATTTATCGAACTGCTGACCGCAAAGAACCTGACAGCCGCCCGGATCTCCCGCTGTCTGTTTCATCTATTGCTTGGACACACCAAAGAACTGCTTCATGAATGGCAGTCTTGTGATTACAGCGGCTATCTGCGTGTTCTTGGCTTCAGGCAGTCCGCGTCCGGATTTTTCTCCCATGTATCCGGCATGGCGCGCCCGCATCTGATGACCAGAGCGTCCAGAGGTGAAACCATGCTGACCGGCACAGGATTAAAAATCTTCAGAGCGGACATGTATGCTTCCGCCATCTACCGGCAGGCACTGCAATGCCGCTGTCAATGCCAGCTGCCAACGGTTTATTCCGAACCGGTCATAGTCATAAAATAGTTCTTTGCCATCATAAAATATAACCAAACATACGCCGTCAAGGTCCGCGCCCATGAAAGAAAGACTGTTATCTTTTCTGCTCCCTGTCCTGTTGCTTCTGTTGATCCTTTTTGCACCCATTGCGTCATCGGGTGCCGCCAGTGGACTCATTCTGTGGTACCGACAGGTACTGCCCGTCCTCATGCCTTTTACATTGATCGTACAGTTTATGATGTCCGGCGACACGATCCTGCGTTTCAGCCGATGGATGGGACCTTTGATCCACCGTTTGCTTGGACTTTCTCCGGTATGCAGTTTCTGTATCCTGACAGGATTTTTATGCGGATTCCCCATGGGCGCCGTCACGGCTTCCCAGGCCCTTGAACAAAATCTCATCACCAAAAAAGAAGCGCAGATCCTGGCCGGCACCTGCAATAATGCCGGTCCCATGTTTGTCAGCAGCTACATTTTAGAAAGCAGACTGAACGCCGGCCCGCAGCGTCCGGTACTCACACTGATTTTTTATGGCGCCCCGCTGCTGTGGCTGTGTATCAGAAGCCGTCTGCTCACCCGGCAAAACAGTCATGATCCGCGATTCATACGCCGGTCTGTCGGGCAACCGGACCACAACAACCACCCAAAAACATCCGCCCGCCAAATCCTGCTGAACAGTTCCGAACTCATGTTAAAGGTCGGCGTTTTTATGATGCTCTTTGCCATCTTATGCGAACTTCTGGCAAATTTCCCGATACTGCCAAAACAACTGTCCGCCATCATGGCCATGCTGTTTGAAATCACCAACGGCGCAGCCGCCATCATAAGCCTTACATTCTCAACCCAAATAAAGACAGTCCTGATCATGAGCGGCACAGCCTTCGGAGGCCTGTGCATCGCTGCACAGACCTACGCCGTCATTCACTCTCAAAAACTGTCTTTCATCCAATATCTTCTTGACAAACTGGTCATCGCCCTGCTGACGGGCCTGCTGACGTTTATCCGCTTTTACTAAATCATTCTAGTCGATATCATCATAATCGTCGTCATCGTACTCGTCATCATCGTCGATTTCTTCTTCGACTTCATCTTCTTCCTCGTCTTCTTCCTCTGCGTCTTCAATATCAACCGGCGCTTCATCTTCTTCCTCATAGCCGGTATCGTCTGTCAGCATATCTTCTTCATCATCAGCCGCAGCCAGTTCTTCCTCAAGTGAAGGCTGCGCACTGGATGTATTCAACTGTGATGATAACGCTTCATTGTTGCTGACAAGCAGATTCAGGTTTTCCGTCAGGCCATTGATAAGCCCTTCTGAATTATTTCTGGCAATATCGAGGGAGCGCACAACAATATCCTGGATATTGCTGATCAGGCTCTGGGTATATGAAAGCGCGCTCAAACGCACTTCTTCCGCTTCCTGATTGGCAGCCGCAACAATATCGTTCGCCTGAGCATTCGCCGCATTGATTGTTTGCTCTGCCTTCTCATAGGCCTTCAGCATGATCTCATGTTCTTCTACCAGCGCATTGGCATAGGCCGTTGTCTCCTCGATCATCTGCTCCGCCTGAGCCTGAGCATCGCTGATAATCTTATCCTTCTGCGCAATAATCTTCTGATAACGCTTGATCTCATCCGGCGTTTTCAGTCTCAGCTCTGTCAGCAACTCATATAACTGTTCCTTCTGCACAATAATCTTGCTCTGAGAAAACGGTGCCGGCTTACATCCTTCTACATATTCTTCTATTTCATCGATCAACTGCTCAATTCTGCTCATTTTCACTTCTCCTTCAGCTTTAACTTCTCATCTAACTTCAGCCCAACGTAAGGCGGTACAAACATACTGACATCTCCATGGTATTTGGTCAGTTCTCGCACTGCGCTTGAGCTGATACAGGAATATTCAACATTAGTTACCAAAAACAAAGTATCCAGATGCGGACGAACGGCACGGTTAGTCTGCGCCCAATGTAATTCATATTCAAAATCAGATACGGCTCTCAGCCCTCTGACAATGATCTTTGCATCATAAGCATCCGCAAAATCAACTAAAAGACCGGCAAAAGATGTCACTTCTACATTCGGAATGTCTTTTGTTACTTCTTTTAACATATTAACACGTTCTTCAACAGAAAACAACGGCGATTTCGAGCTATTGCATAAAACTCCAATAATTAACCTGTCAACCATTGCAGAAGATCTCTTAATAATATCAATATGTCCGTATGTGACCGGATCAAAACTTCCCGGATAAATTGCTGTTTTCATTTTTATTTCTCCAATACCTTTTTCACGAATACATGCTGATTCGTCTTATATTTTTTTACCTTTGTAAGATCATAACCATATTCTTCAAGATAAGAAAAGTCCGTTTCAAGAGAAGCCTCGATCACGATCAGCGTTTCCCCATTGATAAAAGCAGCATCCCGCATCAAACCAAGCATCCCTTTTTCAAGAAGCTGATGATACGGCGGATCCATAAATATAATGTCAAAAGGCTGCTGCCGTGTCTTCAGACGCAAAATGGCCGAGGCGCAATCCATGGCAAGAACTGTTGCCTGCGAAGCCAGCCGCGTCTTTGCAAGATTCTCCTCGATACAGCGGACGGCCTGACGATTATTCTCTACAAAAGTAGCTGATTCGGCGCCCCGGCTCAATGCTTCTATGCCAATGGCACCGCTGCCGCTGAACAGATCAAGAAAATGACTACCATAGATATCCTGTGACAGCATATTAAATAAAGTTTCCTTGATTCGATCAGTGGTCGGACGTGTTGACATACCTTCGATGCACTTTAAGTTTGTCCTTCTCGCTTTCCCCGCAATCACGCGCATGCAATCACATCCCCTTCTTAAACGCAATTTGCCAATTATAAACGTCTGACAATCAATTGCGTTAGTTATATTGTATAATTTTTGACTAATTTGTCAACCAGTTATCAAATATTTTATGTTTTTTTTCGATTATAACACAATCTGTTCCCGACCGGCGGACACATGCGTTCCGACCATTTTTTTTAGCAGCGCATGCTCCGTTTTTTCCAGCAGAGGATCATCAAGAAGCAGTTCATCCGCTGCCCTTCCGGCCTCCATAAGACAGGCGGCATCCGCAAAAACATCCGCGATCTGAAAAATCATGCTGCCGCTCTGCCGTATGCCGAACATATCGCCCGGTCCCCGCAATTTTAAGTCCTCAGCAGCAATTTTAAACCCATCATTGGTCTGCAGCATAATATTCAGCCGTTCTCTGACCTTCTGATTATCCTGTCCATGTATAAAAATACAATAGGACTGGGCGTCTCCGCGGCCCACCCTTCCCCGTAACTGATGAAGCTGGGCCAGGCCGAAACGTTCCGCATTCTCGATCATCATCACCGTCGCATTCGGTACATCAACGCCAACCTCTATCACCGTTGTTGATACAAGGATCTGGATCTCCCCGGCCGCAAAGCTTTCCATGATCTGATTCTTCTCATCCGCTTTCATTTTGCCGTGGAGAAAGGCAATGGCGATATCATCCGGCAGCGCCGTACGGAGTTTTTGGGCATAATCCTGCACATTTTCCGCCTCCATATGCTCGCTCTCCTCCACCATCGGACAGATCACATAGACCTGATGCCCCAAACGCACCTGCTGTTCAAGAAATCGGTAAGCCGTCGGGCGATACGGAGTACCGACCACGCAATTTTTAATGGGCAGCCGGTTCGCCGGTTTCTCGTCGATCACGGATATATCCAGATCACTGTACAAAATAATGGCCAGCGTCCTTGGGATCGGTGTGGCGCTCATGACCAGTACATGAGGCTCATAGCTGCCGCTTTTCATAGCCAGGCGTTCCCGCTGCCGGACGCCAAAACGATGCTGCTCATCTGTCACGATCAGGGCCAGCCGGGCATAAACGGCTTTTTCCTGAAACAGCGCCTGGGTCCCGATGATCACATCCGCCAGACCGCTCTCGATCTCCGAATAAACTTTCCGTTTCTCTGCCGCCATCATGGAACCTGTCAGCAGTACCGTCCGAATCCCAAAAGGCTCAAAAAGGCCGGAAAGGTTTTCATAGTGCTGTCTCGCCAGCACCTCCGTCGGCGCCATCATACAACTCTGATACCCTGAAACAGCAGCCGCAAACATGGCCAGCGCCGCGATCATCGTCTTACCGGAACCCACATCTCCCTGGATCAGCCGATTCATCACCGTCGCACCCTTCATATCCGACAGAATTTCCTGCCATACCCGCATCTGTGCCTTCGTCAGGCGATACGGCAGCGATGCGATCAGCTCATCGGCGCGATCGGCCGCCTCCATTTGATAATGATTGGGGATCTGATGATTCTCCTTCTTCATCATTTTCAAAGAAAGGGCAAATATCAGAAATTCATCAAATACAAGCCGTCGTCTGGCCAACTGACAACTGGTCTCATCCTTCGGAAAATGGATCTGTGAAACTGCATAATTATACTCTGACAAATGATATTTCTCCCTGATGCCATCCGGCATATAATCCTTAACCAGCACCTGCGCATCCAGTATCTGATGCATGGTTTTAATAAAGAAATTCTGCGTCAGTCCCTCGGTCAGACCGTAAATCGGCTGCAAACTCCGGCGCATGGCCTCATACTGTATCTCTGTATAAATTTCAGGATGCTCCAGTACCCGCCGCCGTCCCTTATGGGTTATTTTCCCATAAAAGATCACGGTCTGTCCGGGCATCAGCTGCTTGCGGATGTACGGACTTCGGTACCAGACGACCTGAACACGCTCTGCGGCCGCCCGGACAACAAGGGATACGATCTGCATCCGCCCCTTTTTAATCAACTGCGCATTTTCTTCGATCTGCACCCGGTAAGCCATCTGCTGTACCTCATCAAATTCCGTTACACCGACGGAAACCGGCTGCTCATATTGATGATAGGCTCTCGGATAATGTCCAAGAAAATCTCCCACCGTATAAATACCCAGGCGGTTTAAGTTTTCCTCCGTCTTTGCTCCGATCCCTTTAATCGAAGCAATCCTGTCCTCCGGTTTCATCCCGAATTTCCTCCCGAAAATACACTGTCACTACACAAACGAATGGAGCTGCCGCTTCCGGTAATCCCATCAGGCGGTAACCCCATCGTGAAACTTCAAATCATAAACTCTATCTCTTATTCTACTGAAACAACGTAATAATAGATCGGCTGACCGCCCTCATTCAATTCCACTTCGCAATCCGGGAAACGTACTTCCAGTAAAGTCACCAACTGTCTGGCCTGCTCCGGCAAAACATCCGAGCCATAGTATAAACTGATGATCTCGCTTTCCTCTGTCACTAACTCGGAAATCGTCGCAATGGCTGTTGTTTCAAGATCATCACCGACGGCCAGAAGGCCATCGTCGCCAAGGCCCATGATATTGCCCTGTTTGATCTCCTTGTCATCAATTGTTGTATCACGAACAGCGTAAGTGATCTGCCCGCTGCGGACATTCTGCATTTCCTCTTTCATAACAGCTTCGTTTTCTTCATCGGAATTGCCCGTAATATAATTAATGACCGCATTAATGCCCTGCGGCACAGTCTTTGACGGAATGACGATCACTTTCTTGCCCTCCGTCAGTTCTTTTGCCTGCTGCGCGGCAAGGATAATATTCTTATTATTCGGCAAAACAAAAACCGTATGCGCATTCACCCTGTCAATGGCTTCCAGAATATCCGCTGTACTCGGATTCATCGTCTGTCCGCCCTCGATAATCACATCCACGCCAAGACCTTCAAAAATCCGCTTCATACCTTCGCCCATGGAGACGGCCACAAAGCCCACTTCCTTCGCCGGCTCCGCCTGCACGGCCTCTTTTTCCTTCACCTGGGAAATCTTCTGCGCATCTTTAAAGAGACGTTCATGATGTTCCTCACGCATATTGTCGATCTTCATACTGGTCAGAGAACCGTAAGAAAGACCTTTTTGAATGGCAAGACCCGGATCGTTGGTATGTACATGTACCTTCACGATATCGCTGTCTGCCACACAAACAATCGAATCACCGATAGAAGAAAGATAGGCTTTGAATTCTTCTTCGTCCCGGTCATCGAATTTCTTCTCCAGCATGACAATAAATTCTGTACAATAGCCAAAACGGATGTTGGCTGTCTCAATCTCATCAAGGCCAAGTTTCACGCCGGCAGCCGCTGCAGGCTTCACCTCCGCCTCAAAATCATCAACGGATTCCTGTCCGATCAGACAATCATAAGCGCCCTTTAACACAACCATCAGGCCCTGTCCGCCGGAATCCACAACGCCGGCCTGTTTCAGAACCGGCAGCATCTCCGGTGTCAGACTCAGCATATAATCACCGTATTCAATAATCTGGCGAAGACCTTCGGCCAGGTCATCCGTACCGTCAAAAACATCGGCCGCCTTCTCGGACATTCCTCTCGCAACAGTCAGGATCGTCCCTTCCTTCGGCTTCATAACTGCCTTGTAGGCTGTCTCGCTGGCTCTTTTAAAAGCTTCAGCCGCTACCTGACTGTCAATGACCTCCACATCCTTGATCGGACGTGTAAATCCGCGGAACAACTGGGATAAAATAACACCTGAATTGCCGCGCGCGCCTCTTAGGGCGCCCTGGGAAATCGCCTTCGCGAGACTCTCCATGGTTGGATTCTCCAACGCGCTCACTTCTCTGGCCGCAGACATGATCGTCATCGTCATATTGGTTCCCGTATCGCCGTCCGGCACAGGAAATACATTGAGTTCATTAATCCATTCTTTTTTCGCTTCAATACGTTTTGCACCTGAAAGGAACATGTTCTTCAACATATTCGCATCAATTGTATTTATTCCCACAACAAGGGTCCTCCTTAATCGTTCTACTAATCGATCACCCGCACGCCTTCAACATAGATGTTGATCTTTTCAACCTGCATGCCGGTTAATTCTTCCACTTTATATTTGACATTGTTCATTAAATTATCTGCAATTGTTGTAATGCTTATGCCATAAACAGTAATAATATGGAAATTGATCGTAACATGACTGTCTTCATCAACGATAACTTCGACACCCTTTGTCATGCTCTCACGCCTGAGCAATTTGACCAGTCCGTCTTTGACACTGATCATTGCCATTCCGACAACGCCGAAACATTCTACTGCTGCCAGACCGGCATATTTTGCGATCACATCTGTTGCAATAGAAATCTGACCTATATCCGTAATAATACGTCCTCTCATACAGTTACCTCCAACTATGATTTATCATCAACAGGATTCCCTTAAAACAGGTTCTTCCATCCCGCCATCTTCTGAACCCAGGGCTCATCATCTACATTATAACCGTTTTTTACAGAAAAGAAAATAATAATTTTTCATATTTTGTAAAATC
>CAYURX010000041.1:0-7634 GCA_964447245.1 uncultured Coprococcus sp. | reverse complement strand
CTCTACTTGCAATTATTGAACGAATCTGTTATGATTGTTTTGTTGTAAACCTACAGGCGGTATAAAGCGTCAAAAGGTTAATTTTACACGAGGAGGTGCTTTATAATGGCAAAATGTGCAATCTGTGAAAAAGGAGCTCACTTTGGAATTCAGGTGTCTCATTCACATAGAAGATCAAATAAAATGTGGAAATCCAACATCAAAAGGGTGAAAGTGAACGTGAACGGTACACCATCCAAGATGTATGTTTGTACTTCCTGCCTGAGATCAGGTTTAGTTGAAAGAGCATAATGGATGTATAAGAAGGGCCTTCAATTTGACGCCATGTCAGATTGAAGGCCCTTTTCGCACCCGCTTTGTCCGGAGCACCTATCTGAATTCAATATATTTCTCCTTTAATTTTGTCTTTTCCATCAATAACCGCCCTCTCTCATTCTTTTTCAGCATGGATCTGCAGACATTGATCAATGTTGTATACAAATAGGACCTCGCCAAACTGCTGTGCGCATCACCCAGATCATCCATATGATTCAATATTTTGATATAGGTCCACTGTACCGCGTCTTCAGCCCGCAGGATGTCCTTTAATATTGCATATGCCTTCTTTCTCAGCACCTTATGATAACATTGATAAAGAATCGAAAATTTGTCTGATGGTTCCTGACAATCATTTGTTTCCGCCTGCATAATGATCAATTCGCCTCCTTTCTTCCAGCATCTTTCTCGCTCTTTGTATGCGTTTTCTTACTGTTGCCGGCTTTATGTCAAGCATTGCTCCGATCTCATCCATTGTAAAATGATACTTTGCATATAGTATAAGTAAATTTGCATAAATATCCGGCAATTTTCTGATATCATCGAGCAGTTCCTCACAGATCACCCCCTCCGCCGGATCTTTCGTACAGGACATTCTCATGCCATAATCCATCTCCATCGTCTCATCATCCATCAAAAAATACTTTTTATTCTTTTTAAGGATGGAAAAACAGGCGTTTTTCAAAGTCACAGACAAATAGGCTCTGGCCTTATCGCTATACACATCACCCACCTGTTCCATATGCCTCAGCATTTTCATAAATGTCACCTGTACCGCATCCTCAGCCCATCCTTCATCATGTAAAATGCCGTTGGCCTTTCTGGTCAATGTCTTTCCATAAATGTTAAATAATAAAGTCAGTTTATTCTGCGTTTCATCATCGAGCCTCGTATCTTCGTGCGCAGTCATAAAATCTTCCTCCTGCTAAGCCATCTATACACTTCTATACACTTCTTTATTCGACAGAATGTGACATAAAAAAGCAAAAAAATAAAATTTAACGATTTATTCAGTTTCTTCTTCTAATTCCAGAACTGTCCGGATAATCGCCATAACCGTATTCTGTTTTGATGGAGATACATTTTTCCACAGACTTTCAAGTTCCTTCAATGAACTGATTTCATTAGACTCAAGTTCATCCTGCAGCAGATAGTCAGGAGAAATATTGAGGGAATTGCATATTGAAATGAATACCGGCAGACTCGGTATTTTCATATTCCCTTCGATTTGCCTTAGATATGTGTCGTTGATGTTGCAAAATTCCGCAAGTTTTTCTGCTGTCAATTTACGTTCTTTTCTGACATAGTTGATCCGTTTGCCTAAATTTAATCTTTCCATTAGTAATCCCCTTTTGTAAGCTTTTAGCTATAGTTATATTACTTTTTAGACTACAACAGAAAAGAATATTCAGATAGATTCCAACAGCTTACATAATATAAGCCCTGTGTTTTTCTCCCTATAACAAAACAAATGCCATAGCAAAATGCTATAAAACAATCTGCTATGGTTCCTGATCAGGGGCTTCATCCGCGCCAATAATCACTAATCGCCTGTTTGACTTTCTGAAACTGCGGCATACTCACCGGAATCGTATCGCCATTACGCATAATAATCAGATCCTTGTCAAGCGTGATCACATGCCGCAAGTTCACAACATAACTTCTGTCCGTAAACACAAAAGCATTATCGTCCAAATCCTCCTGCACTTTATTAATTGCTCTGCGTTCCCGCAGTAAACCAAGCGCTGTACAAAACTCTGTATATTTGCCGTCTTTATGTAAATAATAAATATCATTATAGAGAAGTTTCGTAATTTTGGAATGCAGCTCAAAAATATAAAATTTACGATTTTTCTCTCCCACTTTTCGCATCAGACCATCAAAAGCCAGCGGCAGATTTTCCTGCACCTTATCCTTTGTAATGTAGCGCCATGCATGATACTCATAGCCTCTGATGCTGTATTCAACATAGGATGTTATAAAAATAATGTAAGGTTCATCATATTTCTGGCGTATGGCGTAGGCCAGTTCCATACCATTGATCGTCGGCATTTCTATATCCAGTAAATATATGTCGAAATAAGTACCTTCCTCGATATCCCAGATCAGCTCTCCCGGAAGCTGATACGCCTTGATCATATAAGCGACTCCGGCCGACCGGAAATAGTGATCCGTAATACGGCTGATCTCTCTGGTACAAGCCTGTTCATCATCAATAATTGCTATTCTTAACATAACCGCCTCTGTTTCTGACTGGATTCATCAAAATGCCTGTATCTATCATATGCCGTACCCAGGAATGTGTCAATTTTTATTTATTTTTATTATAGCATTCAAAATAAAAAACGCCAGAAATTGTCCTCCAGTTCGCAAAATATGTCCGCGAATTTACATTTTTCGATTTTTTTGTCCTTATTTTTACGATTTTTGTCCTCGAATCGCCCATTATTCAAAAAACATGGTATAATAAGATCGTGAGATTTCATGGCCGCCGAAAAGCTGCCGGAACGAATACGATATTTAGATTTTAATCAACGAGGTTCAATATGAGAATAGAAAAAAGATATTATTTAGAAGCAAAAAAAGAATGGGACGCTCTGGAAGCAGAGACCAACGATGACTATGAATTGCAGATTGATGCCGACGCTTTTTTTCAGACATGCCAAAAAAATGCCAATAGTTTCAGGCATTCTCCCGATCTGCAAAAGATTGAACGTTTTACCCGCCTGTATAAAAAGGCACTGCTGATGGCCGAATGTCTGAATCTGGATATTATTATCGAACAGGATGAGACGCTCACAGGCAGGATCACATTAAGCGGCCCCTGTTTCGTCCTTGATTCTTCTTTTATCGACGACATCCGCTCTATTTTTAACGAGCTTCTGCAATCTGCAGATTATCTGTTCATGCATCCTGTCAATGACAGGGTTGAAATCATCATCGAATTTTATTTATTTGCCGAATAGGCCAAAAGTTCAGGGATGAAAGTTCTGTTTGCTTTCATCCCCGATCTTTATTCCAGGCACAGAATATTCGGCAGATCCCGGTCTTCCTCCATCAGCATCCCATAACCCAGTCCGGACAGTCCCATCATAAAGCCCGGATTATCCATATCTTCAAGTGATAAACAGCCGGCACTGTTTTTTCTGCAGCAGGCCCGAATACCATCAACAGCTTCCCGGTTCGATAACCGCTCCCAATAATCAAGAATCATCTGCAGGCCCGCATTGCCATGACACAGACACATATCGTTTTTAACTGACGCCGCGATCTTATCAATGACAACCCGGATTGCCTCATCCGGCCCTCCCCCTGCAATCTGAAACAGTTCTTCCAGGCTCAGATCCGTTAAAACATGTATTCTCAGTCTGGCTGCAAATATACCAGCGGCCCCGTGACACCAGGCAACCATATCCTGACCCTTCAAGCTTTCATCATTGATATGGTTTTGCATCGCCTGATTTCTCACATCAAGCCAATTGTGACATTTTGCGCTGTACAGTGTATCTTCGTAAGATAAAGCTTTTCTGATGATTTCAAGGTAATGTGCCTTTTTCGTATAGCGCCACAAAAATGCAAACGCCAACGCAATACCGCTGCAACCATGCGCCATACCGCCCAACGGCAAATTGCCGTCCCTTGGCCAACCGATGCCGCCTGACATTGTGACCGCCGACGTTTCCACCCGCGACGCCATTACCCCGGCAGCGTCAAGATAGTGGCTGTCTTGTGTTGCTTCATACATTTTCACCAGCGCGATCACGATCCCTGCCCGGCCTTCCAGCAGATCATCGCCGCAGCTATCGCCTAAATGCTCCAACAAATATTCACAATGCTCCCTCGCATAATTGATGAAATTTTCTTCACCGGTTATTTTTTGTAAAATAAGATAGGTATAGACAAATGATGCCTCACCTGTCAATAACCCCCAGGCATTGGCTTTTGTCCCTTTCTTCTGCAATTCTTCTGTATGCGCAAATAATTGACGGATCACCTGCCGCTGCGTATTCTTATATTTTTCTTCCGGATAACGCCGGCACAGAGCCGTATAAAAAACAGCCATCCCGCAGAGTCCGCTGTATAAATACAAATCCGCCGGGCCAAGGAAAGTTTTGCCAAAATTATTGTATTGAATATCTGTCCAGTGGATGCCATCCTCAAAAACACAGGCATTGGCATTGATTAGATCCGCGATTTTTACCGGGTTCAGTTCTGAAAGCCTGATTGTATCCCGAAAACGTCCGTTCCATTGTCTATCCGTCTTGCCATATGACAGGAAATCCGCCTCAATCACCCGGATCTGCAATTCCATATCTTTTTCCGATAACTTATCCAGTTTACGCATCACCTGTTCCCGGCCATCGGACGTGAAATAATCTTTCACCAGATAACCATTGCCAAATCTCAGATTGCGCCCTTCTGCGTAGAAAACCGGAATGACCGAATGATAGACAGACGCCATTTCATATTTTAAAATTTCACTCCGAGACTCTGGCTCACATCTCAGCCCCTTGTCCATATGTGCAAGCATCAGACGCCGCGAACTGCCATCCGCCATGAATGCTGGAAAATTCAAACTGTTCTGATACATAAAATATTCCTGTGTATTGCGCAGGATAAAGCGGCTTTTCCTGTGAAATACATGTCCAAACCGTGCTTTAAAATCCTCCCGGCCATTGAAAATCACCCGATAACCTTCTTCAAATCCGCTGATAATATTCGGTATATACGATCTGAATTCAACTTTTTCGCCATTTAACTCCGGCAGATTCTGTGCAGCATTGATTTTCGGATATTCATAAGCAATCGCCATATCTGAAGTTTCTTTATTCACAACAACCGGCATTTGAACCGGCGAACGCTGTTCGCCGCTTTCGCCCAGACCGCCCATATTAATATTCTGTCCGCACCATACATTCACCGGCAGTATTCCCGTATTCATAACGGTATCCATCAGCAGATCATTCATGCATTCCGGTTTTTCTTTAACCTTCAGCCGCCTGTCACCGAAAAATTCCAAATCAATGATCACCGGATAACAACCGTGAGAAACCATGTTTTCAAAATGAATATCTGTAATCCCCAGAACATAGGACAGACTTAATTGTATACCGACTCTTTGGTAATATTCTTCAATCTCAGCCGGAAAACTGCAGCCCTGATGGCTCACTTCCGCTTCCCATCCATAACCTTCCGCTTCACGATTTAAGATTTTATATGAAAAACTGTCCAGTCCGCATCTTTCCAGTAACCATTGATGCATTTCATTGTAAAATACCGCGAATGACAGATCATGGGGTTTATGATAGATAACCGTCCCGTTGTCAAGACACAATTTTGCCACTGTCTTTCCGGCAAAATGCTCATCTGAAAGTCCGATTTTGATTTCCGTAATTTTTTCAAAAGATCTTCCCTCACACAGTACCCGGACAATTTCTTCTTTGTCTTTTCTAAAATGACTCATCAATTCGCCTGTATACTGCACAAAATCCTTTGTTTTCGTGATCACTAATTCTGCAATGATCGGATATTGATTGAAAAAATTCCGAACATATTCCGGCGATTTCAAATACCTTTCCAGATAATCCTGATATTCCTCCGTGCTGTCACTGCCTTTAAGCTGTCCGTTTTCCTTCAGCCCATGCATTTCATTAATCAAACACCGGATACAGGTCCATGACAGGCGCTCTCCCATTTGCTTAACCAGACTTTCCCGGATATGGCTGTCAGGAAGATCATCTTCAATTGCACTTGATGTATTAAATGCATTGAATGTATTAAATGTATTTAATGTATTTAATTCATTTAATTTCGTATTTAATTTTTTCAAGATGTAATTTGTAATAAAATCAAAAAAGGGTGAAAAGAAACCTTCGCCTTTCAGAAATGATTGATATTCGCTGGCGATAAGATCGATTTCTTCATTCCTGATTGCCTGTGTTGACTGATTTGCCTGGTTTGCCTGGTTCATCTGATCCTGATCCATCTGATCCTGATTCATATGATTTTCCTGAAAATCATATGTTTCCGGCGAATCCAGTACTTTTTTGAGCAGTTCCTTTCCAAGAAGCGACTCCCAATAATTTCGCAGTTTTGCTGAATCTCTAATGCTGTCTATCAAATCCATAAAAAATACCTTTCTCAAATGTGTAACGATGAAGGGGTTGCTGTACATCTTCAATAGATTCACGCTGCTGTCTGGAATATAAATCGGACGCTTCGGACGCTATTGCAAATTCCAACCAAAAGGCGCCCTGAAACCGTTCAGATTCAGCTTGGTGAGCGGAATTTTCTGGCAGGCATCACAGTGAAACACGCTCCCGCTCCGTGAAAAACGCAACGGATACTAAGGTTTTCTGTTCATTGCACTCCAGAAAACCAAGTACCGGCGTTTTTCAAGGGTTTCACTTGTGATGACTGTCAGAAAATTCCGGGCTCAGCAGACTGAGTCTGAACTGCCTGTAGAAATGATTGACTTCCCAAATTTTGTGGCTGAATAATCAACAAATAGTTGAGTTCTAAGACTTGACTTTTTGATATATAATGATTATAATATTAGTAATCATTATTATATTAAGGAGTTCATATGGCGGCGATAAAATACAGCAGACAGCGAGAGTCAATATTGGAATGCCTGAGGTCCCGGTGCGATCATCCGACGGCGGACATGGTTTATATGGCTGTTCGGGAGACTTATCCGAAGATCAGTCTTGGTACTGTCTACCGTAATCTGTCATTACTGGCAGAGCAGGGAGAGATTAACCGGCTTTCCTGCGGCGAAGGATTGGATCGGTACGACGCAAGAACCAGCCCCCACTATCATTTTCAGTGCAGAAAATGCGGGCAGGTGTCCGATTTGGATCTTTTACCGATGGATCATATCAATGTTCTGGCCGGGAATGGTTTCGATGGCCGGATCGAAGGACACTTTGCATATTTTTATGGAATTTGCAAAGAATGTGTAAAAAGTGAAAATGTTTTAAAAAGTAGTTGACAAACAGAAAGAAACAGTGTATCATACAGATAACAGTAATGATTACTGTTTTTATAAAAGCTACACGAAATGAATTAAATTATAATAAAAAGGAGATTAAAAAATGAAAAAATTTGTATGTACAGTATGTGGTTATGTTTATGAAGGCGAAGCAGCTCCTGAAGTATGTCCGGTTTGTAAGGCACCAGCCAGCAAGTTTAAAGAACAGGCTGGCGAGAGATCCTGGGCTGCAGAGCACGTTGTAGGTGTTGCTCAGGGCGCTCCTGAAGATATCATGGCTGATTTAAGAGCAAACTTCGAAGGCGAGTGCTCAGAAGTTGGTATG
>CAYURX010000040.1:7599-18289 GCA_964447245.1 uncultured Coprococcus sp. | reverse complement strand
TCCCGGTGTATCAAGAATGTTGATGCAGTAGTCCTTATAATTAAACTGCATGACAGAAGAAGTGACAGAGATACCTCTTTCTTTTTCAATCTCCATCCAGTCGGACACGGCATGCTTTGCTGTCTTTTTGCCTTTGACGGAGCCGGCCAGATTGATGGCGCCGCCGTATAACAGAAATTTCTCAGTCAATGTGGTCTTGCCGGCATCGGGATGAGAAATAATGGCAAAGGTGCGGCGTCTTTCTATTTCCTTTCTAAAATCAGCCATTTTTACCTCCAGTATATAGTGAATATGAATGAATCGCAATCTCTGATATTTTAGCGTGAATAAAGGATACTTGTCAAGGTGCGCTGTTAAGAAATCGTAAGAAGTATTAACTTGCAAAAAGGGTAATTTTACGGTATAGTTGTAAAGTACAAAAAGCTTTTTTGGAAGGAGGATAAATATGGCACATGTCGCAATTATGACAGACAGCAACAGCGGCATTACGCAGGCCGACGCAAAGGAACTGGGCGTGTATGTATTACCGATGCCTTTTGATATTGACGGTCAGCAATATTTTGAAGATATAACCCTGACACAGGAGGAATTTTATAAAAAACTTGGAGAAAATGTGAATATTTCCACTTCCCAGCCATCCCCGGACGCGGTGATGAAGATGTGGGATCAGCTTCTGGAAGAATATGATGAGGTCGTGCATATTCCTATGTCCAGCGGTCTCAGCAGCTCTTATGAGACGGCTGCGGTGCTGGCCGAAGATTATGACGGCCGTGTCTGTGTTGTGAATAATCAGAGAATTTCCGTGACGCTGAGGCAGTCGGTGATGGATGCCATGGACATGGCAGAAGCGGGCATGAAGGCGGCACAGATCAGGCAGATACTTGAAGAACAGAAATTTGATTCCAGTATTTATATTATGGTGGATACGCTGAAGTATCTGAAAAAGGGCGGAAGGATCACACCGGCTGCAGCTGCTCTCGGTACGCTCCTTAAGTTGAAGCCGGTACTTCAGATACAGGGTGAGAAGCTGGACGCGTTTGCCAAGGCAAGAACCGTGAAGCAGGCAAAGGGGATCATGCTCAACGCCATTCGCAAAGACATGGAGACAAGGATCGGTCATTCCGCCGCAGGTGAGCATGTACACATTGCGGTGTCCTATACTCCGGGAGAGGGTGTGGATGCATGGGTCCGGGAAGTGAAAGAGGCTTTTCCGAACCATGAGATCCTCGTCAATCCCCTGTCTTTGAGTGTGGCCTGCCATATCGGACCGGGGGCCCTGGCCATAACCGTGACGAAGGAAACGGAATATTAGGATGGGCGAGTATACCCATGTTGTTCATGATCTGCCGCCGGTTTATGACAGCCGGTCCCGGATTTTAATACTGGGGTCTCTGCCTTCGGTAAAATCGCGGGGACAGTTTTTCTATCATCATCCTCAGAATCGGTTCTGGAAAGTGATGGCGGGAGTGACGGGCCATCAGCCGCTGACAACAGTGGAGGAGAGGAAGAACTTCCTGCTTGAGAACCATATTGCCCTGTGGGATGTGATCGCCAGTTGTGATATCATCGGTTCCAGCGACAGCAGTATCAAAAACGCGGTACCCAATGATGTGGCGCGTATTTTGCAGGCGGCGTCTGTGAAGCATATTTATGTCAATGGACAGACAGCCCTGCGCCTGTATAAAAAGCATTTATTGCCGCTAACGGGCATCGAACCGGTGGGGCTGCCATCCACAAGTCCGGCCAATGCTTCCTGGAGCTTAGAGCGGCTGACAAAGGCGTGGTCGGTGATATTGGACGATTTAACTAAATAGTTTAAATATATGTTGCCGACTCTGGGTAATAGGGATATAATAGCATTGTTTCTCAAATACACATATTGTATTTTTAAACAAAAAATAAACAAAAGGGGAAAAGAAAATGAGAAAATCAATTGTAAGTGTATTAATGATTGGCCTTCTGACATTGGGAATGCTCACAGGCTGCGGTGGCGGCGGTTCCAAAGAGGTAACTGCAGAGTCTTTGCTGAAGGATGTTCAGACCAAGACTGAAGCCATGAAATCCATGGAGAATCATATCACTGCCAATATTACGATGGATACCGGCGAAGAAAATGGCGGCGCCATGGATATGACCATGGAAATGGATATGCAGACAACGAACGATCCGATGGCCAATTACACGAAAGCAACAATCTCTGTATCCGGTATGAGCATTGATATGGAGATGTATGTGATGGCAGAAGATGACAAGCTGGCAACTTATGTTGGCGTGATGGATCAGTGGATGGTTGAGCGTGAAGATTTTGCAACTGACGATGCGGAAGCGCTCGATGAGATGGCTTCAGATCTGCTGGCCAATCTTGATAAAGTGACACTGGCTGAGGAAACTGAAGAAGTGGACGGCAAGGAAGCTTATATTATTACCGGTACGATCGAAGGTGATGACATTCAGAACGTTCTTGGTACAACAGAAGCACTTGTCGGCAGTATGACAGGCGATGGCGAGATGGATATGGAGGGCCTTTCCGTTGATTTCAAATATGCCATTGGCAAAGAAGACAGTATGCCGATTTCTGTAGATTATACTTTCAATGGCTTTGATAAACTGGTTGACGAATCCGGTATTACGATTTCAAACTTTACAATGTCAATGGATTATACGGCTTTTGATAGTGTTGACGCAATTACGGTTCCTCAGGAGGTTCTTGACGCAGCGATTGAATATTAATCGTATTGTCAGTGTATGAATGGCTGGATGAATAACAGGGCTGCCGCAAAGTGATTTTACGGCGGCCTTTTTGAATAGACAGGCGGGAGGAAAAATCGATGATATTTAAACTTGAAGATACGGCGAAAGCTGAAAAAATATTTGAAAACTGGCAGGAGTCATTGATCTGGTCCTGTCTGCAGAAAGTGATGGGGGCCATTTATGTGGATGATCTTCAGTCACCGAAGTCGGCCATGGCCGTGCTTGGCGATTTTTGTTTTGTGGATGGGGAGCCGGATGATGAACTGGTGATGTTTCGGCCGGAAAGCTATGAAAAACGATTCCTCATTATGGTGCCGGGCAGTGAAGCCTGGGAAAAGGTTATTGAAACGCAATACGGCGACAGGGCCGTAAAGGTGACGCGGTATGCCATTAAGAAGGAGCCGGGCATTTTTGACGCGGAAAAGCTTGCCGGGATGGTGGACGCGCTGCCGGAAGGCTATCAGGTAAAAATGATTGACAAAGAGCTGTATGAATGGTGTAAAAACTATGAGTGGAGCCGGGATTTTGTGTCACAGTATGAGAATTATCCCTTATTTGAGCAAATGGGACTGGGCGTGATGGTTCTTAAAGACGGCATACCTGTGTCGGGCGCATCTTCCTATTCCAGCTATAAGGGCGGTATTGAAGTGGAGATCGTTACGGATGAACCCTGCAGAAGAAGGGGGCTGGCCCGTGTCTGCGGGGCGAAGCTGATTCTGGAATGCATGAAGCGGGGCTGGTATGCGAGCTGGGATGCCCGGACGAGATGGTCAGCCGATCTGGCGGAGCAGTTGGGGTACCATTATGATCATGAATATACAGCTTATGACATTGAGGCCCTGTAGATATGAGCAGCACAGAAGGAGAATATCGTTATGTATCGGATTTTAATTATTGAGGATGATATGGGAATCGCCCGGGCAATCAAGGCACAGGCAGAGATGTGGGGCATGGAGGCGAAATGTGTGCAGAATTTTCGGAATGTTCTGGCGGAATTTGCGGAATACGGACCGCATCTGATCCTTCTGGATATTTCCCTGCCGTTTTTCAATGGTTATCATTGGTGCGGCGAGATTCGAAAAGTGTCAAAGGTGCCGATTATTTTTATTTCATCGGCGTCTGATAATATGAACATTGTCATGGCGATGAATATGGGGGCGGATGATTTTATTGCCAAACCTTTTGACCAGAGTGTGCTGATGGCAAAGATCAATGCCATGCTCAGGAGAACCTATGATTTCGCGTCGGCTGTTCCCATTCTGGAACACCGGGGCGCCATGCTCAATACGGGCGACCATGATCTGACGTATATGGGGGAGAAGATCGCGCTGACGAAGAATGAATACCGTATCCTGCTGGCTCTGATGGAGAGCAAGGGGAAAGTGGTGAGCCGTCAGCGCCTGATTGAACAACTGTGGGAAACGGACAGCTTTATTGATGAGAACACGTTGACGGTCAATGTGAACCGTCTGCGAAAGAAACTGGACACGGCGGGACTGACGGATTTTATTACGACAAAATTCGGGGTGGGCTATATGATCGGGTAAACAGGAGGCAGCAGGAGGTTTTTTATGATGGATTTAATGGCTTATTTGCGGCAGTACAGGAAAAGGATCATTGTTTACGGACTGTTTTCAATCATATTCCTGAGTATCTTCCAGCTTTATCATTTGCCAATGGAAGCCGTGATTTATCCGGTTTTGATCTGTGCCTTTATCGGCATGTTTTTCCTGATGCGGGATTATACCAAATGGCGCCGCAAACACCGGAGACTGCAGGAGATCAGCCGGCTGCCGGATTCCCTGATGGAAGAATTTCCGGAAGTGAAGACGATGGAGGATGCGGATTATCAGCAGATCATCCGGCTGCTGCAGGAGGAGCAGCAGCAATTGTCCAACGCGATGAATGCCAGATATGCGGATATGATTGATTATTATACAATGTGGGTGCATCAGATCAAGACGCCCATTGCTTCCATGCGGCTGAATCTGCAGAATGAAGATACAGAATTTTCACGGCAGTTATCCGAAGATTTATTCCGGATCGAACAGTATGTGGAAATGGTTTTATGTTATCTGAGACTGGATGCGGGCTCCACAGATTATGTGATTCAGGAATATGATCTGGATGCCATTGTCCGTCAGGCTGTTAAAAAATTTGCCGGGCAGTTTTTCAGAAGAAAATTGCATTTGCAATATGAACCGTTGAATAAGAGCGTACTGACGGATGAGAAATGGCTGTTGTTTATCATCGAGCAGATCATCTCCAATGCTTTGAAATATACGCCTCCCGGCGGCACGATCACCATTGAGATGGAGGAACCGGCCACTTTATGTATCAGGGATACGGGGATCGGTATTGCGGCGGAAGATCTGCCGCGCATTTTTGAGAAAGGGTATACAGGCTATAATGGCCGGAGCGACAAAAAAGCCAGCGGCATCGGCCTGTACATCTGCCGGAGGATCTGCAATAACCTCGGACACAGGATATTGGCTTCTTCATCACCGGACAGCGGCACGGTCATCCGCATTGGTCTTGAACACCGGGAACTGGAGGTTGAATAAGATACTGGCACTCCTTACGAAAACGTAAGAATTTCACAGGGAAATGTAAGTCGATTCGATGGCATTGCATTTCCTCTTTTTGTTACAATGGGTACATCAAATAGAGCAGGAGGAAGAATGGATAATGAGTATATTGGAAGTCAACGGACTGAAAAAAACATATACGACCCGTTTAGGGGGAAATAAAGTTGAAGCTTTAAAAAATGTATCCTTTAGCGTGGAGGAAGGCGAGTATGTGGCCATCATGGGTGAATCCGGTTCCGGTAAAACGACCCTTTTAAATATTCTGGCGGCCCTCGACAAGCCGACGGGCGGTACGGTGAAGCTGGACGGCCGGGATATTTCAAAAATCCGGGAAAGGGATATGGCAACTTTCCGCCGGGATAATCTTGGCTTTGTCTTTCAGGATTTCAATTTGCTGGATACTTTTTCTCTGGAAGATAATATTTATCTGCCCCTTGTGCTGGCCGGCAAACATCACAAAGAAATGGCATCGCGCATCAAACCGATCGCCGAGCAGCTTGGTATTGCGCAGCTTCTGAAGAAATATCCTTATGAGGTATCCGGCGGGCAGAAACAGCGTGTGGCCGTGGCCAGGGCGCTGATAACGAAGCCGAAGCTGGTGCTGGCGGATGAGCCGACCGGGGCCCTTGATTCCAGGGCAACCGATGAATTACTGAAGCTTTTTGGGGAGATCAACCGTCATGGACAGACGATTCTCATGGTCACCCATTCGGTCAAAGCGGCCAGTCATGCGGGGCGGGTCCTCTTTATCAAGGACGGTGAGGTTTTCCATCAGATTTACAGAGGCAACAGCACCAACGAGGAACTGTACCAGAAGATATCCGATACGTTGACAATTCTGGCGACAGGTGGTGACAGACAATGAAAAGGGGCTTTTTTTCAAAGATGGCCTGGAATGGCATGTGGAAAAATAAACAATTGTATCTGCCGTATCTTTTGACCTGTATTGGTATGGTCATGATGTATTATATCGTTGCGTTTCTGAGTAAGAGCGAGCTGCTCAATAGCATACCGGGCGGCGATGTCATGCAGTCCATGCTGGATTTGGGGTGTGGTGTCATCACGGTCTTTGCGACGATCTTTCTGTTTTATACAAATTCTTTTTTGATCCGCCGGAGGAAAAAAGAGTTTGGCCTGTATAATATACTGGGTATGGGGAAAATTCATCTGGCCCGCATCCTTTTGTGGGAGAGTCTGATGACAGCCGGAATCGCCCTTGCCTGCGGACTGGGAGCCGGTTTGCTTTTTTCAAAATTCGCAGAACTGGCCATGGTCAATATACTGAATGCCGAAGTGAATTTCAGCTTTTCACTGGACCTGGTATCTATCGCCAAAACCATTCAGTTATTCGTGATCATCTTCTTTTTGATTTTTCTGAATACGCTGCGGCAGATCCATTTGTCGAATCCTATTGATCTGCTTCATAGTGAGAATACGGGTGAGAAGCCGCCGAAAGCCAATTGGCTGTTTGCCCTGGCCGGTCTGGTGATTTTAGGTATCGCCTATTACATGGCGGTAACGATTGAAGATCCGGTGGCAGCCCTGGGTGGATTCTTTATCGCGGTTATTCTGGTGATCATAGCGACTTATCTGCTGTTTGTGGCCGGTTCTGTCGTTTTATGCAAGCTGCTTCAGAAAAATAAAAATTATTATTATAAGACCAATCATTTTGTCTCCGTATCTTCCATGATTTATCGCATGAAGCGCAACGGCGCCGGACTGGCAACGATCTGCATTCTGTGTACCATGGTGCTTGTCATGACATCGTCAACGGTATGCCTGTACGCGGGAGCCGAGGACAGTCTGAGAACGAGATATCCAAGAAATATCGCGATCGAGATGAATATGGTTAATCTTGATACCTATGAGAGTGGCTGTCTGGATACCATCAGACAGATGGCTGACGGGGCAGTTGCTGATTACGGACAGACTGCAGAAGATGTGCTGGAATATAAAAATGCAGCTTTTGCAGGTTATCTTATTGATAATCAGATCGTTTTTGACGGCTCTGCAGAATATAACAATCAGGCTGATGCTTATTCGGTTATGTGGCAGATATTTGTGCTGCCGCTGGAAGAATATAATCGTCTGATGGATCAGAATGAAACACTGGAATCAGGAGAAATTCTGCTGTATACAACAAAAACCAGCTACAAAGAGGATACCATTGTCCTTGCCGGCGGAGAAACCCAACGGGTAAAAAAGATCGTGCCGGATTTTGTAGACAACAGTGTGGACGCCATGCAGATTTTGCCGTCGATGTTTATCTTCGTGCCGGATTTTGAAGCCTATATCAGCCCTTATCTCGCGCTGAAAGACGGAGGAGGCAGAAGTATTGTGAATCTGCAATGGTACTATGGCTTTGATCTGGACTGCGAGGATGAGATGCAGATTGATATTATGGGTCAGATCCGGCTCGGATTGAAGGAGATTTCGGCCAATGCGGAAAATGATTACGATTATACAAGCTGCAGCAGTGTTGCCGCGGAAAGAGCCGGATTCTACGGTCTGTATGGCGGCCTGTTCTTCCTTGGCATCCTTCTTGGCATCGTGTTTATATTTGCGGCCGTGCTGATCATGTATTATAAGCAGATTTCAGAAGGTTACGAAGACCAGTCGCGATTTGAGATCATGCAGAAGGTCGGTATGACACGGACGGATATCAGAAGCAGCATTAATTCGCAGGTATTAACGGTATTTTTCCTGCCGCTTGTTATGGCCGGCGTGCATCTGGCTTTTGCCTTCCCGATGATCCATAAACTGCTGATATTGTTTGGATTGATCAATCTCAGATTTTTGATTTTTGTTACAGCATGTTGCTTTATTGTTTTTGCGTTTTTATATATTTTTGTGTACAGAATTACCTCAAAATCTTATTATCGCATTGTGAGCAGGATGTAAATATAGTGAAATGTGGATAAAAAAATTATAGAATTAAAAAATTTTCCACCTTTTTGAAAGTTTATCGGCTGTTTTTGTCAGGGGGTCAGTGTTCGAATAAAACCATCAAAGAAACCTTTAAAACAAAGGCGAGGAGGTAAAAAGATGAAAAAGATGACAAAGAAATTTTTGACACTTGCAATGGCGGCAGTGATGGCAGCGTCAGTCCTTGCAGGATGCGGTTCAGGCAGCGGCTCAGGCAGCGGTGATGCATCTAAAACAGAAACATCCGGTTCAGCCGAAAGCGGCGACACAATTAGAGTGTCGATGATTTCCTTTCAGCAATTGGCGCAGCTTGTAAGTAGGAACATAATAAAGTAACACAAATTCGTTATGGCCGTCGGGAAAATCATTCTGGCGGCCATATCTTTCTTCGTAAGGAGCAGTCACATGAAAAAATTATATAGCAATAAGCTCGTTATTTTAAGTCTGGTACTGCCGGGGCTGCTGTTATTCTTCTTTGCCATTTTTGCACCGATCTGTCTGAGTGTCTACTATGGTTTTACAGAATATTCAGGAATGGGTACACCGGCTTTTATCGGTCTGGACAATTATAAAGAACTTTTCAAAGACGCGGCTTTCGGACGGTCGCTGCTGAACTCATTGCTGCTGGCTATTGGATTTATTTTTATCCAGCATCCGCTGGCTTTGATCACGGCCGCTATTCTGGATAAACTTGGCGGCAGAGCCGAAGGCTTTTTCAGATGTGTTTATTTTATTCCGAATGTCATTTCCGTGGCAGTTATCGCGTATCTGTGGAAATTCATTTACAATCCTGATTTTGGCCTTTTAAATAATATTATCAAGGCATTTGGCGGAAAAGGCGATATTAACTGGTTCAGTAATGATACAGCCATATGGGCCGTATTGATCGTTATGATCTGGCACGGTTTTGGATGGGGTATGCTGATTTATTATACAGGTATTAAAAATATTGATCCGGTGCTCTATGAGGCCGCAGCCATTGACGGTTCAACGCAGGTCAATACGTTTCTTCATATTACATTGCCGCTGATGAAACCGGTCATTCAGGTGAATGTCACGATGGCTGTCATTTCGGCCCTGAAACAGATGGAAACGGTTTATCTGCTGACAAACGGCGGACCGGGAAACAGCACACAGTTTGCAGCCAACTACCTGTATCAGCAGGCGTTCAAAGCTTACAGATATGGCTATGGTAATGCAATTGGCGTTGTATTTATTATCATCTGTCTGATCGCAACAGTTGTTTTAAATAAAATCTTTGAAGACAGGGATGACAGACCGGCGAAAAAGGCGAAGGGGGCGGTATAATGGAACCAGTTGGAAAGAAGAAAACGAAGATAACAAAACCTGTATTGTGGATCGTTCTGATTATTGTGGCCGTTATCCAGATATTTCCCCTGATCTGGCTGTTTGACTTTTCCCTTGCCAGCAGTACTGAAATGTTTACAAGCGGTCTGTTGATCATACCGGAAAAAATCCAGTGGGGCAATTATGTGAAAGCGTTTGTGGACGGCCACTTCCTTTTATACTTAAAAAATAGTATACTTATAAATGGACTGGCAGTGGTGATCGTTATCGTTGTTTCTATCATGGCATCTTTTGCATGCCGGAGAATGAAGTGGAAACTGAGCGGGCTTGTTAAGACCTTGCTGCTGATGGGTATGATGATTCCGATCCATGCAACGCTGCTGCCAAATTATAAGATTTATAGTATGTTGGGATTAACAGATACCATCTGGGCACTGCTTATTCCGTACGTTGCATTTTCTCTGCCGCAGGGACTTTTCCTGATGACAAGCTTTATGGAATCTATTCCTGTGGAACTGGAAGAAGCGGCGGTTATGGATGGATGTGGTATCTACCGGATTATTTTCCAGATTATCACACCGATGCTGAAATCATCAATCGCAACGGTGGCAATTATGACTTTCCTCAATAACTGGAATGAATTTATGATGGCAAGTACATATTTAAGTTCTCCAAAATGGAAGACACTGCCATTCTCCGTACTGGAATTTACCGGACAGTATTCCTCCAACTACGCAGTACAGTTTGCGGTCATGGCATTAACAGCAGCACCTGCGATCATTGTTTATGTTCTTTTGAATAAGCATATTACCAAGGGTGTGGCCATGGGTGCAGTTAAAGGATAAAAAAGTAAAGGAAGAACGGGCATATGAAGAAAATAAAGCAATGGGTGAACCGATTAAGTGTGAAGCAGAAATTAATATTCTACGGATATTTGACGATTACCCCGGTACTTGTCATCATATGCCTTGTTCTTCTTTTTTACAATTATAACAGTGCATTAAATTCGCGGCTGGAGAAGGATCAGGGCAGTGTTGACGCACTGGCAGACAGTATGAATGTTCTTCAGACGGAGATCAAAGATTTTACCACTTATATCTGTATCAATGAGGAGATAC
>CAYURX010000040.1:0-7589 GCA_964447245.1 uncultured Coprococcus sp. | reverse complement strand
TTTGCTGTCATCGGATGAACCGGAGAAGCTCAACGCGATTACAAAACTGTGGGAGGATGATGCGCCGATGTAGATCGTGCAGGATATGATCGCCCTGAAAGGTCATATTAAAACCATTGCCATCTATCCTGAAAATGGCGTCCGGCCGTATCTGCGGGGCATGGACGGCAGCGTTTACGTGCCGGATATCGAGGATGTCCGCAATACGGATATTTATCAGGAGACCCTTGAGAGCAGTAATGGCATGGTGTGGAAAAGCGTGCCGAAAAACAGTGGGGAGATTTATCTGAGCAGTCGTACGGATAAGGTGGTCCTGTACCGGGTAAAGGTTGATATGACAACGAAAAAGCCCCTTGGATTTATTGTCATTGGCGTCAGTCAGGAACGTTTTCAGAGCCTTTGTGAAAGTATTGTGCAGAGTCCGGAGGAAAGTGTTCTTGTGCTGGACAGATATGGCAATGAACTGAGCCGTTATGGGGAACTGGATGAAGAAGTCGAGGCCTATCTCAAAAATGAAGAATTTGCCGGGCAGGATTACCGGACGCGGGAGAAGCATCTGACCTACAAAGATTATGATATTATCTGCAACCAGTTGGAGGCGAATGCCAGTATTGTCTGCAAGATCGTACCGAGATATGGTCTGCAGATGCAGATTCTTGATGTGGCTTATATGCCCCTTGCGCTGCTGCTTGGTATATTGCTTGGTATGATGCCGCTGCTGGTGATCATATCGAATGCTGTGACCGGTCCGCTGCGAAAAGTCAGTGAGGCGATCCAGCAGTTCTCGACAGGCGATTTCAACCAGCAGGTGGAAGTGACGACCAGTGGTAGTTATCTGTCTACGATGTTCAAACAGAGTCTCGACTGTGGATTTGTGGATTATCTGAATCAGGTGCGTATAGAGAGGGCATGGAAGGACAGAAAACAATGAGCAACAGCAGCTATTATATCAATGAGCAGCAGGAATTTGTGATAGAAGATTATAACCGGAAAAAGCCGTTTTCAAGTTTCCTGCCGGCTGTTTCGGGATTATACGGCAAACCAATGTGGGCCTATTATGTCAACAGAGGTCAGTGTATGGCCACTTTTGGCGTCAATAATAAAGATTATTCGATCATGGAGTTTCAGCCGGCGAATAAAGCCTACCGCCAGACGGCCCTTCAGGGTTTCCGTACTTTTATGAAAATAAAGAGAGAGGATCAAAGCACTGTTTTTTATGAGCCGTTTCAAGACAGGCAGGCTGACAAAACGCAGAAGGTCAGTCAGCGTATGCGGATCACCTCTTATGATTTCAAACTGGAAGATGTGAATGAGACACTGGGGATCCGCACGGAGGTTATGTTCTGCACGCTTCCGGGTGAAAATATCCCGGCCCTCATCCGGCAGGTGAAAATTGAAAATATCGGAGAGTCACCGGTATCCGTCGAAGTTGCGGACGGCATGGCAGTGATCATTCCTTATTATCTGATCAATGCGGATATGAAGAATGAGAGTAATCTGCGTCAGGCGTGGATGAGTGCCGATATGGATGAAGGGTTGGCTTTTTACCGTATTAAGGAGCTGCCTTATGATACGGCAAAGACAGTGCTGTTGGAAGGCGGCAATTTTTATTTGAATTTTAATTTCAAAGACGGTCATCTGAATATTTCAAAAACGATTGTTGATCCGTCGCTGATTTTCGGTCATGTGACCGACTTCACATATCCGGAAGCTTTTTTAGAAGACGTGTTCCATATTCCGGAGAAACAGGTCAGTGTGGGCTATACGCCGTGTGCTTTTGGGTATAAGACAATCAGCCTGCAGCCCGGAGAATCGGATGTGACGGATACGCTGATCGGCAGTGCGTCAGGCTTTCAACGGTATCAGACATTTTTGAAGGAGAAGATCAAACCGGATTATATAGAACGAAAGATTGCCGAAAACAGAGAAGTGATTGAGCGCACCAAGCGCCATGCTTTTATTTCCAGCAATTCAAAGGCTTTTGATCTGTACTGCGGTCAGACCTTTATGGACAATTACTTAAGGGGCGGTTACCCGGTCAGGACAGGCAATGGCAGACATATTATGTATGTTTATTCAAGAAAGCACGGCGATCTGGAAAGGGAATACAATTTCTTCCAGGTGGACGCAACGAATTATTCTCAGGGAAATTCCAATTTCCGCGATGTGAACCAGAATCGGAGAATCATCCGTTTTGCAAAGGAATTTAATCATATGATCGCAGAGAGCGACGGCAAAAAATTGATGAAGATCATTGCCGGGGGAGAAAATATTGCCGTATTGAATGAGGACGCGCATTTCTGGATGTTTCGATTGACCGGGCTTATGAGAATTTTACGACTTATCAGGAGGGCAATGAAGATGGACGTTTCTTCTTTGTCCGCAATGTGGAGGAAGCCGATAAGCAGATCACGATTCAGGTGCCTGCCGAACTCAATGACCGGGAATATATTTTCAGTACAACGATTAAAGCCAGTCAGACACGCATGTTCCCGATTGCCTTCAGGATCCCGGGAACGGATGTCAGATTAAATTACGCGATTTCCGAGATATGGCTGACCCAGAAATATGGCAGCCGGACAGCTGTTGTGATGTATGGTACGGAAGAAACGGAGGGTGAATTATACCTGAATGTTCCCGTTGATCAGATTGTGATTGAAAAAGGACGGGCAAAAAAATACGATATCGGTAACGGATGCAGTCTGATCTGCTATCATCACGGTGAACCGGTTATTGTAAGGGCCGGTGATGTGATCTTCTTTATCTTCGGTGAGCGGATGATTGGCCGGGTGGATACATTGAAGGACGGCATTTTGATGCACAATGCCTATTATCTGGAGGACATCACTGAAACAGCCGATGATATCCGGTTAAAGGTTCAGGTGAAAGAAAATACAGATACAAAATTCAGTTTTTATCCGATGAATGCGGAGAAAACATCGGGAAAAACAGTGATGAAAGAGACGGCATTCAAACTTCCTCTTTTTCCGACAGGCCGGAGGTCGAGTGGACATCCAACTGGAAATACTGTGCGGACAGCCCTGAGATCCGTGACGATTATGACGACAGTGACTGGAAGTATCTGGAGAAGCGGTTTCACTGGAGGAAGCCGATATGTTCAGCCATGGCTATTATTGGTTCAGAGGCCGGTTTGAGATGAAGGATGATGTGCAGGAAGGTTATCTGTTTTTCAGGCATAATGATACGGACCGTTATCTGTTGTATATCAATGGTATCCTTGTTTTCCGGTCCAGAAATAAATCCATTGACCGCCATAATATTACATCAGCTTTGAAGAAGGGCGTCAATACGATGGTTATTCTCTATGCCAATGAGTTTCATAACAAGTCTCATCCGCATGAGGGCGCGCTGGTCAAATACAGCGGTATTCTCAATCCATTCTTCATTGAGGGTAAATATGCCAGTGGAGAAAATATCGGCGTGACTGTTGAATCTTTCAGAGTTAAATATCAGCTTGACGGCTATAACGCGGGCTATCATACACTGGATTATGCCGATGACGCATGGCAGAATGCGCCGGATGTGGAAAAGATGGTCGTTGGCAGAGAGATGGGACATGTTGTATGGTTCAGACGCCATTTTAAATATTGTCCGGCCGAAGGTTATTCGGCGCCGCTTCAGATCATACCAATCAAAGCCGATGAGAGACTGCTGATTTATGTCAATGGCAAACCTGTGGCGCAGTATGATATTATCGGTCCGCAGGAGGCGTTTTATATTCCTGATTGCTATTTGAATAAAGACGGGGATAATGTCATTGCCATGGTTCTGGAGTGTCCGGGATTCTTTGAAGAAATCATGAGCGGATATCGCAGAGGTTATATGTATGATCCGATCGTTCAGCCATCTTATGTTTCAAAAGAAGCAGAAGTCATATTAAAGAAATAGTCTTATTAATAAAAACAGGAATAATTCGGGTTAAAGTAAGGGGGCGGAAACAGCATGAAGAAGGTCAGATGGGGTTCTTCAGAACTGCAGGTTCCGGCAGTTGCCGTTGGCTGTATGTGCCTGGACAGTGTCAACGCTGTTCAGGCGGCGGCTCTGATTGAGAGGGCCGTCAATCAGGAAGTTAATTTCTTTGATCATGCCGATATCTATGGCGGAGGCCGGTGCGAAGAAATTTTTGCGGAAGCTTTTAAGATGACAGATATCAGGCGCGAGGATGTTTTTATCCAGTCAAAATGCGGTATATTGTCGTTTGCATGACATTACCATCCAGACATGGTCGCCTTTCCAGTATGGTTATTTTGAGGGCATTTTCCTGAATAACGATCAATTCCCTGAACTTAATCAGAAGCTTGACGATCTTGCGTCAAAATATGCAGTCAGCAGTACGACGATTGCTGCCGCGTGGATCCTGCGTCATCCGGCTAATATGCAGGTGTTATCAGGTACTATGACCTTATCCCGGCTGGATGAGATCTGTCAGGCGGCAGACATTCAATTGACCAGAAAAGAGTGGTATGAAATCTACCTGGCAGCAGGCAATATATTGCCATAGATAATATTTTTAATTTAAGACAGGTTTTTTAGAGTGCCATTTCTATTATTTGGGTATGAGGCGCTATGGTATATCCCAGCAAAAAACGCCCTGAAACCGTTCGATAAAACGGACGGTTTCAGGGCAATAGCGGCTCATAAACTATAAATTGCGTATTTCATCCTCCGATAGTCCGGTATCGATGGAAATTTGCTCAATTGGCACATTCCTGGCCAGCAGCTTGTATGCCTGTATAATTTTGTCTTTTTCTGATAATTTCTGTTCATATTCCGCTGTAAGTTTTTCGGTTACTTTTTCAGTGACTTCTTCAGTCACTCTTTTGGTGACTTCATATGTGATAATATCAGTCTGAAGAATAAATTCATCTTCCATCATTGTATTGATACCTCCTTCTTTACACTCTTTATAATCTGCATAAAGGTGATTGTACAGCCGCAGCAGTACTTCACGAAGAATAGTAGCATCATTGATGGTTAAGAGTCCTGCCGCTAACTGTCTGTTGATAATACCAAGTATATCATCAAAAATCAGCTTTTTCAACTGTTCGAGAGTCTGCGGTGAACGATTTTCTTTCATTGTCCGCCTTAATTTCAAAACATAAAATGGCAGCAACATAACCATATTTTTCTTTTCTATTTCTTCCGGTGTGAGGGAGATAAAATTGCAGACCGGTACAGTATAAGTAAAAATTCCCTGTTGTCCGAAGTCAATATCGAGGGCATATGTATCAGGCAATGGCCGACTTTCTGCGAGATAGATAATGGCTGGTTCGGGGAAGATGATACGGTCCTTTTGCGAAGCGGTTGTTCTGAGCGCATGATGGTAACCGTAATCGAACATCCTGAAAATAATGTTGTCATCCTGATAAATCTGCGCTTCCATATGGTAGCTGTGGATATTGTTGACCGTGATAATAGTGTCGGCCAGCGTGCGGTTAAGCTGGCTGTCAACATTTTCGGTGAGATTGTAGGTCAATTTGCTGTCGGGAGCATACTGCGTATTGAAAAGACTGTTGATCAGGGCAATCACAAGCCTTGTTGACAGCGAAAGCATGCGCTTGAAAATCTTGTCATAAATTTTATCAGTTCTTTGTGTCATATGAAAATAAACCTCCTGAAAAAGATATTATCAACGTTGATAATGTCAATTATAGAGGGAATATGAGGAATTTTCAATTACAATTAGTTGACATAATTCGACATTCCGGCAAAATCCGACACAGGACAGGTAAGATTTGAATATATTTTTTAATACTTGTATTTAAAAATAAAAAATACCTCTTTGGTATTTCTATAAAGTGCGGTATAATATTAAAGATATAAACAAATTATTATTAAAGATATGGAGCAGCCATTATGAGTTTCGGACAAATAGTACAAATAGCAGAGTGCTTGGTGGTTATATATTGCGGGATTAAATTATCTGTAGGCAACGAACCTATGCGTTGGAACAAAAAATGGGTTAAGGGATTGTATATTATACTGGTATCAATGGAGGCCGGATTACAGGTTGCAAATACTTTCTATTATAAGTTTTCAGAAATTGGGATAGTGATTCATTCGGTTTATATTTTCATAATACTTTATATGTTTTATTATATAAATTTCTGGAAGTTGTTTGCGCAGAATTTTCTTTTTTGGTATACATATAGTTTATTACGTTTTTTAATTATTTGCATCGGTTGCTTTTCAAAAAAAGTGTTGGTATATAGATATTTAGAGAATACTTATGGTGAGCCGTGGCAAATTTTACATATAATTTCAATGATAGTTACTATTGCGATTGTTTTATGGTTACAACAAAAGCGGCATGGAGATGTTTTAATCAACTGTAAGTCAAGGCGGTCATATATTACAATTGCTGTTTTTGCAAGTTTAGAAGAAGTAATATTGTTTTTGCTTTTTAATGAAGATGTGTTGCTTGCAAGCATTAGCAATGCGCATGTATTTCTTATAATTTTAGTTTTATGGTCATTGTTTTGTGGTATATTATTGATTGTTGTTCTTAAAGCTCTTTTTGATGAAAGTCATCAGAAACAGATTTTAGAATTGAATTATACTCATCTAAAAAGGTATTATGTTCAATTGAAGGAGATGTATGAAGAAAAAAGAAATGAAATGCGAGATGTTGAACAATCTAACGATATGTTAATTGCTATGCTGAAAGACAATAAGATCATAGAAGTTACACAATATTTGAATGATGAAAAACAAATAGCTATAGCAGGTCAAAAAAATAAATTTACTGGAATTGATATTATAGATTTAATATTAGATTGCAAAATAAGGGAGGCAAAACAATATAAGATTGATGTTGTGGTGGATATTGATGCTTTTTTCTGTCCTTTAGAAGAAATAGATATGTGTGTTGTCCTTGGAAATCTTTTGGATAATGCCATAGATGCAACGAAGGAATTGCCATTAGAAATGCGTATTATTCGCGTTAGAGTGATGACTCCAAATAGTGTCTTTATTCTGGAAATAAGTAATCGTTATGCAGGTGAAAGGAAGAAGGTTGATGGTTACTATAGAACGACAAAAAAGAATAGGGGAGTACATGGTTTAGGGATTGAAAGTGTAGAATGGATTATGAATCAGTATGGTGGATGGTTAGATTTAAAAGATGAAAAAAATTGTTTTGTGGCAGTAGTATCAATGTTTCTGAATCAAGGACAAAATTCAAAAGAAAAAGGTCAATTTTAATTTTAAATTACAATTTGCTATAATTAATATGAATTTTATAGAATTGGAGGTATATACATGAATAAAGAAAATATTGGGGATATGATTGTAGAATTGAAAGAAATTGAAGAATTAAACCAGTTTAATAAGGATAATATTGATTTATTTAAAATTACGTATGGAAGTGGCGGCTTTTTAACATTGATTTGCTGTACCCCATAATGTAAATCTGTGATTACCAGTCACCTCAATAAAATCATTCATAAAACACCTCGATTGGCGTCAGATGCAAAAGCCAATTGGGGTGTTTTTGATTGATGCCCTTCTTCAGTTATGATATTCTCTTAGCAGAACATCAATAAAAAACATCAAAAGATAAATCAGGG
>CAYURX010000039.1:5801-18449 GCA_964447245.1 uncultured Coprococcus sp. | reverse complement strand
CCTCATTGAAAGAATTAATATTGATGAAAATGGTCTGCCGGAGATCGAATTAAAATATGGCCTTTCCGGTTTCATCAAATACAGTCCTGCCAAAGAACTGAACAGACGAGAAAATGAAATTATTTTTACAACTATGAAACTAATCTGTGAGGATCATCGTGGTTTCACTTCCGCAAAATATCTTTCGGCAAAACTTTCTGAAGCCGGATATCCGACATCAAAGAAATCTGTTTTACCATATATTTATCTAATGATAGAAAAGGGATTGATCGAGCCGACAGATAACTCATTGAAACCTTATTTGATTTTAAAGTCGAAAGAAGAAATTGAGAAATTGATTACAGATACAGTCCATGGCCAGATCACAGCGAAAGACGATGTGCATGGTAAATATGAACCTGATTGACATGAGCGTATGGCGGGCAGGTGGTATGCCGCAGATGATTTTTGAGTATGTACTGACGCTCCACAATATTGATCCGAAAACCGATCTGACCATTATTCAGAATATCGACTTTGGTCTGACCGCCGAAGCCTTCGCCAGCGGCACCGCTGACTACACCGTTGAATTTGAGCCATTTGCCACTTCCCTTGAAAAGAACGGCAGCGGCTATGTCATTGCTTCCCTCGGTGAAGATTCCGGTTATGTGCCATATACCTGTTTTTCTGCACTGGAAAGCTACATTCAGGAAAATCCTGATATTATCCAGAGTTTTACCAATGCCATTCAAAAAGGCTTAAACTATGTCAACACCCACACACCATCTGAAATAGCAGCCGTCATCCAGCCTCAGTTTGAAGAAACGGATACCGATACCCTTGTCACCATTATCGACCGGTATGCAGCGCAGGATACATGGAAAGAAGACTGCCTTTTCACAGAGGAAGCCTTCACACTGCTTCAGAATATCCTTGATCAGGCCGGAGAACTGACTGAACGTGTCGATTATGAAACACTCATCGATCCGACTTTCGCCCAAAAAGCAGTTCAGTAAAAGAAGGCCGGGAATCCGCTTCCAGATTCCCGGTCCATCCGTACAATATAATGATACTGTCCATTCAATTGTCAGTCTTTTTCCAGATCAAACTCGGAACGATCTGTCAACTCATACCGTTTTAATGTCCTGGCCCCCTTCAGGTAATCGGCCGAGCCAGTGTCAAACTCTGCTTCACTGTCTGCCGATACGAGTACTTCTTCCGCAAACATTTCGCCGTCATACTGATATCTGCGCAGTTCAAAACGGCCGTCATGCTGACACGAAGCCACAAATCCGTACTGATCATCCAGCCATGCCTCCTGGATCTCCAATGTACCAATCGTCATGACCGCTCCCTGATTATAGGAATACACCGTCATCGTATGCGTCCCCAGTATCAGTTCCGGTATTCCGTCCCCGGTGATATCATGCAGATAATATCCTGCTTCCTCATCGGAACAGCCATCCAAAAGTATGATATAGTTTTTCTTCAATCCATCGTCCATGGCTGCCGTAGCTTCCGTCTGTACCGTCACGCCATCTGCAACATGGGAGACAATATCAACCGGCATCTCCGACGCGGAAGCCCCACCGTTTCCGGATTCATTGGAAGCATCTTCTTTCCCGCAGGCCGCCGTCAACGCCAGCAGAGCCATGATCAGAAGGCTGGCAACGATTCTCTTCATCTTCATCTTCTCACATCCGTTTCAATCTTAGTATAATAAAATAACCGCGAAAACTTCCAGCACTTCCGTCTCGGAAGCATTGCGGATCCCATGGACCTGCCCGCCAAGACAGACGCAGGAATCACCTTCATTCAAAGTGACAATTGTCCCGTTATCGTTATACTCGGCCGTACCTCTGGCGATACAGATAATCTCCTCCTCACCTTCATGGATATGCGTACCGATGGAACAGCCCGGATTGAATATCAGCTTCGCGATCATTTTCGCATTCCCGTTGTATTCTTCAGGCTCCAGATAACGGATAATATGTACGGTTCCCTCTCCTCCGCGCATATGTTCATTAAATAAATTCACCATATCTTCTGCTCTTTTAACCATAATATCTGTACCTCCATATTCTGTACTCCTGTATTCACGCTTCTAGCATACCATTTGCCGCCGGATATTGCAAGCGCCGCATAAATAGTTTTCATTACTACATCTTGACATTTCATATAAATATTTCGATTGACTTTCACCGTTTTTATGTACTATACTATAGATAGACCAACTGCAAACACAATGAAAACACGCGATAACATACACATGACAGGGCGAATCAAACAGGAGTTGATACATGATGCAGCCAGCTTTTAATCCAAACGACCACACAGGGGAAACATCCCCCCATCATCCAGATACAAGTACAACAGATATTGAACATATTATAGAAGAAGTCTTTCACCGGTACGGCAACGGCAAGTATATCAAACCTTCCATGCTGCCGGATCTTGACCTTTATGTCGATCAGATCACCACCTTCATGGCCCAGCACTTATCAAAGACCATGCGCTATCCGGATGATAAAATCATGACCAAGACCATGATCAATAATTACACGAAGAATCATCTTCTGCCTCCACCGGAGAAAAAGAAATATTCCAAAGATCATATTCTTCTGCTGATCTTCATCTACTATTTCAAGAATTTTCTGCCGATCAGTGACATCCAAACCATATTGGAACCGCTCACGAAACAGTATTTTCACAGCGATCAGCCGCTGAATCTTGAAAATATTTACAATACACTTTTTTCAAAAGAGGCATCCTTCGCCGCTGATCTGCTTGAAAATGTCAAAGATGAATACGAAAAATCACTGAATATGTTCGATAATCTGCCGGAAGATGAAAGGGATTATCTGCAGCAGTTTACCTTTATCTGCATATTAAGCCTCGACATTTATATAAAGAAACAATTGATAGAATCCATCATTGATCATAATCTTTCCGACAAATAAACAAAAACAAACCAAAGGGAATAAAACAGACGCGGCCTGAATTTGCCGCGTCGTTTTATTCCCCTTCTTTCCGCCTGTAACTGGTCGTCTATGCCTGTTGATTCAGACGGTCCAGCACCATATCATAACCGTCATTCCCATAATTCAATGACCGGTTGACGCGGCTGATCGTTGCCGTTGAGGCCCCCGTCTTCTCGGCAATCTCCAGATACGTCTTTTTCTCACGAAGCATCCTCGCAACCTCAAAACGCTGTGACAATGACAGCAGCTCATTGATCGTACAAATATCCTCAAAAAATTCGTAACATTCCTCCACACTGTTCAGACAGAGCATCCCACGAAACAACTGCTCCACCTCTGGTGTTTTAATCTTTTTATTCATGTGTTACAATTCCCCTTTTTTATTGATACGCTTATCCTCTATTTCCTGCTATATTGTAACATTTTACAGGGTTAAAGTCCATAGCAAACAAGAAAATATTTCTAAATTTTATCTGTCAGTTCAATACCCCCGCTATGACCGGTATATCCCCTGTTAAGCCGGTACTGGGTCGGCGTACAGCCCGCGTATTTCTTAAAAACATAACAGAAATATTCCAGTTTTTCAAAACCGCAGCGCTCAGCGATCTCATGTACTTTCAGTTCCGTTGTCTCAAGCAGCACCCTGGCCTGCCGGATCCGCACTTCATTGACAAAATTCATGGGAGACACATCAAAAAACTGCTTAAACGCCCTCGAAAAGTAACTGACACTCGTCCCATATACCCCCGCCAGATGATTGAGATCCAACGGCTCCGCGTAATGATTCTGAATATACTGATAGATTTCATCCAGATTGGAAATCCGATGATTCTTATCAGCCGTATCCTTGACGGCCAGCATCAGACTCTGCAAAATCACTGCAGACCGGAAATACTCACCGCTCTCATAGCAAAGCACCATTTTGTCAAACATATCCGCCAGATGATTCCCTGATACGCCAAATACATCCCGCTCATCAAATCTCAGATATCTTAACATGCCCGGCACCCCGCTGCCGTCAAATTCGACGACTGTGATTTCGCACGCCTCATCGGACAAACGGTATGCAACGCCCCTGGTCCCTTTTTTTATCACACAGGCCGTATTCTTTTTTAATTTCATCTTTTTACCATCGAGAATCAATTGTAAAATGCCAGATTTTACAAGCATCAGTTCATAATTTCCACATATTTTTTCATACTTTTGATAAAAAATCTGCCTGTCCCGAACTATGTTATCAATAAACACGCTTAATAATTTTAAATTATCTTTATTTTCTGAATTATTCATTATGCTCACCATTTTATTCTGTCTTTATAGTTCATAAATTCTTAGTTTATATATGTTCTTAGAGTTTTATTTTCTTTAGAAATGTTTTATAATTATACCAGATTGTTTGCAAAATAACAATGAAACAATTCAATTCACAAAGGGAGGAGTTTTTTTATGCTCAAAAAAATCTCTAATGCATCTGTTAAGATTATTCAGAATTTTCTGCCGGACCCATTTATTTTCTGTATCGTCTTAACAATCGTTGTTTTCATCGCCGCTATCCCGGCTACAGGTGCTGGCCCAATGGCACTGATCGGGGCATGGGGTGCTGGTGTATGGAATCTGCTTGCCTTCTCTATGCAGATGGCACTCGTACTGGTTCTTGGTAATGCGATGGCATCTTCCAAACCGGTTAAGAAACTGCTTGACAACATCGCCGATATGGCAAAGACACCTGCTTCAGGTATCATCCTTGTAACAGTTGTTTCCACAATTGCCTGCTGGTTAAACTGGGGCTTCGGTCTTGTTGTAGGCGCCCTTCTTGCCAAATCCATTGCCAAGAAGGTCAAAGGCATTGACTACCGTCTGCTGATCGCTTCCGCATATTCAGGCTTCGTTGTATGGCATGCAGGTCTGTCAGGATCCATTCCTCTGGATATCACAGTTGCTGAAAACGTTGCCGGTAAGACAGCCGGTGCGATCGCTGAAGGCGTTCCGATGAGTGAGACTGTTCTTTCTCCTTGGAACCTGATCGTTTGTCTTGCTATCCTGATTCTCATGCCTCTTGTAAATGCCAAGATGCATCCTGAAGCAAAAGACGTTGTTACCGTTGATCCTAAGCTTCTTGTTGAAGAAACATACGAAGAAAAGAAAGCAACAACTGTTGCTGAGAAACTTGAGAATTCAAGAATCTTATCTCTGTTCATCGTTGTTGTAGGTATCATCTACCTCGTGAAGTATTTCATGGAATCAGGCAGTATCCTGAATTCCCTGTCACTGAACGTTGTTAACCTGATCTTCCTTGTTGTTGGTATCCTTCTGCATGGTACACCGATCAACTACGTAAGAGCAATCAACGAAGCTGCTGGCGGCGCTGCAGGTATCATCCTTCAGTTCCCGTTCTATGCAGGTATTCAGGCACTCATGGTTTGCAGCTTTGAAAATGGTACAGGTAACTCCCTTGCAGGTGTTATCAGTAACTTCTTCGTAGCAATCTCCAACAAAGTTACATTCCCTGTATGGACATTCCTGAGTGCAGGTATCGTTAACTTCTTCGTACCATCAGGTGGTGGTCAGTGGACAGTTCAAGGTCCTATCGTAGGTCCTGCTTCTGTAGAACTTGGTGTAAGCCCTGGTGTTGCTCTCATGGGTATTGCATGGGGCGATGCATGGACAAACATGCTTCAGCCATTCTGGGCTCTGCCGGCTCTTGGTATCGCAGGTCTGGGCGCAAGAGATATCATGGGTTACTGTGTCATCGACTTGTTATTAAGCGGTGTTATCGTAATCATTGGTTTCCTTGTAGTTGGTTTCCTGGGAATCTAAGCTACATAAGTATTTTTTACAGCGGAGCGAATGCTCCGCTGTTTTTTTGTACTTTTATTTCAACGATCCTGACAACTGTGAAAACGGATAGCCTCCCTGATCCTTCGCTCCACTTCCAGTGCGATCTCCGTCGTATGCATTCCGGCATATTCCTCATAGTACATCGGTTTCAGATAATGGATCTGAACATTCACCGGCTTTAACGAATGACTGTCAAAAGGCTCGAAACTGTTGAGTAACGCCACCGGCACGATCGGTGCCTTCGAACGGGTGGCTGCTTTGAAGGCCCCTGCCTTGAAAGTCTGTATCTCATTTCCCTTCCGGCTTCTTGTGCCTTCCGCAAAGATCAGGAAATTCTCTCCCTTCTTCACTCTCTTTGCAACTTCCAGTATCACTTTCATGGACTGTTTTAAATCACTTCTGTCCATTGGCAGATAATGCAGCGCCTCTTTGATCTGTTTCAACAAAATAATATTTTCAACTTCAACCTTGAACACAACGGCATAGGGCCTCTCAAGTGTTTCTATGACCGCCAGCATATCATACATGCCCTGATGATTCGGGAACAGGATAAAGCCATCTTTCTCAGGAAGATTTTCCTGGCCGCTGCTCTCAATATGCACCCGGCCGGAACGATTCACCTTGCAGACAATTTGCCGTATAAAATCATATTTTTGCTGAAGACTGTAATGTTCCTCATTCGTATCCTTCGCGAAACGGCATATCCAGAAAAACCAGTACGGGATCATCAGAATGTTTTTCAAAGCCATCATGAATATACGCCGCATCCCATCACTCCTTCCATATGGACAGAGCCCGGTCAATGGCAGTCTCTGTCATCTGCATATCTTCTTCTGTTAGTGCGTCATTCACAAACAAAGCTTCAAACTGAGAAGGCGCAATATAGATACCTCCGGCTTTCATAGCCGCAAAATATTCCCTGAACCGGTTCAGATCCGAAGTCATCACATCCTCAAAGCACCGCACGCTGCAGTCCGTAAAAAAGATACTCATAAGCGAACCGACACGATTGACCACCGCCGGAACCTGATACCGGCGGATGGCCGCTTCAAAAGCCCTCTCGATTCTTGCGGAACGCTGCTCGATTCTGTCATAGATGCCCTGGTCCGCTTCAAGAAGCTTAAGTGTCGCCATTCCCGCCGCCACAGCCACCGGATTCCCCGACAATGTCCCCGCCTGATAGACCGGACCCACCGGGGATACGCATGACATGATCTCCCGGCGCCCGCCGTACACGGCCATCGGCATACCGCCGCCAACGATCTTGCCAAAGGTCGTCAAATCCGGTTCCACCTGATAATAAGTCTGCGCACCACCGAAGCTCAATCTGAATCCGGTGATCACTTCATCAAAAATCAAGACCGTGCCGTACTGCTTAGTAATGGTCCGCAAACCTTCAAGAAATCCAGATTCCGGCGGTACAACACCCATATTGGCCGCCACCGGCTCAACGATCAGCGCAGCGATATTCTCTCCGTACTGCCTGAATAAGGACTTCACACTTTCCAGATCATTATACCGGGCAATCAAAGTTGTGGCCGCAAAAGCCGCCGGAACTCCGGCACTGTCCGGTACATTTTCCGTTAAAAGACCCGAGCCGGCTTTCACCAGCAATCCATCGGCATGGCCGTGATAACATCCCTCAAATTTTATGACCAGTTCACGGCCCGTATAGCCTCTGGCCGCCCGTATGGCGCTCATGACCGCTTCCGTACCTGAATTGACCATGCGCATCATTTCCATGGAAGGCACGGCCTGCCTGATCCTGTCGGCCAGCTCCACTTCCGCCACCGTCGGCGCGCCATAGCTGGTGCCCCGCATGACAGCCTGCGTCACAGCCTCCACAACTTCTTTCCTGGCATGGCCCAGAATCATCGGCCCCCAGGAACCCACATAATCCACATAGCTGTTGCCGTCAATATCATAGATTCTTGAACCTTTGGCATGGTCGATAAAAGGCGGCGTCATCCCCACAGAGCGCCAGGCCCGCACCGGACTGTTGACACCCCCCGGCAGCAGCTTCACAGCTCTTGCAAATACCTGCTCACTGTTCATCCCTAATCACCCTTCTTCCCGAAGCCATCTCGCAATATCAGGGGCGTAATACGTAATGATCATTTTTGCCCCCGCCCGCTTCATGGCCGTCATACTCTCCATGACCACACGTTTCTCATCGATCCAGCCATTGGCGGCCGCCGCTTTCATCATGGCATATTCACCGCTGACACTGTAGGTGCATAATGGCAGATCAAAATTGTCATGGACCATGCGGACAATATCCAGATAGGCCAGCGCCGGTTTCACCATCAGAATATCCGCGCCCTCCATCATATCCAGTTCCGATTCGATCAGAGCTTCCCGGCAGTTGCGGTAATCCATCTGATAGGTTTTCCGGTCGCCAAAGGACGGAGCCGAATCGGCCGCTTCACGGAAAGGCCCGTAAAATGAAGACGCATATTTCACACTGTAAGCCATGATCAGCGTATTCTGGTATCCCGCCGCATCCAGGGTCCTGCGCATATGGCCGATCCGTCCATCCATCATATCGGATGGCGCCACCACATCCGCGCCGGCCTGGGCACAGGTCAGGGCCGCCTTCGACAATAATTCCAATGTCTCATCGTTGAGGATCTCATGGCCGTGGATCACGCCGCAGTGACCATGGTCCGTATACTCACACAGGCAAATATCCGCCATACAGATCATATCGGGATACAAAGCCTTTGTCATCCTCAGCGCCCGCTGGACAATACCGTCCGGATCATAGGCGCCGCTGCCGCAGGCATCTTTGTGATCCGGTATTCCAAAAAAGATCACTGCCCGCACACCACTCTCATAAACTTCCTTCAAATGAACCGCCCACTGATCCAGGGAATAATGATAAATTCCCGGCATGGATGCAATCGGTGATTGCACATGCTCTCCCTCTGTCACAAAAACAGGGTAGATCAGATCATCTGTATGCACATCTACCTCATGAACAAGATTTCGAATCTGAGCGGACTGACGCAGCCGTCTCGGCCGCCTTGTCATCTCCATTTTCTTCACCTCTTTCGTTGATCATATCAATCAGACTGTCCACCAGTCCAGCCAAATCAAATTTCTTTGCAACCGCATCGATTCTGATGCCCCGCCGTTTGGCAGCCGCCGCCGTCACCGGGCCAATACAGGCCGCTTTTGCCGGACGGACTGCCCCTTCTGTAAGCGCCGCAAAAGCATCCACAGCCGAAGCGCTGCAAAATGTCACAATATCCACATCCTCCAGCACCTGCCTGAGCAATGCGGATTTTTTATACTGCCGCTCAGTCACATACAGCGGCATATCCACATAGGCAATACCTGCAGCCCCAAGCCTTGCAGCCAGCACATCCGATGCCTCCCTGGCTCTGAAAAGCAGTACCTGCCCATCTGCGCGCACATGCTGGCACAGAGCCTTCGCTAAAGATTCGCTGCATGACTGTTCCGGCACCAGATCCGCGTAATACCCATGGGAAACCAGAGCTTCCGCCGTTCCTCTGCCGATAACGGCAAATTTTTTATTGCCAAGGAGCCGCGCATCCAGATGTTCTCTCCCCATCTGCTCAAAAAATACCTGCACGCCATTTCTGCTTGTGAAAACCAGCCATGTCTCTTTTGCACTGCTCTCAAGCAGCGGCGTCAGCCGTACACCCTTCACCGGTCTGATTACTATTAAACTCAATGTCACAGGTTCACCGCCAAGAGCTGTGATCCGCTCTCCCAGGCGTCCGGCTATCTCTCCGGTAGCCGTCACCAGAATACGCTTACCCGAAAGAGGCCCCTGCTGCTGCCACGCGATCTCCGGCTGCAGGGCTACCACATCACCGACGACCAGAATGGCCGGCGGCCTGATGCCTTCTGCCACGGTATGAGCTGCAATGGTACGCAATGGCGCCGTCACCATCTTTTGTCTGGCCGTTGTCCCGGATGATATGACCGCCGCCGGCGTATCCGCCGCCTTGCCATGAGCCATGAGCGACTCACAGATCGTTCCGATACGTGAAAGTCCCATGAGAAAAACCAGTGTGCCTTCCTCCCTGGCAAGAACCCCGTAATCCAATACGGAAGTTCCTTTCTTCGGATCTTCATGTCCCGTCACCACATGAAAGGATGATGCCACACGGCGATGGGTCACGGGAATGCCGCAGCAGGCTGCTGCCGCGTAGGACGAGGAGACACCGGGTATCACTTCAAAATCAATGCCCGCTTTTGCAAGCGCCATGGCTTCCTCGCCGCCCCGCCCGAAAATGAAAGGGTCTCCCCCTTTTAAGCGCACAACCTGCTGACCCTGCCTGGCCCGCTCAATGAGCAGTCTGTCCGTCTCCTCCTGCTTCATATGATGATTGCCCGCGCATTTGCCGGCATCCACCCATTCAGCCTCCGGCTTCGACGCATTTAACAGAGATTCCGATGCCAGGTGGTCATAAACGATCACATCGGCGCCACGAATCGCCTTCATTCCCTTCACTGTGATCAGTCCCGCGTCACCGGGTCCTGCCCCGACAAGATAGACTTTACCGCTCATGATTTCCCCCCTTCGCCAGTAAACGACTGGCCGCCAAAACACCGATCGTTTCGGCAATTTTTTTATTTTCCGCGGCAGAATCCGTTAAAGCCTTACGCCCGAAAAACGTCTCCATCCGCTGTCCATCCGCCGCATACCGCGCCTGCACGATCAAGTGATCCTGTAATCTGTAAGTCCTTATGGCGGCGGCCTCATTACAGCTTCCGCCGATGGCCCGCAAAAAAGCTCTTTCCACCAGAAACTGCAGCCATGTCTCCTCATCGTTCATAGCCTGCAGTACTTCCTGACTGTCCTCCCGTCTGGCCTCCACGGCAATGATCCCCTGTCCGGCCGCCGGAAGAAACTGTCCGGCCGGTAAATATTCATAATAATACCGCACACCTTCCAGCATAAAACTTCCCTGTTCATCTTCGGTTTCCTGCAGATAACCAAGCCGTTTTAACCCCGCTGCCGCCAGTATAATACCATCGTACTGACCATCAGACATTTTCTTCAGGCGTGTCGGCACATTGCCCCGTATATCTTTGATCGCCAATCCACTGTTGATCTCCAGCGCCTGCAAAGCCCGGCGCCGACTGCCTGTTCCGGCCACCGTCCCCGCCGTCCGCTCCGCGAGCCGTTTTGGCGTACAGCTCACCCAGACATCTCTCGCATCCGCCCTTTTTAATACAGCCCCAATGACCAGACCGTCGGCGATATCCAGCGGCATATCTTTGGCACTGTGAACCGCCAGATCGATCTTTCCCTCCAATATGGCCCGCTCAATATCCTGAGTAAAAGCGCCTTTGCCGCCAAAATCCGACAAAGAGCGATGAAGCTGCTGATCACCTTCCGTTTCATACCCCACGATTTCCACATCCAGCTTTGGAAAACGGGCTTTGATGGCATCAGCGACCAGCTTCGTCTGAATGACTGCCAGCCGGCTTTTCCTTGTCCCGATTTTCATTCTTCTTTCCCTCTCTCTGATTATCTTTCCTTCTCTCTGACTCCTCTATCATTGCCCGCAGGCAATTTCTTTTTTCCTGCGGCGTCCAATCCGTCTGTTTGAGCTGCTCTCTTGCCGCACGCAGTTTCTGTTCCAGCTCACCGTACCATGCAGGCACGATTGCCTCTATCCGACTGCGCAAATGTCTGGTGAGTGCGGGAACGCCGCCGGAAGTGCTGATACCGATCACGATCTCTCCCCGCCTGACAATAGAAGGAAACAGGCAGCTCGAATCCTTGGCCGAATCCGCGCAGTCCACCCACAGGCCCTTCTTGCGGCAATACCCGGCAAGACTGCGGTTCAGTTCACGATCCTCTGTCGCGCATATGACCAGAAAAGCTGAATCCAGCACATGAAACTGTTCCGCCTGTTCTGCCAAAATACATCTGCAATCCCAGGTAATTGCGCCCTGAGCGGCCATTTCCGCCAGTTCCTGATGTATTTTCGGACTAATGACTAAAATATCAGCGCCGAATTCCGCCAGGATCCGTACTTTTCGAAGGGCCACCGCCCCGCCGCCGCAGACAATAACCGGCCGCCCTTTCATTTCTATATAGAATGGAAATCTGGCCATTTGATCACACCTTCTCCGACTGTTCCAATAAATCATAAAATACTTTTAATTGCTCCGGCGAGGCGCTTTCCCGCACCCGGTAAAACAATTTATCAATGGCCTTTGACAGATCTCCTTTTCCGGCATCCGTAAGTATTCTTTCCCTTACTGCACGCATCAGCGGCAAATGATCCTGGAACAGTAACCAACACTCAAACTGAGCCCTATCTTCTTCCAGCATCCGACGGGCCAGATCGGCCTCCGCCATGCGCAGCGCATTATTTTTCCCGGCAATAGCCGTCAGATCATCCATATGGCAGGCACAGGTCTTGCCGCCATCCGCAATGCCGCTCTCAATATCCATGGGAACTGCCAGGTCAACAAGAATCCTTGGTTTATCCGTCACCACATTTTCCCGCCATCGTTCCTTTGTAATGGTGTAATGGGGACTGGCTGTGGCACTGATGATCACATCCGCCCCGTCCATATACTGATACCGCTCATCATAGGAAATCGCCTCGTACTGCTCTGTCCGGTAATGGCGGCCGCTGCAGTGGCCATCGGCCAGTGTTCCTGTCCCGACGACCCGGTGACTGCCTTTTTCTATCTGTCTTGAAGTGACATAGAGTTCCAGATCGTAATCTGAAACCATATTTTTCATCACGATTGTGCCGATTTTTCCGGTCGCGCCGATCAGCAGTACCCGCTTATGATCCAGGTTCCCTAAAAACTGCTCCGCCGATTTCACCGCCAGCGTGGCTGTCGAGAC
>CAYURX010000039.1:0-5791 GCA_964447245.1 uncultured Coprococcus sp. | reverse complement strand
CCGCTGTCACTGCCATGCGGAACAGCGAATTGCCATAGGTTTTGCAAAATCCGGCCGCCATAGCCTCCTGGTGGGCTTCCTTCACCTGTCCGAGGATCTGGTCTTCGCCCATGACCATGGAATCCAGCCCGGCCGCCACATAAAACAAATGACTGACCGCCTGACGGCCCTGATAAAATCTCAGCAACCCGGCTGCATCCACATTCTCCGGCAGACGGACCGCTGCCAGCACACAGCGCTGCATGGCCGTCATGACCTGCCGTACCGGAACATTTTCCCCACTCACTGTATAAATCTCCGTCCGGTTGCAGGTGGCCAGCACAACGCACTCGGCAATACCTGTTTCCTGTAATAACGCAGCCATCAGCCTGTACCGTTCTTCTTTTGTAAACGCAAACAGCGCCCGTATCTGCACAGGCGCAGTTTTATGGCTGATGCTTAATAGCTGTATATTCATACTACCCCCTGTACCGCATCACCATCAATGCTTCCGGCCGCTTGCCGGACAGATGATAGATCGCTTCTATTTTCAGGACTCCGGACTGCTCCGCCAGTCTTTTCATCCAGACTTCCTCCGTCACACAGACGATCACATAGCCCGACGGACGCAGCCATTCCCCAATCTTTTTCACAAAATTCCGGTATAGCTGCTGCAGCATTTCCGCCGTCATTTTATCTGAGCGGGCCGGAAGTTCCGTCAATATCTCATCAAATAAATATTCATGTTTGAAATCTACAAAATCCCTGTTCACAAAGTACACCGGCGTATGGGCCAGTTCCGCATTCTCCCGTCCAAGCTTCACGGCCTCCCCATAGATATCCACGCCATACAGCCACTTCGCCCTGACGGCCCGCTGTCTTTCCAGCAGCAGCGTACCCGTACCGCAAAACGGATCCAGTACCGCGGCGTCTTCCATCAGATATGCCTTCGCCAATGCAGCAATCTCCGCCGCCCGCACGGGATGCATGGAAGTGGCCAGAGCATGACGCCTGTAGGCAAACCGGGTATCCGGCATCCTGTTCATCACCAGATAGACACTGTAAGCCCCCTGCCGGTTTTCCGTCACCCGCAGTTCACATTCATAGTTGGAAATGGAATTCTGAAGCTGATGGTCTGAGAGTTGTTCCAGTCTGGCGGCCAGCCGCTTCACATACAGACTCTTTTCATTCAGTACAAGCTTCGTTCTTAAGTCTATTCTAAAATAAAACGGTCCGCTGCCCTCATGACGCTGCTTTAAATACTTCAGCACCCCCGCCTGCCAGATGGCATCGGCCACCGACATATAATCATTGGCCGCCATGGGATTTTTACAGAACCGGAATAAAATCCCCTTCACCGTGCGCAGTTCAAGCAGGGCGCCTAACCGGTCCGCCATAACACGCACACCGCCGTTCATCTCACGGGCTCTGGCACGCAGCGCCGGCGGCAGTTCGTCCGCAGTCAGTTTTTCAAATCCGGGACTCGTCAGCAAGATCACATCTGAAGGCACCATGTATCCTGTGAAACGATGTTTCTCCGGGACTTCCATGGTCAGCACCATATCCCGCAGAAGTTTCAGTTCTTCACTCAGATGCTTCTGATTGTCCGGCGTCATGACCGTCTGCATCAATTCCATCATTCTCTCCTCGAACGCATCCAGATACGGCCGGTAATCCAGCCGTCCCATGGCTGTCAGATAGGCGCTTCGGACAAAAAGCTGCTGTTCAGCCATATAGGCCTCATAAAGCGGCGTTAACGCCTGCTTCGCACCCGTCTCGCCAAGAATCAGGGCTGCGTTTTTGCGCGCCTTGGCATCCTCATGATGCAAAAGCGCCGTCAGCACTTTGATATAAGTCTCCTGATCCATCTCAAACTCCGCCTGTCCGCGATCCGTTTTCAGACATTTGCGCAGCTCGATCAGATTCTTTCTCACGTCTGCATTCTTTTCTATACGATCAAAATATTCCCTAACCATCTTTATCCTTTCTTTACCAGTTCATCAGGCATTCTTTTATCATTTTAGCATATGGCCGCACCTGATTCAAGGCGAAAGCAAAAAGTCTCCGGAAACTGGTATACTTCAGCTTCCGGAGACTCTCTGGATAATCTCTCTAAAAACAAATGCTTATTCTAATACAAAATAAAAAATACAAACTGCGTAATCAATATATTATATTAAAGAAAAGGCACACTGCATGAAGGATTATAACTTAACGACATTGACTGCCTGTGGTCCCTTCTGGCCCTGGATCACTTCGTATTCTACAGGCTGTCCTTCTTCAAGTGACTTGAATCCGGCAGACTGGATGCCTGAGTAATGTACGAACACATCATTGCCCTGTTCATCGGAAATAAAACCGAAACCTTTCTGGTTGTTGAACCACTTAACTGTACCTTTGTTCATTCCAAAGTCCTCCAAAAAATAAATAAAAACATGAATCATGCTGCAGGTTATTCTTGCAACACACTCAGCATAGCATACTTATTCTTCAAAGTCAAACAAATTCGGAAAAACTTGCCGGCGAAAACGCTATAAATTTATCGACAAAATGTGACATTTCGATCTTGCCGCCTTCATTATTCACAATATGCAATGACCGTAAAAACGCTGTTGGCGTCGATGACCTCTTTGACAGTGGCCGACAGACTGGTCAGACGTTCGGCCGCCGGTATGTTATCGCTCATGGCCAGGGCCGGCTCAATGGTATAGTAATACATGGTCCCGGCCAGCGTATTCAGCCTTGACTCCGACATTTCCACCTCGTCACCGGCCTTTAACAGATTTGGCCGCTCCATTCGAAAGGATACTTCCCGCCGCATCTTATTCACCGTCCGGCACAGCCGCATAGCGTTCCAGGATACCAAGGATCAGCGCAACAGATAAATCCATGCCCTCAACGGTAATGTGCTCGTAAGGTCCATGGTAGGCATAACCGCCCGTCCCGATATCCGGGCATGGCAATCCTCTGTAGCTCAGGGTTGCGCCATCCGTACCGCCGCGCACCGGTACGACCAGCGGCTTAATCCCCAGAACTTCGGCTGCCGCCTTCGCATTTTCAATGAGATGAAAGTGCGGCAGGATCATTTCTTTCATGTTGCGGTACTGATCTTTGATGGTCAGTTCAACCGTACCTTCGCCGTACTTTTCATTCATGAGCTTCGCAATATGGCGAAGTGTTGTTTTCCGCACTTCAAAAGATGCCTCGCTGTGGTCACGCACGATATAGGACATTACTGTCTTTTCCACATTGCCGCTCATGTCCGTCAAATGATAAAAACCTTCATACCCGTCTGTATGGGCCGGCGTATCCCCGGACGGCAGCATACTGTTGATCTCGAAAGCCAGCAAAAGGGCGTTCACCATCGTATTCTTTGAGCTTCCCGGATGTACATTAAATCCGTGAATCACAAATTCCGCGCTGCAGGCATTGAAATTCTCATAGGTGATCTCGCCTTCTTCACCACCGTCAATGGTGTAGGCATAATCCGCGCCAAGTTCAGCGATATCCACCGCATCCGCTCCACGGCCCACTTCTTCATCCGGCGTGAAAGCAACGCATACTTTACCATGAGGAATCTTGTCCTGAATCAGTTTTTCAAGGACTGTCATGATCTCCGCAATACCGGCCTTATCGTCGGCGCCAAGGAGAGTTGTGCCGTCAGTCACGATCAGGGTACGGCCTTTCAGGGACGGCAGATGCGGAAACTGCACCCGGCTGAGTACACGTCCGCTCTCACCGAGCACCACATCCTCACCATCATAATTTTCAATGATTCGCGGTTTGACATATTCACCGCAGAAATCCGGCGCCGTATCCATATGGGCGATCAGACCGATGGCCGGTGCCTTTTCATACCCGGCCGAAGCCGGCAATGAGCCGTACACACAGCATTTCTTATCCACTCTGGCATCGGCGATCCCCAGTTCCTTTAATTCCTCCACCAGCACACGGGCCAGATCAAACTGGCGGGCTGTGGTCGGCGCCGTCTCACTCTCCGGGTCACTGGCCGTATGAATCACAACGTATTTCAGCAAACGTTCATAAGCTCTCATGCTATTTCCTCTTTTCACATTCATTTTCGATCCGCAGCAGTCCGGCCATACAAAATATCTGCTATGCTTCCTCAAGCAGGGCATGAATTGACGGAAACGGTTCCAGACTTCTGGCCAGAATGCCATGAATATAGGCAATCAGGATGCCGTAATTCGTGATTGGCACTGACTGATCCTTCGCACATTTCACACGGTATTTCATTTCCCGCTCATTGAGCATACATCCGCCGCAATGAACGATCATATGATAACTGCCCAGTTCATCCGGAAACTCCGTACCGCTTGAATAAACAAATTCCACATCTTTGCCGGTAAATTCACGGATCCATCTCGGAATCTTCACTGTTCCGATATCGTCACACTGACGGTGATGGGTACATCCCTCGGAAATAAGGATCCTGTCGCCGTCCTTCACCGTACGAAGGGCAGTCACGCCGCGGATGGCCTCCTCCAGATCACCCTTGTAACGGGCAAACAAAATGGAAAATGATGTCAGCCATATATCCGGCGGTGTTTCCCTGGATACTTTTCCAAAGGCCTGACTGTCCGTAATGACAAGCTTTGGCTTTCTGCCAAGCCGCTTCAATGTTTCCGCCAGCTCCGTTTCCTTCACCACAATAGAGACCACATCCGACTCAAGCAGATCACGGATCACCTGCTGCTGCGGCAATATCAGCCGTCCTTTTGGCGAGGCCGAATCGATCGGTACTACTAAGATAACAAAATCCATGGGTTCTGTCAAATCCCCGGCAATTTTTTTGTCTGCCGCTTCCGCCGGTACCTGGGCCGCGATCAGTTCTTTCAGTTCATGAATACCCTGCCCCGTCTTTGCGCTGACATAAATGCGGTTTGCTTCCGCCGCAGGCATATCCTTCAGCAGTTCACATTTATTCATGGCGATCACATATGGAATATTCTTGGATCGGATCCTTGCAACCAGCGCTTCATCCTGCGGCGTCAGACCTGCGGACGCATCCACTACCAGAACCGCAATATCGGTTTTGTTCAAAACCTGATACGCCTTTTTGATACGCAGCGCCCCAAGTTCGCCCTCGTCATCCAGTCCCGGCGTATCGATCATCATGACCGGTCCAAGAGGCAGCAGCTCCATTGTCTTGTAAACAGGATCCGTCGTCGTGCCTAAAACTTCCGACACGATGGCCAGATTCTGGCCTGTAATGGCATTGATGATACTGGATTTGCCTGCATTTCTGCGTCCAAAAATACCGATATGTACACGGTTCGCCGCCGGTGTCTGATTCATTCCCATCGTATCATCCTCCTTTATCTCTCTGAATTAGAATCTGAAATCACGCTGTCCCTTTTCGATGGCTGCCAGATTTTTCATGGCGATCTCACGGGTCTTTTCACGCGGAATATTTAAAAGTTCTTTTTCGATCAGCGCTTCGCCTACTTTCTTTGTCTCCGGCGCTGCATAATCTTCAAGATATTCTTTCAGTGTCATCAATGCATTCGGCTGACAGCAGTTGGCAATCTGGCCGCTCTTAACAAGAGTCATAAAGCGGTCACCCGTTCTGCCTTCACGGTAGCAGGCTGTACAGAAGCTTGGAATATACCCCAGCTCCATGAGCCATTTCACCACTTCATCCAATGTACGTGTGTCGCTGATATCAAACTGCGCAGAATTGTCTTCTTCTTCCTCCGGCTCCGCATAGCCGCCCACGCTTGTTCTGGAACCGCCGCTGATCTGGGAAACACCAAGATTTAATACCTTTTCACGGCATTTTTTACTCTCA
>CAYURX010000038.1:0-18475 GCA_964447245.1 uncultured Coprococcus sp. | reverse complement strand
TTATGCAATAATAAGTCTTATTTTTTTGCATACTAAGATCAGTACATGAGAGGTGTTTGAATGATGTTGACTTATATTTTATTAATCCTTGGTTTTATTCTGCTGATTAAAGGCGCCGATTTATTCGTTGACGGCAGTTCATCCGTTGCCAGGCTCCTGCGGATCCCAAGTGCCATCATCGGCCTGACGATCGTCGCTTTTGGAACAAGCGCGCCGGAACTTTCCGTCAGTTTTTCAGCCGCCATGCAGGGACAAAATGAGATCGCCATCAGCAACGTCCTTGGCTCCAATATTTTCAACCTGATGGTCGTCACCGGGGCCTGTGCCGCCATTGCCGCCATTCCGGTCAATGAAAATATTCTCAAAAAAGAATTTCCTTTTTCCATATTTGCCGCGGCCCTGCTGCTTGTTTTCAGTCTCATGGGTTCCGCCAACTTACAGATCGCCCGTTACGAAGGCCTTATTCTGCTCGTCTTTTTTATTGCCTATGTGGCCTTCCAGATCCGCGGCGCCCTTAAACACAGAGCAGAAACGGAGGAAGATCCCATGGAAGAAGTCCTGTCCCCGTTCAGAAGTGTCGCATTCATCATCATCGGCTGCATCATGATCGTCTATGGCGGCGATTTCGTTGTGGACAGCGCGTCAGCCATCGCCGCTTCTTTTGGCTTGACGGAAACCTTAATCGGTTTAACCATCGTTGCTTTCGGAACTTCCCTGCCGGAGCTGGTAACTTCCATTGTCGCTTCCAGAAAAGGCGAAAATGATCTGGCCGTCGGCAATGTGATCGGCTCCAACATCTTTAATATCCTGATGATCCTCGGTATATCCACCAGTATCAATCCGGTGGCGCTGAATCAGTCAGCCATCTATGACTGCCTGCTCCTGATCATTTTCAGCATTGTCGTTCTGTTTTTCTGCTGGTCAAAGAAACGTCTTGGCCGCCGGGAAGGTATAGCCATGCTGATTTTTTACGCTGTTTACACAATTTATATCATTATGCGTTAATACATTCAATTTTTTATTGCCAAATTCAGGAAAAAGTGATAGCATATAAAAAGCAAAGGGCAAAGACATCTTTCATCTTTGCCTTTATTTTATTTAATCTCATCAGAAAGGATCACTCTCATGAAAAACTGGAATTATGATCAGGTAATGGACATCGTCAAAAAAGTCGACGATGTCGTATGGGGGCCTGTGATGCTTGTACTGTTGGTCGGTACAGGCATTTTTCTGACGGTTCGCACAGGTTTTCTTCCCTGGCGCAATCTTGGATACGCCATCAAAAGCACACTCAGCAAACAAGCCCGTCAAAAGAGCGGCGAAGGTGATGTATCGCCTTTCTCAGCTTTAACGACCGCGCTGGCTGCCACCATCGGTACAGGCAACATTGTCGGTGTGGCGACTGCCATGGTATCCGGCGGTCCCGGCGCTCTTGTCTGGATGTGGATTTCCGCATGCTTTGGTCTCAGCTCTAAATTCAGCGAATGTATGCTGGCCATTAAATACCGTGAACGCAACGAAAAAGGCGAAATGTCCGGCGGCCCGATGTACACGATGAAGAAAGCCCTGCCGAAGGGTTTTGGCGCCGTGCTTGGCTGGCTATTTGCCCTCTTTGCCGTTGTCGCATCCTTTGGTATCGGCAATATGACTCAGGCCAACTCGATTTCATCCGCTTTATTTGAAACAGCCGGATGTTCCAAAACCATCGTCGGCATTATTCTGACCCTTTTGTCACTGGCCGTCATTGTGGGCGGTATCAAGTCCATCTCAAAGGTGTCATCCATTGTTGTACCGGCTATGGCCGTCTTCTATGTCATCGCGGGCCTGCTCGTGATCCTTGGCAACATCCAGAATGTGCCGGCCGGTCTGGTCATGATTTTCAAATATGCCTTTACGCCCCAGGCCGTGACAGGCGGTGTCCTCGGCAATGTGGTCGCCTCCATGATGTCCGCCATGCAGTATGGTATCGCAAGGGGCTGCTTTTCCAATGAAGCCGGCATGGGTTCTGCTGCCATCACAGCCGCAGCCGCAACGACTGACCATCCTGTCCGCCAGGCCTATATCAACATGACAGGAACATTCTGGGATACCATTGTTGTCTGTACGATCACAGGTCTGTGCATCGCCAGCTCCGGTATGCTTGGCCAGATCGACCCTTCCACCGGCGAACTGTTCACAGGCTCCGCCTTAACCATCGCCGCGTTTAAAACGGTGCTCGGCCCGATCGGCGGCTGGCTTGTCACCATCGGCATCACGCTTTTTGCCTTCTCAACCATTCTTGGCTGGGAATACCACGGTGAAAAAGCCTTTGAGTACCTGTTTAACACACACAAACTGAATATTATCTACAGACTGGTATTCTCCTGCGTCGTATTCTTTGGCGCCACCCTGCAGTTGGATCTTGTATGGAAACTGTCAGACATTGCCAATGCCCTGATGGCCGTTCCAAACCTGATCTGTATGCTCTGGCTGAGCGGCGAGATCGCCAGAGATATCAAGTCCTTCCAGCATATTCTTGAACGGGAAAGACAGTAACATTGACGAAAAAAGGTGCAGCTTCAAAATTCATTCAGAAACTGCACCTTTTCTTTACAATGATCCGCCTTTGGCGGATTCGATTTCAACTTTCATTCAATCATGTCAAATCATAAGGAAATGTTTTTATCCGTTCATTCCCTTTGTATTTTTCCATCATTTTTTGATAGTCACTCACATCACCATCTTTGACGATTTTTTTATACTCGTCTTCCATTTCAGGACACTCCTCATGAATCCATGCCATCACGCGGTCAGCCTGAATATCTCCGGCCTTCACACGAAGGGCATCGGTATATAGGGGGATATTTTCATTTAAAAGAGGCAGAAAAGTTTCTGGCTCAATGATTCCCGGACACACCGGGGCCACTGTTGTCCATACCTCCAGTCCCGTATCATACAGTCTGTTGGCATTTTTTACCCCCTGATGCACACCGCCGCACATCAGCTTTTTCACTTCACCAGGCCTTGAAAGTTCAACAACCACAATACATCTGCTTTTCATGCTTTTCAATAATGAGACTTCCTCCATCAGAATATCATTGACTCCGGAGGTCGTAATTAAAAGAGGAACTTCATTGGCTGCTATGATTTTCAGACATTCAGCCGTCAATCCATACCTTTTCTCCAGTTCATTAAAGGGATCACATAAACTTCCGAGATACAAAAACTGATGCTTTGGCCAGCTTTTAAGCCGTTTTTCAAGCAGTTCAGGGACATTCATTTTCGCCTGGATCTTTCCTTCCCATCCATCTATACTGAGCCAGTAACAAAACGGGCATCCCATGGAACAGCCATTATACGGATCAACGAAAACATGATGATGCTCTGTTATATGAAAAGGTTCATCAATCAGTATTTCTTCATACTTTCCAGTCGTTTCTATGGCTATCCCTCCGTCACCTTCACATAATAATTTCTTTTCCTCGGACCGTCAAATTCCTCAAAAAATATCCCCTGTGAACCGCCAAGCAAAAGTTTTCCTTCCGTAACAATAAAAGTCATCGATACGCCGAGCAATGTACACTTGATATGACCGGCAGCATCTGACGGCGTATCAAACTGATGTTTAAAATCAATTCTTGTCGGAATCAACCGATTGACCTCATCCCTCAGGTCGTCAAAACCATCCGGATCCATTCTGGATGTCACCACTATGGCCGCCGTTGTATGCGGCGTATAGACCACGCAAAGGCCTTCCGTTATCCCTGAATCTTCCACACATTTTTTAACATCTGCTGTTATCTCACAGATATCTCCCATTTTTGTTGCTATATCAAATTTTTGAAGCATATCCTATTCTCCTTATAAAATAATCATTTCACTCTCCCGAATGCAGCGCGCGCCGTCGGCGATCTTCCATACACCCTCACAGCCGCGTCCGTCGACTTCTCCGATCATGTCCATGATATACCCGGCCAGCAGACAAATCGGTGCAAACTGTGTCAGCGCCATATTCATACCGTATGCTGTGCTCGGAACTTTTACATAATTGGTCTTCGTGCCGAAATCCTCCTGTCCGCCATCTGTAATAACCATTACCGGACGGGTCAGTTCGGCTGCATACCGAATCAGTTCCTTATTCCGGCTCATGGCCGCGCTTCCCGTACTGGCCACAATGATCGTTGCGATCTTATCCACATTTCTCATAAAAAAATTCATATGTAACCATTCTTCAGAATTAATGTGCATTGCGTATTTTCCAAGGGCCTCAAAAATTTTGGCATGTCCAAACCAGGCACTGGCGTAGTCAGGGCCGGCTCCAACAAAATCATAAGCTTCCATGTTCTGCCATTGTACCGCAAGATTGAAGACCTGCTCACACATGTCCGGAAGCATCCGGCCTAACGCTTTCCCCTGGGCAACCATATCCAGACGCATAGCCATTGCCTCATCCATTGTATAGCATCCTCTGACTTCCCCGATACGAATAGCCACCAGAAGTAACGACATAACAGAAATCATATAAGAGCGTGTTCCCGGCGCAGCCTCAAAAGGCGGTACGTTCAAATCCATAATTTTATCGACACTCTGTCCAAGCAAACTATCCCGTTTGCCGGTAATGCCAAGAGCATAAGCGCCATGCTTCCTGGCCGCCCTGATGGCTTCCGCCACACGCACGACACTGCCTGAATTACTGACTGCAATGATCAAAGGATTATACGGTGCGAATCCCAACTGCTTTCTCGAATAAAAACGGCTTAATTCAATGGCAGGCACAACTTCACAAGGTATTTTTGTCAAACTTTCAAACGCATACTTTGTTGCCAAAGCAGCCGCATAGGAATCACCGCATCCCGTGAGTACAATTCGCTGAATACTGAATATCTCCGGCGTTGTCAGGGCCTTCCTTGCTTTTGGTTCCAAATCATAATACTGGTTCTCAATTAATTCCGGCAGACTGAGCACCTGCCTGATCAACGCATTTTCATGTCTCATAAAAATACCTACTTTCTTTTGATATTTATTTTTTATCATTGGTCGCTTTACTCTGCCAATGCAATCAGATATTCTCCTACTTTGACACTATATTTCAACGCTTCCAGCACCAGCGCCTGCGGCAGCTGCGTTGTATAGCGATGTATTTCGTAAGTAAAATCTCCCTGATAGCGGATTTCTTTCAATATCCGCATCAAATCGTACCAATTTGTATGACCATAAAAGGGAAGAATATGGTCATTATTGATTCCCGTATTATCTGATATATGGGTTGCCTTTAAACGCCAGTCGATCATCTTCAGGGCCGGCTCCTGAGGCTGTTTCATAATGTCAGCATGTTCCACATCCCAACAGATACCCACATTTTTAAAATCCATTCGTAACGGATCAACCAATTCAACAAGTTCTTCTGCTGTTGTCGTATACCTTCTTTGCGGCGCAATATTTAAATCCCACAAATTCTCTATGGCAATCCCGACGTTTTTCTTCTCCGCATATTCCAGAAGGTGTCTGAAATAGTGCATATTCTTTCTTTTGGAATCCCGGACAAGATGCGGAGACGCAAAATCCGTACCGGCGTGAATCACCAGCCACTGAATGCCAAGAATCGCCGCGCAATCCACACTGCGGTATACCATACGGTCAAGAAATTCCTGATCAGGCACCATCGGATCACAGAAATTATAAAAATTCGCGTGCCCCTGACTGAATGTCACACTGCATGCGTCCGCTGTCTCTTTGATCATTTTTATCCATGCATCCCATTCATCGGTTACAAAGGGCATCCGAAATGTCGTACAATCATAGAAATTCATATCCATCACACGATACCCGGCCTTCGCGCATAGTCTGATAATGTTTTCAATCGGCTCCTTACTGCCGTCCGGCCTGTTGAAATAGATATTCGTCGATGTCGATAACCTCATCCAACCCCTCCTCTGTCACTTAATAAAAGGACTGTCACAGTACAGGCTTTTGCCGCCGTCATCCGGTCATCATGAATATGATGCATACTATGACAGTCCAGTCATTCATTTATCCTGGCCTATCAATACTTGTGTTTACTGATTTGCCTCATTGTATTCCTGGAACAGATTATTACCATTCTTCTACCATATAATCTGCCGCTTCCTGCGGTGTCATTGTACCTTCACAAACAGCGGTAGATGCCTCTGTGATCACCTCATCCACACTGCCCTGCATCATCATCACAGGTTCCTGTACCTTTGGATTAGATGATTCAAACTGTTCCAGTGCGGTCACGGATGCCGGACTTGTCTCAAGGAATGCGCCGTACGCATCCAGTGACTTTGTACCAAGGTTGATTGGCAGATAACCGGTAGCCTGACTCCATGTGGACTGCGTCTCAGCGGAAGCCGCATATTTAATGAATTCCCATGCTGCTGCTTCTTTTGCGTCATCACCGTTATTGAACATGGCAAGGGAAGCACCGCCAATACATGCGCCGCCGTTATCCCCTTCGTTGATATCCGGCAGATAAGTAACGCCCCAGTCAACACCATTTTCAGAAGCAAGATTTGTCACAGAGCCAATACGGGCGGAAGACATCAGTGTCATGGCATTGGCGCCCGTTGCAAATTCTTCATTCTGGTTATCATAAGTATACTTGAAACCGCCTGTTGCCATCAGTTTCTCCCATACATCAAATACCTTTAAAGCTTCATCGGCACATGTTACCTCTGTAATAAGACCTGCACGGCCTGATTCGTTATCCGCAAAATAGGTGCCTTCGCCCTGATGACCAACAAGATTTACCATGACATATCTGTCAAGTACACAGTTAAAACCATATCTTGTCACATTTCCACTGTCATCCTTAACTGTCAGCTTCTCGCATGCGTCAATGACCTCTGCCCATGTTGCAGGCGGATTTTCAGGATCAAGGCCCACCTCTGTAAAAGCGTCTTTGTTGTAGTAGAGCAGAATTGTAGAGCTGTTGAACGGCATACAAATCTGTTTTCCCTGATAGCTGAAAGTCTCAATCGCGCAAGGATTAACATCTTCCTTAGCCAGTTCCAGGCTGCCCTGTCCATACATATCTTCAACAGCAACTGCGCCGTCATACTCACCGACAACCGGCAGTGACGCACCATATAACAGACATACATCCGGCATATTGGCAATATCCTCCGCCTGGATCAGCGTTTTCAACTTACTGGCACAGTCACTTCCCTGGAAGACACTGTTAGCTGTAATGCCAAGTTCGTTCCCCACTGTCTCATTGAAGTTGCTGACCATGGCTTCAAAGGCTTCACCGTTTGTGCCTTCCATGGAATGCCATACATCAATGGTAACATTGCCATTGGCGGCGCTTTCGCTTTCTGCTGCTTCACCGGCAGTTTCCTCTGCTTCTGCTGCAGGTGCTTCTGTTGGCGCTGTCGTTTCCGTTGTTCCTGAACCGTTTCCGCAGCCGGCCAAAAGACCAACCATCATTGCTGCAGCCACACCAAGGCTGAGTGCTTTTTTCATCATTTTCTTCATTGCAGTTCTCCTTTTCTTTTAGTGTGGGAATATTCCCCATATTTATTAACCCTTAACACCGCCTGCCATCATACCTGTGACAATCTTCTTCTGGAATGTCAGGAACAGGAAAAGTGACGGGATTAATACAATCATAGATGCTGCCATAATCGGGCCATAGACAGTGCCCTCTGAGAAATTCAGCATCGTGATACCAACCTGTACAGTACGCATTTCAGTCTTGTTTGTAACAAGCAGCGGCCACAGATATGTATTCCATGTACCTATGAATGCCGTAATAAATACAGTCAGAATCGTTGAAAAATTGGTTGGCAGTAAAATTCTGACAAAAAAATTGAAATTAGAACATCCGTCAATATGCGCCGCTTCTTTCAGTGACATGGAAAATGTCATGAAACTTTGACGGAGCTGAAAAATATTCATGGCCGATACAAAGAAAACAACCATCATACCGAGATACGTATTGATCCACCCCAGATTGGCAACCGTTCTATAATTGGCGACCATGACAATATCCGCCGGAATCATAATCGTGGCAAGCATCACCATAAAAAACACATTCTTCAATGGAAACTCAAGAAACGCAAAGGCAAAGGCCGCCATAGAAGATACAATGACCCTGACGATACTGGTAGACAATGAAAGTATCAGAGAGTTCAGCATAAAACGCAAAATCGGCGCACTTGTCAACGCTGTCTTATAATTCGACAATGTCCAGTGCTTTGGGATCAGATTGACACCCCCGGACAAAACCTGTGCCGGCTCCATAAACGAAATAAAAAAGGCATAAATTACCGGAAATGCAATGGTAAGGCCAAGGAATAAATACAATGTCTGATAGACGATCTCTGTCACCTGCTTTTTCCTTTTTAAACGATTAGGTGTCATAATTTACTCCTTTCTTCTCATAGATGAAAGTAATGACCGTTGCAACAAGGGTAATGCAAAAAGCGATCACCGCCGAAGCATAAGCCTTATTATAATTTGCATTTTCCGTCATTTGCTTGTACATATAGGAAATCATCGTCTCCGTACTTCCCGATGGTCCGCCCTGTGTCAGAATCAGCGTCAGGTTTGATGTCATCAGCATCTTGGCCAGAGAATTACACAGCAGGAAGAAAAGTGTCGGAGACACCATCGGCACAACAATGTGGATCGCTTTCTGGAAAGCATTGGCGCCTTCAATATCGCAGGATTCCAGCAATTCCTCTGATACTCCCCGGATGGCTGACAGTATGAACAAAAAGTTATAACCCAGATTCATCCAAACCTGAATAATGATCAATACCCACAACGCCACATTCTTATCAGACAGCCATTTAATATTCAGGCCCAGCAAACTGTTGATAATGCCAAGGGTCGGACTGAACATCAGCTCAAATATCATGGCTGAAACAGAAGCCGACATTGCCATTGGCAAGGAGAAAAGCGTTTCATAAATTGGCGACAATCTTCTCTTTCTCGAAGCAATCATCGCAAGAACAAACGATAATCCTACTGAAAAAGGCACCGTAAAAATGACAAATTTAATGGTATTCAAAATTGATTGTATGAATTTTGAATCATTCAAAACTGTGATGTAATTTTTGATGCCAACGATCTCCCTCCTGACTCCCATGGAATTCAATGTAAAAAATGAATCTCCTATGGTCTTAAAAAACGGATAATACACGAATATCCCCAGAACAAGGAATGCCGGCGCCAGATAAAGAACCGGTTCAATGTGCTGAAAAAATGTTTTCTTCTTCTTACTCTTTACCGCATGGCGCATCCTTCTCCACCCCGCTTTCAAATATAAATTTTCTAACTGCTTCTTCCACGCCCGCTGCCCGCTCGGAGGCTGACACATAATCAGCGATCTGTTTGAGTTCTTCCTGTGCATTGGCAACAGCAACTCCCAGTCCGGCCATCCGAATCACTTCCATATCATTTGAATGATCACCGATGGCCATCACCTGCTCCGGCGCAAGATGCATATAATCGAGAAGCCTTTTTAATCCGGACGCCTTCGTACATCCTCCACCGACAATTTCCATCGAATATTGCCCATATTGAAAGAACGTGAAATCCCCCTTAAGCTGCCGCAGACGCGCTGCGATCTCTCCAATGATCCCGGTACGGGCATCATCAAGGATATAGACTTTATGCACCTCCTGCTCCCAGACCTGATCCGTATCTCCCATTGTGTCATCATATCCCGGATACTTATGGAGCCGCTGCCTGATCCAATTGGTGCGTTTCACAGGCCGTTCACATCCGCTATAACTGAAGATCACAGTAAATTCAGGATTTTTCATCATATATTCCCGAAAAATATTTTTAAACTGGCCTGCATATACTTTCTTGCAGAACAGGAAATCTCCCCGATCATACAGGATACTTCCATTATTGGCAATCATCGGCAGCGTAAGCCCGGTTTCCCTGATAAATTTCATGGCCCGATACGGCATACGCCCTGTAGCCATGGTAAAACCGATCTGCATTTCCCGCAGTTTCCGGATCATCTCTATTGTACTGTCCGCCAGATCTTCTTCTTTGTGAGCCAGCGTATCATCAATATCGCAAATAACCAGTTTAATATCCTTCATTTACTCTCCTCCTTTCTTCAATCATTCCTTTTGTATTGTTGTCTATATATTAATACAAGTTGATATTCTTGTCAATATTATTATTACATTTTCACCGAATTTCACATGATTAACACTTAAATTTTATCAATTTTTTACAATCAAACAGTATGCCACATCAATTTCTGCAAACGCAAAAATGCTGCTATACAAAAGCACATCCATCTGTGTCTTGTGTACAGCAGCATCAAGCTGTGTTCTATTTGATTATTTACAGACCTTATAATGAAAACGAGTAAATTCTCCTAACCATATGGTACTGGAATACTCTACCGGACGTTCATCCGCCAATACATACTGCGAATCTATTTTCAGACCCAGAGCATCATAGACGGTGTTCAGAAGTCCGGCCGTCACCGCATCCAGTCTCACCGCTTCAATATAATTCTCTATCTCTGTAATCTCATAATGATACAAAAATTTCAAGGTCTTTGATACGCTGCCGTCCATCAGCTTATCTTCGGCAAATCCCGGCACATCGCTTTCCTTAAACCAAATATGATTGACTCCTGCAGGCCGGTTCTGATAATAAAATATCCGCTCAACATAAGTCAGTTGTTCTTCCGTGCCGACTTTCAGTCCCTCCTGAACAAAATGATTAGGCGGCAATGTTCCTGAGATAGATAAGACTTTCGACCGGATCGGATTCACATAGCTGCCTGTTACATCCAGTGAAGGGAATACCAGATCATTCACCAATTGTCTTGGATTATTCTTCACATAAGCACCTTTCCCCTGAAACTTCTCTATAATCTGATCTTTCTCCAGATTCGACAATGCCTGCCGAAGGGTCACTCTGCTGACGCCATATTCCGCGGCCAGTTCTGTCTCCGAAGGCAATTTATCTTCCATTTGCCATTCTTTCTGTATGATTCTCTGTATCAGATCATTGGCGATCTGCTGGTACGCAGGCAATGGTGATGAACGATCCAGCAAATCCTCCCTGCTTCCTGTGATTGTTTTACTGTTCAAAACAAATACCCCCGATTTCTTTGTCAATTTTATTATGAACTAAATCGAAGAAATTGTCAATTAACACCTTTTCTACAGATCCAGGAACTACTGTCAACATATCTTCCCCTGTCATTGATCCTTATGCCTGCCACGGTTAAAACGAAACAGGCACGCATTTCTGCTGCTCAACATCAATCAGTCCACAGGTATTTAACCGCAATTTCGGGATGACCGGAAGGCTTACAAATCCCAAAGTCATCAATCCGTCAATATCTTCCGGCACACCAAGACTTTTTAGTATCTCCTTCATATGTTCCAGCTTTTTGTCAACTTCTTCAGCAGAACCATCCGCCATCAGGCCGCCGATCACAAGGGGCAGATCGGCAACGACCCTCCCATCTACAGCAATTGCCAGCCCGCCTTCATTCTCCAGCACTTTATTGCCAGCCAGCACCATATCGCCGTCATTGACACCTGCAATCAGCAGATTATGAGAATCATGACCGATACTTGTGGCTACCGCGCCGCGCTTCAGCCCATAATGGCCAAGAAATCCAAGCCCGATATGCCCTGTTCCCCTGTGCCGTTCGCAAACGGCCAATTTGATAATATCACGCCGGATATCCACTCCCGGCGCATATCCCGGATTATTCTGCCATTTTGCAATACGCTCGCGGGTCATAATTTCATGCGCCATAAGATCGATTACCCGTTGATGCTCCCCCGCCGGCTCCAGCATAAGGTCATCCACAGTGAGTCTGCGCATATGAAACGAATGAAAAACCCTGTCATACTCGATGGCACTCCCCGGCCTGTCTGTTACGCTGCCATAATAGCAATTGTCTCCGGCTACCAGCCGTCCGTCTTTATAGACAGACAGTATGTTCATTGCCGACAAATCATCAAAAACAACCAAATCCGCTTTATATCCCGGCGCCACTGCTCCTGTTTCTCTCAGTTGAAAGCACTGCGCCGCATGCCAGGTCCCCATCCTGATGGCGCGGACAGGATCGGCTCCCGCCTTCACGGCCTTGCGGATAATGGCGTCAATATGGCCTCCTCGCAGCAGATCTCCCGGATGTTTGTCATCCGTCACCAGAAGCGCTCTCTGATAGTAAGGCGCTTCAAATAAAGGCAACAGACTGTCCAGATTTTTAGCCGCTGTACCTTCGCGTATCATTACCCACTGACCTCTGGCTATTTTTTCCTTTGCTTCTTCAATATTCGAACACTCATGGTCGGTCTGCACCCCTGCCGCAATATAGGCATTCAGATTTCTTCCGGAAAGCATCGGCGCATGACCGTCAATCATACCGTTTTTCTGAAACACAGCTTCTATCTTATCAATACATCTATCGTCACATAAAACCACACCGACAGCATCCATCATTTCCGCCAGTCCCAGAACTCTGTCATTTTGCAGTAACGGTGCCAGATCATCGGCCAACAATTTTGCACCGGATTCATCCAGTGCCGTCGCCGGCACGCAGGACGGCAACATAAAATAAACCGTCAAATCCAGTCCTTCCGTACTCTCAAGCATATATTCAATGCCCTGTATGCCCGCGACATTGGCAATTTCATGGGGATCCGTCACCACTGTTGTTGTACCGTGGGGAACGACCAGTCTCTGGAACTCATAAGGAGATACCATGGCGCTTTCAAGATGAATATGACCGTCAATAAACCCCGGACACAGATACCGGCCATTTAAATCCACCTCATGAATACCCTCATAATGTCCCACACCGACAATGTATCCACCCTCCACCGCCACATCCGCTTCTTCGATAGTTTCAGTAAACACATTGACGATATGGGCATTTTTTAACACAAGTTCCGGTTTTTTTGCCCCTGACGCAGCGCGAATCTGATTTTTTAATTGGTTCGCTGTCCTCATATGCCCTCCAATCCTATTTCTTTTTTATGTCTTCGGCAACCTTTGCAATCATCTCCTCAAATTTTCCTTCAAAGATATGCATGGAACATGAAAACATTAAATTTAGCGGATAATCAAAATTTTCCACATTAGACCCGGTCATATCCCGGTAACCGCAGTCAGCGCCCAAATGCGGCACCCGCTCAATCATCAGACTCGTGTTATCCATATATCCATACATCTTTTTACCCAACTGAAAGGCCATGCCGCATTCAAATCCCACATCATTGCTGCATTCATAACCGCGGTAATTATTCAGATTCGCAATAATAGCATCACAATTTCTCACATGCTGCTGCCAGTGATCGAGCATATTTGCGGCTCTTGTATAAGGGTTTGCCACATCCATCCGGCTGATACCTCTCACCATATCAAGCGGCGAATAGGCCGTAAGGCCATATTTTTTGCATATGGCTTTCATCTCCTCATAAATCTGTTCCGCATCCTCCTCATACCGTTCCGGTCCCGATAAATAAACAGCCGGTCTTTCATAATCCCAGTCAAGGCCCCGCTTCGAATAGTCGATTTTGATGCTTCTTCTTCCCGCCAGCTTATATTCCTCCTCAATATCCGTCATCAGCATCCGGAGACAATCATCAAAATCTCCTTCTACGATCTTTGTAGAGCCAATGATACCCGGTGAAAAAGGCAGTTCCATATAAGGCGGCTTTTTGCCATGTTCATCATAGACTCTGATATAATATTTCTGGTCTTTGCAGGCCAAAGGCCGTTTATCCCTTGTATAGCCATAACATCGTGCCCCTTTTGCATAGGCCATACCGATCTCAAAAATCGTGCCGCTGTCCGCTTCAGAACCTCTGTAAGCTTCCAGATCGGCAATAATCACCGTTGTATCCAGCATAATATTCTCCAGATCTTTAAAAATACTCATGGCATGGTCTCGAAGATCATCACTGCTCATATCCAGGGGATGATCATTTGGAAGGGTCACGCCAAAACCAAGCGATTCCGCGCGCTTACGCATGGAAGCAAGCATTTCAGTCCCGCCTGTATAAAAGCACTCCGGTCCGGCAATATAAATTTTTTCTTTTTTAAACATAACTGCACCTCCTTACGCCAGTACCAGTTCCATCAGCATGGAAAGAAAACGTCTGTAATCCGCTTTTCTGCCAATTTGGACGACCGGCAAATTCTTCCATACATGATGATGTCTGTAATCCACCACCGTATTGCCCAGGGTCAGCCCATCCTTTGTTTCAATACCAACCCTTCCTTCAAAAGTTTCCACAAGTGATTCATCAATGGCATAGCCGACAGCCATACAATCAATGACCGTGCAGTAGGCTTCAAAACCGCGCCCATTCACAAATTGAATGGCCTGATAAAGAAACTTTGCTTCCTTTCGCTCACTGTTTTTTAACTGTTCGATCTCTTTCTGTGTCAGATTCACATCAAAATGGGTCGCCACATCCAATCCTAATGCCACAAGATTCACTTTTGAGCGATAGACAATGGACGCCGCCTCCGGATCAACAAAAACATTCCACTCACTCTGAGGCGTATCACCTGTTGCATTCGCAAAGGCGTATTGATTCAAACCAAACATACCGGAAATGGCATAAATGCCCGCAATTCTGTCCTTTATTTCCGGCGCTTTCTTCATGGCCATACCAATATTACTCATAGGGCCTGTGGCAATGATGTATATTTCACCCGGATATTCATTGACCAGATCAATGATCATGTCAACGGCATGTTTCTGACTGAGCTGTGTGACCGGTTCCGGAAGATCATTCTCCGCCTGCCCGTCTTTTCCATGGGTAAACGGGTCCTTCGGTGATTCACGGAACATGGGTTCAGCCATACCTCTCGCAACCGGAATTTCTGTGTGTCCCAACATTTCCAGTACCTTCAGTGCATTTTTTGCCGTGATGTCCACCGGATAATTGCCATTCACAGTTGTTATGGCTTTAACATCCAAAGTCGGCGATTTCACTGCCATTACGATTGCCATGGAATCATCCATTCCCGGATCGCAATCCAAAATAATCTTCTTCTGCTTCATCTTCCTGACTCCTTTTTGAAATGTTTTAACGCTCTTGATAAATATTTGATAAATTAATTTTACTAATTTTATCATATAATTATCAATCGCACAATATGTCCTTTTAAAAAAATGTTCAAAATAGCGTTTTATTTCTATTTTGAACATTTGTAAAATGACAACACATATCAATAATTTTATGAAGTTCCGTTTTCAGAATATGACTTTAAAAGATCACAGACAGAATCCCGTTCAATTAACATTGGCGTAAAATAGTAATTACCGATTGGCTGAGCTTCCTGACTGCATATTTTTTGCAGCAGAATTTCCATTACCTTTTCAGCCATCTCATGCACATTCTGCTCAATACTGGTTAATCCCGGCTCCATGTTCCCACAAACAGCCGTATTATCATAACCTATGACAGAAATATCTTTTCCTGCCCTTAAATGATGCTTTTCAGCGAACAAATAAACCCCCTGCGCGATTCTGTCATTCAATGCAAAATAAGCGCGTATGCCCTGTTCAAAAAGTATTTCCGCCCCCTGTATGCCTGAATCCATATCATATTTACCATGAAACACCAGCTTATCATCAAACGGGATCCTGTGTCGCGCCAGAGCCTCTTTATATCCCTCCAGGCGCTTTCGGGAAGTATATGAACTCTCGCCGCCAAGCAGAATTCCAATCCTCTTGTGTCCCTTGCCAATCAGATATTCTGTGGCTATCCTGCCGCCATATTTGTTGTCTGTCGACACAAAGTCACAGAAGACCGAATAGACCGCCCGATCCAGCAAAATCATTGGAATCTGGCTTTTTTGAAGGAATTTGACCAATGTGATCCCCTCTTTATCAATCTGCTCCGGCGGGATGACAATAACGCCATCCACATTTTTCCCGATCAGACATTCCACAGCATTTCTGAATGATTCAAAGCTCTGATCAATATTACATTGAAATACTGTATAATTCTCCCGCATAAAACATTTTGAAATCTCAATGGCCATCCAGGTAAAATACGGGTTCTCTATCTCAGGAACGATCAGGCCGACACAGCGCACCTTCTTAAATTCCTGAAAAAAGCCGAAATTATCCTGTTGATATGAGAGTTCCTTTTCAATACGCAAAATACGCTCTCTCGTTTCCTCCGCAACCCTGCATGGCTTATTATTTAAGACCAATGACACTGTTGTCGCCGAAACGCCAGCCAAAGCGGCTATATCCTTAACTTTTACTTTCACCCTAATCCCTGCTCGTCACTATAATCACCCAATCCGCTGCCTACTTTACAAGGCCGATCAATGAATGGATGTCCTCCACATGATGCCTCCGCATGTAATCTTCGATACCGTCAATGACCTCGATCGTCGTATACGGATTCGTAAAATTGGCTGTACCAATGGATACGGCTGTCGCTCCCGCCAGAATAAATTCCATGGCATCCGCAGCGCTGCAGATACCGCCCATACCGATAATCGGTATCTTCACTGCGTTGGCCACCTGATAGACCATACGGACAGCCACCGGCTTCACCGCCGGGCCGGACAATCCGCCCGTCTTATTGGCAATGGCAAAGTTCTGCTTTTCAATATCAATTTTCATGCCCGTCAATGTATTGATCAGTGACAGACAGTCGGCGCCGCCGGCCTCCGCGGCCCTGGCCATCACTGTAATATCCGTCACATTCGGACTCAGTTTCATAATAATCGGCTGTCTGGCCTTGGCTTTAACAGCCTTTGTAATGGCTTCGACTGCTTTCGGATCCTGACCAAAGGCAATGCCGCCCTCCCTGACGTTCGGGCAGGAAATATTGATTTCCAGCATATCAACCGTCGGCTCATCCGCCAATCTTTCCACAACTTCAAGATATTCCTCCGTTGAATGCCCGCAGACATTCACGATCACCTTTGTATCATACCCGGCCAGAAACGGCAGATCCCGCTTTGTAAAAAGGTCAATACCCGGATTCTGCAAGCCGATGGCATTGAGCATACCGCTGGCCGTCTCTGCGATCCGCGGCGCCGGATTACCCGGCCACGGCACATTGGCCACACCCTTTGTCACAACGGCCCCCAAACGGTTTAAATCCACAAATTCACTGTATTCCGCACCGGAACCAAAAGTTCCCGACGCAACCATCACCGGATTTTTTAATTCAACACCCGCAAGGCTGACTTTTGTATTCATTATAATTCCACCTCCCTGGCATTGAACACCGGTCCATCTTTGCAAATGCGCTTATTATGGACATTTGTATGATGGTCCACTTCTTTGGATCGACAGATGCAGGCCAGACACGCGCCGATACCGCAGGCCATCTTTTCTTCCAGAGAAATCCATGCCTCGATCTGATGCTCTGCAGCATAAGCCTTTAAAGCACGCAGCATCGGCATCGGACCGCAGCTATAAATCACTTCTCCTTTAATGCCTTCCGCCTGGATGGCATCCAGCACATTGCCCTTTGTCCCGCAGCTTCCGTCTTCTGTAGCGATCACAACTCTGCCATAGGCTTCAAATTCTTTATTCAGAAAAAGCGCGTCCCTGTATCCAAGTACGATGGTCTTCTCACAGTCAAGCTGTTTGGCCAGTTCCAGCATCGGCGGAACACCAATGCCGCCGGCCACAAGAATAGCCCGTCCTTTCTTCAGAGTATAACCGTTCCCGAGAGGTCCCATTACTTCAAGGCTGTCTCCGGCCCTGCAGCCTGAAAACTCCTTCGTCCCGTAACCAACGACACGGTAAACGATACGCAGACGGCCATTCTCCTGATCTATTTCACAAATACTGATCGGCCTTGGCAGCAATTTACTGTCATCGGAAGAATAAACTGATAGGAATTGTCCCGGCTTCGCCTCCGCGGCCATATCGCCCACCGCCAGCCACATACTGAAAATATCCGAGGCAAGCTGCTCCTGAGAAACAACAACTGCCTTTATCTTCTTCACACTCATTTGCACTTCACCTCTATAATACAGACGCAATATCTTTCTGCATGTCAATGACTGCTTCTCTTGCGGCATCCGCAAAATGCTCAGGTCCAAATTTAGCGTATTTGTCCTGTTTGTAAGCCGCAATAATGCCTCTTGAAGAATTGACAATGGCGCCAAGACCATCTTCGTTGAAATTCGGAATCAGATCTTTGGCCGTTGCGCCCTGCGCGCCATAGCCCGGCACCAGAATATAGGCCTTCGGCATCAGCTTTCTTGTGATGGCTGCCTGTTCAGGATAAGTTGCGCCGACAACGGCACCGATGTAGCTGTAACCGCACGCACCAACATAATCGCTGCCCCACTCATTCACTTTTTCAGCCACCCATTCGTATAATGGCCGTCCGTCGATCAGACGGTCCTGAAAATCACCGCTGGACGGATTGGAAGTTTTCACCAGAATGAACGCACCCTTTTTGACATTTTTTGCCGTCTTAATAAATGGATTCACACTATCGGCGCCCATATATGGATTCAGGGTAACAAA
>CAYURX010000037.1:0-18898 GCA_964447245.1 uncultured Coprococcus sp. | reverse complement strand
AGAAGATTTGTCCGCCTCCATTTTCCAGGCTGTTGTCAATCAGACCATCAGCGGTCTTGCCTGCGGCAAGCCGATTCGCGGCCATGTGGCATTTCTTGGCGGGCCGCTTCATTTCCTTTCCGAATTGAAGGCCGCATTTATCCGTACTCTGGCTCTGACCGATAACAAAGTCATTGCCCCGGATAATTCCCATTTGTTTGCCGCCATGGGCGCTGCCATGAATTACAAAGAAGACGTCACTGTATCAGCGGATGAACTGATCAAGCTGCTGTCTTCCGACATCAAGATCCAGGCGGAAACTGCGCGTATGGAACCGCTTTTTAAAGATCAGGCGGAATATGACGCCTTCAGAAAATGGCATGGTGTCCATACGGTTACAGAAGGCAGTCTGGCCGATTATGAGGGCAATTGCTTCCTTGGCATTGATGCCGGATCAACAACTACAAAGGTGGCCGTTGTGGGCCAGGACGGTACGCTGCTCTATTCATTCTACAGCAACAACAACGGCAGCCCGTTAAAGACAGCGATCCGTGCCATTACGGAGATCAAAGCGATCCTGCCGGAAAAAGCCCATATTGTCCGCTCCTGTTCCACCGGTTACGGCGAAGCGCTCTTAAAATCCGCCCTGATGCTGGATGAAGGCGAAGTCGAGACAGTGGCTCATTACTATGCCGCCGCTTTCTTTGAACCGGATGTGGACTGCATCCTCGATATCGGCGGTCAGGATATGAAATGTATTAAGATCAAGAATCAGACCGTTGACAATGTGCTGCTGAATGAGGCATGCTCCTCCGGCTGCGGCTCTTTCATTGAAACATTTGCCCGGTCGCTGAATTATTCGATTGAAGACTTTGCAAAAATCGCCATTTTTGCCAGACATCCGATCGATCTTGGCTCCAGATGTACGGTTTTCATGAATTCCAATGTGAAGCAGGCGCAGAAGGAAGGCGCGGAAGTCGGCGATATTTCCGCTGGTCTGGCCTATTCCGTCATCAAAAACGCGCTGCTCAAGGTCATCAAACTGACAGATCCAAAAGACCTGGGCCATAAAGTTGTTGTTCAGGGCGGTACCTTCTACAACGATGCCGTTCTGCGAAGCTTTGAGCTGATTTCCGGATGCAAGGCTGTGCGTCCGAATATTGCGGGTATCATGGGTGCCTTCGGCGCCGCCCTCATTGCCCGTGACCGTTATACAGGCGAGGCGACCACCATGCTGTCCCTGGATGATATTATCAATCTTGAATACAGCACCAGCATGAGCCGCTGCAAGGGATGTACCAACCATTGCCGTCTGACCATCAACAAGTTCTCCGGCAACCGGCGCTACATCTCCGGCAACCGCTGTGAAGTCGGTCTTGGCCGTGCCAAAGCCGATGACAGTGTGCCGAACCTTTTTGCTTACAAGCACAAACGGATCTTCTCCTACGCGCCGCTGGCCGAAGACGCCGCTCCAAGGGGCGTGGTCGGTATCCCGCGTGTACTGAATATGTACGAGAACTATCCGTTCTGGCATACATTTTTTACAGAACTGGGATTCAGGGTCATTCTTTCACCGGAATCTTCCCATGATATTTATGACCTCGGGATCGAATCCATCCCAAGCGAATCCGTCTGCTATCCGGCCAAGCTTGTACACGGCCATATCATGTGGCTCATCAAACAGGGGATCCATTTTATTTTCTATCCTTGTATTCCGTATGAGCGGCGTGAAACGGAAGGGGCCACCAACAATTACAACTGCCCGATCGTTACTTCCTATGCGGAAAATATCAAGAATAATGTGGAGGAGATCAACGATCCGTCCCTGTTGTTTATGAATCCTTTCATGACCTTTGAGAGCGAACGGCATCTGGAGGAACGGCTTGTGGAGGAATTTGCTGACAGATTTTCGATTGACCCGAGAGCCATCAAGATCGCCGTTCAAAAAGGATGGAAAGAGCTTGAGATCGTCCACCGGGCCATGCAGCGCAAAGGCGAGATGACCCTCGCTTATATGAAACAGCACAACATGAAAGGGATCGTCCTTGCCGGACGTCCTTATCATATAGATAAAGAAATCAACCACGGGATCCCTGAACTGATCACATCCTACGGTTTTGCCGTGCTGACGGAGGATTCCGTTTCCCACCTGGCCAAACCGGACCGGCCGCTGATCGTCTCCGACCAGTGGATGTACCATTCCAGACTGTACTGTGCCACGGAATTTGTCAAACAATCCGAGGATCTGGAACTGATTCAGCTCAATTCCTTCGGCTGCGGTCTGGATGCGGTCACAACGGATCAGGTCAAAGATATTTTAAATGGCTCCGGACGGCTCTATACCTGCCTGAAGATCGATGAGGTCAGCAATCTCGGTTCGGCCCGTATCCGTGTCCGCTCATTGATTGCGGCCATCCGGCTGCGTGACCAGCATGGCATTCACGGCCATATGGAGACCAGCGCCCATAACCGTCAGCTCTTTACAAAGGAAATGCGCAGGAACAATTACACGATTCTGGTGCCGAATATGTCTCCGATCCATTTTGACCTGCTGATCCCGGCGCTGCGCTACAGCGGTTTGAACTGTGAACTGCTGCCGGACTGCGACAAGGAAGCCATCAATACCGGTCTGAAATATGTCAATAATGATGCCTGCTACCCTTCCATCTGTGTGGTCGGCCAGATTATGAAAGCGCTGCTTTCTGGCAAATATGACTTAAATCATGTGGCCATCGCCATGACCCAGACAGGCGGCGGATGCCGCGCAACGAATTATGTGGGCTTTATCCGAAGGGCTTTGGGCAACGCCGGCATGTCACAGATCCCTGTGGTTTCCATCAGCGCCCAGGGCATTGAAAAGAATCCTGGCTTCTCCTACACGCTGCCGATGCTGAAAAACGCGCTGCAGGCCATTGTTTACGGCGATATTTTCATGCGTGTCCTTTATGCGACCAGACCGTATGAGAAGGTACCGGGTTCAGCCAACGCGCTTCATGAAAAGTGGAAAAATATCTGCGTCGATGCCATGATCGGCAAAAATAAAAACAGCTTTAAAGCCAATGTGCAGGGCATCATCCGTGATTTTGACACACTGCCGCTGGATGAGACGATCAAAAAGCCAAGAGTCGGCATTGTGGGAGAGATCCTTGTAAAATTCTCGCCTTCCGCCAATAATTATCTGGTAGACCTGCTTGAGTCAGAAGGCGCGGAAGCCGTTATGCCGGATTTGCTGGACTTTTTGCTGTACAGTTTCTACAATTCAAACTTCAAGCATGAAAAGCTCGGTAAATCAAAGAAGGGACAGATACTCAGCAATCTCGGTATCTCCTTCCTCGAATTCATCCGCAAGACGGCCCGTGAAGAACTGGCCGCCAGCAAACGCTTTCACCCGCCTGCTGATATCCGTGATCTGGCAAAATATGCGGAGCCGATCGTTTCTCTTGGCAATCAGACCGGTGAAGGCTGGTTCTTAACAGGTGAAATGATGGAGCTGATCCACAGCGGCGCGCCAAACATCGTATGTACCCAGCCGTTCGGATGCCTGCCGAACCATATCGTCGGCAAAGGCGTCATCAAAGAGCTGCGTCATCAGCACCCTGAAGCCAACATTGTGGCGATCGACTACGATCCGGGCGCCAGTGAAGTCAATCAGGTCAACCGAATTAAACTGATGCTGGCCACAGCCAATAAAAATCTGCAAAAACAGATCGAAAATCATTAATTTTATACATAACAGGCCCGCAGAACTTTTGTCTGAACGCAAAGTCCTGCGGGTCTGTTTATGTTTTGATCTAATGTTTTGATCTGTTTTTATCAAATATTCTCGATCTGCCAGTCGATCGGTTCGATGCCATGCGCCATCAGAAATTTGTTGGTCTGGCTGAACGGTTTGCTCCCGAAAAATCCCCTGTAAGCCGACAGAGGGCTTGGATGAGGCGCCTCCAGGATCAAATGCTTCGGATTATTCAGCATGGCCTTTTTCTGCTGGGCCGGACGCCCCCAGAGAATGAAGACGATCGGACGGTCCTGCTCATTCAGAATGCGGATGGCCGCATCCGTAAACTGCTCCCAGCCGATTCCCCGGTGGGAATTAGCCTGATGGGCCCGCACCGTCAGCACCGTATTGAGAAGCATCACGCCTTGCTTCGCCCATTTTTCCAGATAGCCATTGTTCGGTATGTAACATCCCAGATCATCCTGCAATTCCGTATAAATATTCACCAGTGACGGCGGTATCTCCACATTCGGCTGCACTGAAAAACACAGGCCATGGGCCTGTCCCTCGCCATGATACGGATCCTGCCCCAGAATCAGCACCTTCACATCTTTCAGCGGCGTCACCTCAAACGCATGGAATATCTGATCCGATGGCGGAAATATCCGGTAATTCGTATACTCCGACAAAACCTTTTTATACAGACTGGCATAGTATGGCTTGGCAAACTCCGGTTTTAGAGGTTCCAGCCAGTCATTTGCAATTGCTCCCACTCCTAATCCCCCTTTTCTTTCTATCAGCCTTATGATCAGCGCCGTTCGCTGACCGCAGAACTGTCATCCGGCCTGCCGCGCAAAAAGAATTACCGCAGACGCACACTGACCGAACGCTGATGCAAATATTCTTTCAAATCCCGTATTTCCATTTCTTTATAATGAAATAATGATGCCGCCAGCACCGCATCCGCTTTTCCCGCCGTCAGCGCGTCATAAAAATGGGACATTTCCCCGGCGCCGCCGGAAGCAATGACCGGAACAGAAACGGCTTCGGCAATGGTTCTGGTCAGTTCAATATCGTAGCCGGCCTTTGTACCATCGCAGTCCATGCTGGTCAGCAGGATCTCACCGGCCCCAAGGCGGCACACCTTTTTCGCCCATTCCACCGCGTCAATGCCTGTGTCGATACGTCCGCCATGCTTGTAAATGGTCCATCCCGCCCCCTGCGGCCGTCTCCTGGCATCAATGGCTACAACCACACATTGACTGCCGAACTTTCTCGCAGCCTCTGAAATCAGCTCAGGGCGGTCAATAGCTGCCGAATTCACCGACACCTTGTCCGCGCCCTCCCGCAAAACGGCTCTGAAATCTTCCACGGTCCGGATACCGCCGCCCACTGTAAATGGAATGAACACTTTCTCCGCAACTTTTCTTACCAGATCGACCACTGTATTTCTGCCGTCACTTGACGCTGTAATATCCAGAAAAACCAGTTCATCGGCGCCCGCCTGATCGTAAGCGGCCGCTATGGCGACGGGATCGCCTGCGTCCTGCAGATTCACAAAATTCACGCCTTTGACGACCCGTCCGTTATTCACATCCAGACACGGAATAATTCTCTTTGTAAACATAGGCTCCTCCCTTCTCTATGACAGACTCGCAAAATTTTTCAGAATACGCAGACCTGTTTCGCTGCTCTTTTCAGGATGGAACTGGCAGGCAAAAATATTCTCATGTTCAACAGCCGCATGAATCAGCGTACTGTAATAAGTCGTTGCCGCCACATCCTCCGGCTGCTTTGCCCGCAAATAATAGGAATGTACAAAATACATATACGCCTGCCGGCTGATGCCCTTAAACAGGCGGCTGCCCTCCTTAATATCAATGGAATTCCAGCCCATATGGGGTATTTTAAGCCCTTCCGCGTCCGGGATACGGACAATTTCACCCTTTAAAAGGCCCAGCCCAGAAACGCCCGGACTCTCCTCGCTCCGCTCAAATAACAACTGCAGGCCAAGACAAATGCCAAGAAAAGGCTTGCCCTGACCGACAGCTTCAAGAGTCGTATCCACAAGGCCATAATGATTCAGCCGGGCCATGGCATCTCCAAAAGCGCCAACCCCCGGCAGTACCACCCGGTCTGCATTCAAAATCGTCTCTCTGTCCCTTGTAATGATGACATCCTCATTCAGATATTGAAAAGCCTTCTCAACGCTTTTCATGTTACCTGCGTCATAGTCAATGATTGCAATCATAAAAAACCTCCATCTATCGGCGATCCTGGCAATGCCTTCAGCCGCCGCTGCTTTTTCACGTTATCATATGACAGTTATTACTATTACGATTTTAGCACATCACTGCCAAACGTACCATAGCTTTTGAAAAAATATCACGAATTTTATCAATTTATCCTGACATTTCCAACAATTTTCTCCCTCAAGTATTTTTTCTCCTGTTTTGTCATATTTTTATGCGAATCCGATTTTAAACCATACAAAATAGCCAACGATTTTACATCATAAAATTCAAACATCTTGACTATCGCCTATTTTTTATCTGTCCTTTTCAATTATTTTGTCTATTTTATAAGACATATTTTGACAAATTTGAAATGTCAAATTTTTCTGATTGCAATTCACCACATTTTATACTATGATGATTGAGTATGTTTCGTAGATTTCATAAGGTATTGTAAGGAGGCTATTTATGAAAACAGCATTTTACGTAGAATCTTATGGCAGACAGGCCGAAGAAAAGGCCATCATTGCGAAGATTAAAGAACTTTGGGTTGCAGACGGTAACAAAATTAAGGATATCACTGAGTTAAACATTTATGCAAAGCCTGAGGAGGATGCCTGCTACTATACGATCAACGGCACCGTATCAGGGGAAATTAAACTTTTTTAATATTACACGATTACATATTCATATATGAATTCTACATCAAAACATGATAAGAGGATGCACGATCAGACTGCATCCTCTTATTTTGCTATAAATTGCGGCAATCCAGCTCAAACCAGAACATAACGCCGTCCTCACAATTCACGACGCCATAGTCCTGTCCCAACAGCTCCATGGAAGCCTTCACAATCGAAAGGCCAACGCCGCTTCCGCCGTATTCTCTTGTCCGGGCTTTATCCACCTTGTAGAACTTGTCCCATATATGATCAATGTCAGCTTCAGGAATCGGTTCGCCCGTATTAAAAACGGTAATTCTCACCTTCTCCGGCTGCTTCTCAATACCGATGACAATTTTTCGTTCGCCATCCACATGGTTCAGCGCATTGGTCAGATAATTGGTGAACACTTCTTCCGCCATATAGGCATCGCTCCACACATAAACCGGTTCCTGATGTTCAAAAACAAGTTTTACCTGCTTCTGTTTCAGAAGAATATCGGATTTTCCAAGAACCGCCCGAATCAGGTCAATAATATCAAAATGTTCCATCATCACATTATTATAGCCAAACTCAAGCTGATTCAATGCCATCAGTTTTTTGACCATCTGGTTCATCTTCCTGGCCTCATCCACAATGACTTCACAGTAAAATTCCCTGCTTTCTTCATCATCCGTGACATTATCCATCAGGCCTTCCGCATAGCCCTGAATCAGGGCAATAGGCGTCTTCAATTCATGAGAAACGTTTGAAAGGAACTCCTTGCGCATGGCATCGATCTGTTCCTTCTTCTCCAGATCCTTTTTTAATTCCGCATTCGCCGCTTTCAGCTCCGTCAGCGCTTCCTCCAAAGTCTCAGACAAAACATTCATACTATTACCAAGTACGCCAACCTCATCTTCCGTTTCCACCTCGTATTTGGCTGTAAAATCCAGTTCGGACATTCGTCTGGCTATATTCGTCAGAACAGTGATCGGCCCAAGGAAACGGTAGGACACAAAATACATGACCACAAAACCGATAAGCGCCGCAATCAGCGATATATAGAAGAAAAACTGATTGGACATGGCAACACTCTCCGTGATGCCCTCCACTGACGCCCGGATCAGAATATGATCGCCGTTTTCAAACAGGCCGTCCAGATAAATATAGGAGGCGCCCAGTCGTTTAACGTTAATTTTTTTGATTGTATATTTATCCGCGATGATACTGCTATCCACCGTATCATTTTTCGAATTCACATAATCACTGTATATATTACTGCTCTCCACCTTGCTGTCCTGATTCATACCAAGGGAAGAATACAGCAGCAATTTCGTCGTACTTTTCAGCATATAATCAAAGATGGCCAGATTCATGTCCCGGTATATGATAATGGACAGATTACGGTTCTGACTGAGACGCTCCAGCTTCATATACAGTTCATCCGAGATACTGCTGACAGGCAGGCCGCCCGTCTGATCCGTAACGGCCGGGCTGGCGCTGCTTTGATTCTCCAATTCCGATGTATACATCTCATTGATCGTTTCAAAAGCAGATATCAGCGATCGATTTTTGCCATAAGTATAATACCGGGTCAGAAAAACATTGCTGAGGATCACGGAGATTGCCGAGATCAGCAGCACCAGCCCGATCAGGATCAGTGACAATTTCACCTTTAACGTTTTTTTCCAAAACATACGCAGTCCTTCGTTTATTTACCATTGACGTCAAATTTGTAACCCATGCCCCAGATCGTGACAATATAATCGCCCTTCTCTTTCAATTTGCTGCGAAGCTTTTTCACATGGGTATCAATCGTCCGCGCGTCGCCATAATAATCATAATTCCACACATTGTTCAAAATACGTTCACGGGACAGAGCCACTCCCTGATTCGCAAGAAAATAAGACAGCAATTCAAACTCTTTGTAGCTGAGTTCCACCGGTTTCCCATCAATGGTCACTTCATGGGCCGCTTTATTCAGAGTGATGCCACCGGCCTCGATCACGTCCTCCGCCGTTAGAACATTGCTTCTGCGAAGAATCGCCTCCACCCGTGCCACAAGGATCTTCGGGCTGAAAGGCTTCGTAATATATTCATCAATGCCAAGATCAAATCCCTGCAGTTCATCCTTCTCATCACTTCTGGCCGTCAGCATGATGATCGGTACTTTTGAATACTGGCGGATCTCCCGGCAAACCTGCCATCCATCCATTTTCGGCATCATGACATCCAGAATGATCAACGCAATATCTTTGATCTCAAAAAACTTATCTACGGCCTCCTCGCCGTTTTCCGCCTCAATCACCGCATAACCTTTCTTCGACAGGAAATCCCTGACCAGCTTGCGCATTCTGCTCTCATCATCTACAACCAGAATCTTTAAACTTTCCATTTTTTACTCACCTCTGCTGCCTGTTCAACAGACATACTTCTCAATGTTTTTTCGTATATTCAGTATATCAGAGATTTATGATGTATATGTGAACGATTAACACAGAATTTAAAATTTTTTACTCATAATTTGTCTTTAATTGATTAGCAATGTGTGCTATAATAAACGAAAAGCTGAATAGGTGAGGTAGTTAGAATGAAACGATTAGAAGATAAGATACGCAATGAGGGGGAAGCTCTCAGCGAAACTGTTCTTAAGGTTGATGGTTTCATTAACCATCAGGTCGATCCTGTTTTAATGAGCGAAATCGGTAAGACATTTGCTGCCTGTTACAAGGATAAAGGCATCACGAAGGTATTTACAATTGAGAGTTCCGGCATTGCGCCTGCTGTCTACACGGCTATGGAACTGGGCGTTCCTATGGTCATCTTAAAGAAACAGACTTCCAAGACACTGACCGGCGACGTTTATCAGATGAATATCACTTCCTTTACGAAGGGAACCAGCTATGAACTGACTTTGTCGAAACATTATATCCAACCGGATGATGTCGTTCTCGTGATTGATGATTTTCTGGCCAACGGCGAAGCCGCCAACGGTGCAACACGCCTTGTGGAGATGGGGAACGCGAAGGTTGCCGGTATCGGCATTCTCATTGAGAAAGCTTTCCAGAGAGGCCGTGCCCGCCTTGAAAGGAACGGTTATGAAGTCCGTTCTCTTGCCAGAGTCTCACGGCTCGGACGGGGACTGATTGAATTCACTGAGGCTGATCTGTAGTCCGCTGCCATGACATAATTGATGAACCGCACAGGGGCCATTACCGATGCGATGTCTGCGACCGCATCATGGAATGACCCCTGTTTTTTTCTGTTCTCTTTTTCTAATGTTTATACTTTTCCGAAATGGCAATTTGGATAGGTACAGGTCTCACAATTCATGCACAGGCCGCCATGGCCGAAAGCCGCAATATCTTCCCGGGTGATCCGCTCTCCCGCCAGCATTCTCGGAAATACAAGATCAAAGACCGTTACTCCGGCATGCATGACGCATCCTGGCAGCCCCAGTACCGGACGTCCTGTTTTGTCATAGGATACAAGGAACATGGCCCCCGGCAGCACCGGCGTTCCGTAGGTCACGATCTCGCACCCGACACCCCGGATGGCCGCCGGTGTCAGATCATCGGGATCGACCGACATGCCGCCCGTACAAAAGACCATATCCACACCTTCATCCAGCCAGTTTCTAATGGCGGCTTCAATCTTCTCCTTATCATCAGGCACCAAAGTCTGTCCCGCCACTTCACAATGATAATGGGTCATCTTCTTTTTTAAAATCGGTCCGAACTTATCTTCGATCCGGTGATAGTAAACTTCATTTCCCGTCGTCACAATACCGACCCGCATGGAACGCATCGGTTTCACTTCAATGATCTTATGACCGCCAAGCGTCTCTTTTGCCAGATCCAGTTTGTTCTGATCAATGACCAGCGGGATCACGCGGGTACCGGCCACGTCCTGACCTTTGACCACCGGAACATTGTTGTGAAGACTGGCAAAAGAAATCTCACCGACCATATTTAACTGAAAGAGACGATTGGCATCCACTTTCAGCAAGCCATCATAAGCCGCTTTAAACGTAATTTTCCCTTCCTTGATCTCACCGTAAGTCAGCCCATCGCCCATGGTGATATCTTTCAGGAAAATAGCCGCATCATTTTCATGCACCATGCCTTCCTTCTGCTCCCACACATAAATACGATCTTTGCCGAGAGACAAAAGGACAGGAATATCTTCTTTGGTTATGATATGCCCTTTTTTGAAACGTCTTCCCTTAAATTCTCCCGGAAGTATTTGTGTAATATCATGACATAAGACGGAGCCAACAGCTTCCTCCACAGGTATACACTTCATCTTTCTCACTCCCCCAACTTATTTTGATACATACACACCGCCTGCAGCACGCCGCCGGCGATGGTTCTTGCCTTGTCAGAAATCGTAAAACAATTCTCTCTCTCTGATAAGCGCGGGTCGATATCCGCGATTTTAAAGTGTTCAGGTACCCACAGGCCATCCTTCAGTATGCCCCTCAAAACCCCGTCCAGACTTGCACAAACCGGCTTATCATCAATACGGGCGATCACCTGTCCCCTGTGGACAATATCACCGATGGCCGCAATCCCATGAAAACAACCTGCCGCTTCGGAGTGCATGACCCGTTCTTTGCCATAGCCGCCGATCATCCCCGGAATCCCTGTATTGGCAATGGCCGCGCCGTCCCTGATGATCCTTCCAAGGCGATGTCCCCTTTTCGTTTCAATGACGACATCCACATCAATGCCCGCCGTAAAACCCGGCCCAAGTCCGATGACAAGGGGCGCCATATCTATGGTTGTTCCCAGATTTCTCTTGGCAATGGCTGCGTCAATGAAAGCAAAAGGCGCAATTTCACGGACGCATGCGGCCGTCTCATCTTTGATGACCGGAACGATCCCCTGCTGCCAGCAGATTCTGGCTTCATCCAAAGTTTCAATCTTCCTTGCCGTTACACCTTCAACAGTGGCTTCCCCCTCATACATGGCTTCAGAAAAAGCAACGCTGCGTCTGATGGCCGTCGGCTTCTCTATCTCAAGCACCAGCACCTGATAGCCGCACTGATGCAGACAGTCAATCGTTCCTGTGGCCAGATCACCGCCGCCCCGGACAACAATTCTCTTATTCATGGGCTGTCTCCTTTCGATAGTATTCGTAATCCTTCGGTGTATCAATATCCATCCCCTGTCTGCGATCGGCGACATCCAGATACTGCACCTGCCCGGGATGCGCCATCATGATCTGGCGCCCGCCTTTGTCCCCTGACAGAGACAGCAGTTCGCTGCGGTAAGATGCCGGAAAATAAACCGGCTGTCCCGGCTGTCCGCCATAACGCGGGACGATGATTTTATTCTGTCCGACAACTGCCAGTTCCAGAAGGCGTCCGATCGTATCTTCTAAAAGCCAGGGCATGTCGCCGCTAAAAAACAGCCAGCCTTCTGAATCAGGACTGGCTGCTACGCCAAGCACAACCGACCGGCTCTGTCCGGCTTCCGGCGCCGGATTGCGGATCACTCGATAGCCATAGGAACCGGCCATGGCCATGATCGCATCGTAAGCCGTCACCACCAGCACCTCCCGAAACTCAAAAGGCTTTATTCTATTAAAAGTATGCGCGATCATAGGCACACCACAATTTTCAAGCAGCAGCTTATTGCAGCCCATTCTTTTTGAAAATCCCGATGCCATGACGACTGCTGTTATATTATTCATCCAATAAACACCCTGTCACTGTCTGATCCACATAGAAGCGGCAGGCCTTTGCCAATGCTTCGGCCCCACGCCCGGTTCTGTCATTACCGGCACGGTTTAAGACAAGCAGCCGTTTTCCGACAGCATGACCAAACAATCCTTTCGGATGCATGACCAGGCAGCGGTAAGCCTCAACCGTCATCACATCTCCCGCTGTCAGCCCTGTGATATCCGAAAATGCTTCCATCCGGTGTACCTGGTCCGCCTCAATTTTCTGACCAAGACAATGCACCGGAAGAATACCAACAGTGACATCCGTCGCCGGAACGATGACAGGCTCGTCACTGCGCCATCCCTTCAGGGATTTTCCCGCCGAGCCGTCCGCCTCGATGAACAACAGATCACTGTTTTTAATGGCCTCCTGCAGCAAATTCTCCCCAATGCCTGCCATTTTGCCGTTTGGCAGTATCTCCTGCGCATAAAAACAGACGGATGCCTTTCTTTGATCAACAGCAAAAGACTGTCCCGCCGTTATGAGCTGCGGCATTTCATCACCGATGCGCCACGAATCGTCGGGGAGATACATCTTTGTGGAAGCAGCCACACCGACCCGCATCTGCCGCCCGTAATCCAGAGCCGCCCAGCGGATCAAAGAAGTTTTTCCGCCGGAACCCGCCACCGAAAATATCCGGCATCCCTGCCCGATCAGCGGGTCAAATACAGCCCTTATGTTGATCAGATCATTCTTCATGATTGACCCTGTTCCATTTTATTCTTCATCATGCCCATCATGACCTTCTCAGGTGTCATTGGCAGAGACGTACATCGAACACCGCAGGCATTATAAATGGCATCGGCAATGGCCGGCGCAGGCGTGTTCACAACGATCTCACCGATGGATTTCGCACCATAAGGGCCTGTTGGTTCGTAGCTGGATTCAAACTCAACACGGATATTTTTCACATCCGCGCGGTTCGGGATCTTGTACTGCATGAAGGAATCCGTCATCATCCGTCCCTTTGTGTCATACTGCACATCCTCATACATGGCCAGACCAATCCCCTGACAGATACCGCCTTCCGTCTGCACACGGACAAGATTGCTGTTGATGATCGTTCCGCAGTCCACAACCGCCACATAATCCACCACATCATATTTGCCCGTTTCCTTATCCAGTTCGATCTCCGCAAATCCGGCCATCAGCGGCGGCGGGGAAATAGGACTGGAATAGAATCCGCTGCCGTTTAAATAATTGCCATCACTGGAACCTGCGCAATGCACGGCAATATCATGAATCGACACACTTTTGCCCGTCGCAACTTCCATGACCCGATTGCCGTCAAAATAGAATTTCTTTGGATTCACCTTGTCCGTTTCGTCCTGGAAACGTTCCGGATACATCATTTTCGCCCCGGCTGTGATAATTTTATTCTTCAGATCATAGGCTGCGTTGTAAACGGCCATACCCGTCACGTAGGTCGTACTGGATGCGTAAGAACCTGGGTCAAACGGAGAAATATCCGTATCCACCCCGGCCACAATGAACTGGTCAATATCAGCCAGCAGCGTTTCCGCAGCGATCTGGGTCATGGTCGTATCACAGCCCGTACCCATATCCGTCGCGCCGATTTTTAATGTATAGAAACCATCATCATTTAATTTGATCTCCGCTCCGGCCGTATCCACGCCTGAAATACCGGATCCCTGCATGGCAATGGCCATACCGACAGCCCGCACCTTTGTCGGACTGATCTCACGGCAAGGATACTTTTCATCCCATCCGATCATATCCCGGCCCCGCTGAATACAGCGGTCAAGGGCGCTGCTGTTGACCGGTTCATTATAGTAGGCCGGCATGATCTCACCCATGCGCAGCATATTCTTCTCACGGATTTCGACAGGATCCATATCCAGCATATGGGCCAGTTTATTGACCGTCGACTCAAGGGCAAACAGCCCCTGCGTTGCCCCGTAGCCTCTGAAGGCGGCGGCCGGCATCATATTCGTATACACACCCCGGTATTTAAACCGGTGGGCCTTTGCCTGATTGTAGAGAGGAATCGACTTGTGGCCTACCAGACCGATGGTTGTCGTGCCATGTTCACCATAGGCCCCCTGATTGGACAATGTATCCACTTCGATCACTTTGATATTGCCTTCCCGGTCTGCGCCTACACGAGCCTTCACCGTCATCTGGTGACGGCTGTTCGAGCAGGAGAAGGTTTCCTTTCTCGTGTAAATCATCTTGGCCGCTTTGCCCGTCTTCAATGTGACGATGGCCGGATAATATTCGGAAACAATGGTCTGCTTGGCGCCAAAACCGCCGCCGATCCTCGGCTTTACAACACGGATCCTGGACTGAGGGATCTGCAGGGCCCGTGCCAGTGAACGTCTTACATGGAACGGCACCTGGGTCGAAGATACAACAACCAGACGATTCGTATGATCCAGATACGTATATGTACGGAATGTCTCCATCATACTCTGCTCCTGGGCCTGGACCTCATACTCGCCCTCCGCGATCACCTCGCAGTTTGCAAACTCCCCGTCCACATCGCCGTGTTCTTCCACGCCGTCAACGACGATATTTCGCTTGTTATCCGCATGAAAAGCGGGAAAGTGAGTGAAATAATCATCATAATTATGGACAATGACCGGATTGTCTACAGCCTTTTTGTAATCCAGAAGGGGCTTAAGCACTTCATATTCAACTTTGATCATTTTCAGCGCCTGTAAGGCTGCCTTTTCATTGGTTGCTGCCACAAGGGCCACTTCGTCACCGATATAACGCACATACTCATCCAGGATCAGCCGGTCATAGGCCGAACATTCAGGATAAGTCTGTCCCGCATTTGTGAAACGCACCTTCGGTACGTCTTTGTAGGTTAATACACATTCTACCCCTTTGACCAGCAGCGCTTTGGACGTATCGATGGATTTGATACGGGCATAGGCATAAGGACTGCGCAGCGCAAGCACGATCAGGCAGTCACTCGGCGCAAGGTCGTTGGTATAAAGAGGTTTTCCTTTAATGATCGGCAAACCGTCTACTTTTTGAACCGGCTGGCTGACATATCTCATGCTTCCACCTCCATATACTTCTTAATCGCACGCATCTGGCTCATATAACCTGTGCATCTGCACAGATTGCCTTCCAGATAGTGATAGATCTCCTCATCCGTCGGATGCTTTAATTCCTTCTTCATGGCAATTACATTCATAATAAATCCCGGACTGCAGAAGCCGCACTGGTCGGCCCCTTCATCCACCAGAAACATCCCAAACTTTTCCGCTTCCTCCTGCACGCCCTCCAGTGTCGTCACATGACGCTCATTGGCTCTGGCCGCCGGAACGGAACAGGACAATACCGGCGTTCCATCCAGCCAGACAGTACACAGGCCGCAATTGGTCGTATCACATCCGCATTTCACACTCTTACATCCGGCATCACGCAATACCTCCAGCAGCATCGCATCCGGCTGACAATGAATCTTGGTCTTTCTGTCATTAATAAAAATATGGATCAGCATGCTTCCACCTCCGTCACAGCCTTTTTCAGCAATACGCCGCTTAAAAGCTTTCTGTATTCGGCACTGGCCCGCATATTGTCTGTAAAGGCTACTTCTTCCGTCAGAATATGACCGGCCTGTTCGATGATGGCTTCTGTGCCGCCCTGTGCATCCGGTAAGTTCTCCGTCAAAAAGGCCGCTGTCCGTACGGCTTTGACAGCCTTCGGCCCACGGGCTCCCACGGTCACTGTGTAAACACCATTTGCAGCTTTGCTGGCCGCCAGATTCAAAATCGGAAAGTCCGCTCTGGAATTGCGAAACATCTGATACGAAGCCAGACGGCCATCTTTCTCGATCATGATTTTTTCTATAATCTCTTTTTCGTAAGGCATGGCCATATATTCCTCCAACGGAATGCTGCCCTTTTTATAAACAACAACCGATGTATTTAACGCCAGCAGAGGCGTCAGAAAATCCGAAAATCCAAAGCGGCCATAGACGGAACCGCCCACCGTCACTGTATTTCTGAATTGTGTCCCGATAATAGACGAAACAGAATCCGCGATCACGCCATTAAAATACTTTTTCAGGATATCGCTTGTCTCCACACTGCGGTAAGAGGTCATGGCGCCGATCTCGATCTGATCTGCATCCTCCCGTATATAATCAAGGCCGCACTTTGACAGATCAATGGCAATATTAATTCTTTTCTTCCCCAAACGTAACCATGCGCATCCTCCAAGAATCTGGTTGCCCTTTCTCGATTTGAGAATCCTGTATGCTTCCTCCAAATTCTCCGGCATGGCATATTCTCTTATTGTAAACATGAATCCTCCGAAATAAATTGTTCAACGACTCAGCCATTCAGCCATTATTTAGATGCAAGATAATCAACCATTGCGTCAAGGTATGGATGATCAAAATCTTCAATGCGTCCGGCATCACACAAAGAGGCAATGGCCGGATCGATCGGCAGGCTGGCAAAAGACGGAATAGCCAGCTCTTTCGCTAACTGGTCACCCTTGCCCTCACCGTAAATATAAAGCAGCTTGCCGCAGTCAGGGCAAATGAGATAACTCATATTCTGTACAAGGCCAAGAACCGGAATATTCATCATCTTCGCCATATTATAAGCTTTCTTCACGATCATCTCCACCAGTTCCTGCGGTGATGTCACGATAATCACGCCGTCCACCGGCAAAGACTGGAAAACGGTCAGCGGTACATCGCCTGTGCCAGGAGGCATATCAACAAGCAGATAATCAATATCGCCCCATACAACCTCATTCCAGAACTGTTTCACAACACCGGCAATAACAGGACCTCTCCAGACCACCGGATCTTCCTCACTGCCAAGCATCAGATTGATGGAAATGATCTTGATGCCTTCCGGTGTCACAGCCGGGAAAATACCTTCGTCGCTGCCTACAGCCTGCTCATGAATACCAAACACCTTCGGAATGGAAGGGCCTGTAATATCCGCGTCTAAAATACCAACTTTGTACCCCTTGCGATGCAGCTTCACTGCCAGTTCAGATGTCACCAGTGATTTGCCGACGCCGCCCTTGCCGCTGACAACACCAATCACATGCTGAATATGACTGTATGGATTGGCCGGCTCCCTTAAATCAACCTTTCTTGATGAACATCCTTCCACCGAACATGAACTGCAATTTGTTTCATTACATGCTTCACTCATTTTATCTGTCTTCCTTTCAAATTAAATATCTCCGAATAAAAATGCGTCTCTTTCATTATATCATAAAAAGTATTATAAACATAGAAAACTTCTCAATAAAATCAGATGGCTGCCCTGCTGCCTGCAGCGCCCATCAAAAACCTCCACCGAACCGTCATCGAAACGGTGAAGGGCCACACATTCCTTAAAAACCATATCTCCTTTCTGCATCTGGGACCGGTAGAAGCTGGTAACAGCCAGATCTTTTGTACAGATTCCCGTAAAATCACCATACGCCGAATCATAGTCAAATAACGCTTTGCCGTTTATTAAATCATCGACCCGCACCCGTCCGTCTTCATCCGTGACCACATGATAAACTGACGCATCCTCCACACCATAGACGATCTCTCCATCCTCCGGCAGATCAATAACGGCCCGGCATTCCCTTACCACGCTGTCATCTTCCGGCTTCAGGACATAGACAGTATCCTGATTTTTTTCATTGTCATGGACACGGTACCGGTAGATGAATGCATCGGACAGCATCCGGTTAATTGTATGACCATCCGCAGCGTCTTCAATCTTAATAAACGGTATTTCCTGAGATTTTTCCAGGGCCGCCGTCAGATCACTGTCAGAAATGGCCCGCAATTCCCCCTTCCCTTCACCGTCCCGATCGCTCTGCTGCAATTGGAAAATCACCTGATGCCGGCCATGGGACAAAGGACAGGACTGAACATCCACCACTTCCAGATGACCGAATGACGGCTGCAAATACCATTTCTCCCCTGTCTTTAAATGATACAGATAGGTGAGCGTATAATATTTGCCCTCGTAATCTTCATCCTGAAATTTTTCAAGCAGTTCATCGGTGGCCATGACTTCATCGGTCACGATCAGATAATCCTCATTTACCGGATACAGATTCAGTACCTCGCCCTCCGGCACGAGATAAAAAGTCCGCCGTATTTTCCAGGATGTCCTGTCGATTTCCTGAAGCCGCAGCTTGTAATCCCCGCCAATGGTAACGGCATAAAAATAATCCTTCACAGCGCCAAAAGTGCCAAAACTCTCATATAACCGTGTTCCCTCCAGCTCAAGAAGTGTTGTCAAAGCACCGCTCGCAAAATCATAACGCGCGATGGCACACCGGTTGCCTTTATCACTTTTCTGATCCAGCACACAGATGATACCTTCGTCGTTTACTTCAAGTATCTCCAATTCTCTGTTAAATCTATCAATTAAATTATGAATTTTAACCATGACTTATCCCTCTCAATAACATCTCCGATATCTGCCGAAAAAAAGAGGCAGAAAAACCGGTCTCCGATCTATTCTACCTCTATATTGTCCTCCATCAAAGTCTATAAACAGTATCTGTGTCTGAACTGCACTTACCGTGCGTATTCCATAACTCTCGACTCTCTGATTACATTTACTTTTATCTGGCCCGGATATTC
>CAYURX010000036.1:0-18952 GCA_964447245.1 uncultured Coprococcus sp. | reverse complement strand
ATTGTCAAGTACAAACGCCTAAAAAGTATATCATAGATATGCTTGACTACATTGGCTATAATAATCATCTATATGGAAAACGGGTATTAGAGAATTCTTGCGGGGAAGGAAATATACTATGTGAAATTGTAAAAAGGTATATTCAAGATGCTCGAAATCATAACTATTTGAATGAAGAGATAGTAAAAGGGTTAGGGCGGGATATTTGCGCATATGAGATAGATCGTGAATGTATCCGCAAATGTAAAAACCGATTAAATAGAGTGGCATATAAATTTGGCCTTAAAGGAATCAGGTGGAATATAAGGAATGAAGATTTTTTAAAAAGTAAAGAGGAGATATATGATTTTATAATTGGGAATCCGCCATATATTACCTATCATGATTTGCCGGAGGAACAAAGAATATTTTTAAGAGATAACTTTATTTCGTGTAAGGAAGGACGCTTTGATTACAGTTACGCTTTTATCGAGGCAAGTTTAAAGAAACTTGCAGATAATGGACAAATGGTTTATCTGGTTCCCTACAGCATTACAACTAACAAATTTGCTGAGAAATTGAGAAAAGTTTTAATGCCATATTTGAAAGCTATATATGATTATAAAACAATAAAAATTTTTCCGGATGCTATTACATCAACAGTAATTATACTATGCGAAAAGGCCGAGAATATAACCAATTTGGATTACTATATGGTTAATTCTAATCGAATGCTGCATAAAGAAAAGAAGTTGCTTCAAAATAAGTGGATGCTGGAGAGAGAAAAGGTACATGAACATAATGCAGAAAGATGTTTTGGAGATTATTTCGAAGTGCTTAATAGTGTAGCGACATTATGCAATAAAGCCTTTTTATTAAAAGAATATACAGAAGAACCAGATTATTATATTGTTGGACAATATAGAATTGAACGCGAATTGGTGAAAGATGCGGCAAGTACTAAAAGCTTCAATAGAAGAAGAGATAGACTTATAGTTGATAAAATTATTTTTCCATACCAAAATATAAATGGATCAGTCGTTCGTTATCAAGAACGAGAGTTCGAATACCTGTTCCCTTATGGGTGTAAATACTTGCAGCAATTTGAAGACGATTTGAAAAAGCGGAAAGCAGATGAGAAAGCACTATGGTTTGAATATGGAAGGAGTCAGGCTATTACAAAGGTTTTCGGTCAGAAACTAATTCTCCCAATGGTAATTACAAAGAGTGTGTCCGTCTATTTAGGTAAGGATGAGGAAATCCCTTATGCGGGATATTTTATCAAAAAAAAAGAGCATAGTCCACTTACATTAGAAGACGCACAGAAGATTATTGAAAGTGCTGAATTCTATGATTATGTAACAAAATGCGGAACCCCGACGACCCCTACATCCTATAGAATATCTGTAAATGATATTAAAGGATTTAAAATTTGTGAGGAATGGTTGAATGGCTAAAATATCATTTAATGTTGATGCTTATACAGCAAGACTTATTGGACGTGAGAACGTATCAAAATTGGATGGAGCTATTATTGAATTAATTAAAAATACATATGATGCAGATGCGGCATTATGTTTTTTGTATTATGATGATAAGAAGAATGTTTTATATCTTGGCGATAATGGTTGCGGGATGACGGAGGATGTTATACGGAGAAATTGGATGACCATCGGAAGATCATCAAAGAAAGAGAGTTTCGTGTCCAGGGGTGGGCGAACACAGACTGGAGAAAAAGGAATTGGACGTTTTGCATTGGACCGAATTGCGAATAGCTGTAAGATGCTTACAGGGACGGAAAATTCCAGAGAGAGACTCTTATGGACTGTGGATTGGGGAATGTTTGCCCCAGGAAAAAATATTACAGATATAAATGCAGACCTTGAAACGATAGATATAGATTTCGCAGAGTTTGTTGCAGATTGTTCAAATGTGAATGTCTATGATCTGGTCAAAGAATATTGGGTTAATCATGGCTCGATTTTTAAGCTGAGTGATTTAAGAGATGAGTGGAGCGAAGATGTAATGAAGCAGCTTCGAGAAAATCTTTCTTCGTTGATTCCGGTTGAATTATCTACAGAATATGGTTTGTATTGCTTTACAAATGCAGATAGCAAAGAAAGTGCGGAAGTATTAAGTGACACAGAGGCGTTTACATTTGATTATAAAATAAGATTTCGCGTACAGAATGAAAATGTTATTGTAGAAATTACCAGAAATGAATATGATTTCGGACAAGATGAAGATGAGATTTTAAGAGAAATAGGTTTGCTTAGTGAAAAGAAAAACTTTCATGGAAAGCCTCTTAAAAAGGCCTATATGTTTGAAGACATTTTGCCTGGAATAACCAAGAATAAGATAGGTGAATTCCATGGCACCTTGTATTTTGCAAAAGTAAAACAAACGAAAAAAGATAGGGAAAGATTTTACCAAAAGGATATTACTGGGCGAAAGGATTTAAGAGATACTTTTGGCGGAATAAAAATATACCGGGATAATTTCAAAGTACGGCCTTATGGAGATGCAAAGTCATCTGCGCTGGATTGGCTTATGCTTTCCAGACGTAAAAACCAATCACCAGCAGGTGTTGCCAGTCCAGGAAGATGGCGTGTTAGCGCTGATCAAATGATGGGCTCTATTTTTATTTCTAGAATTAATGTAACTTTGCCAGATCAGTCTAATCGCGAAGGGATAGTGGAGACGAAAGAATTTGGAATTCTTAAGGACTTTGTTATAGGCATATTGGAATTACTCGAGAAGGACAGACAAAAAGTTTATCGCTTGTTGGATGCATATTATGAAAAAAAACATAATACAGAAGGAATTCAGGAAGAAATAGACAGGAAAGCCAGGGAGCAGGAAGAAAGACAGCAGTTGGCGGATAGCAATGGAAATGGAGGGCAGTCAGAGAGAAATACGTTACAACATGAAGGAATTGATCCTATACGTGCGAAACGGATTCTGGATGAGAAAGATGAGCAGATAGAGGAACTTGAAAATGAACTGAAAATGTTAAGAGCATTGGCTACAACAGGTATAGTTACAAATACCTATATTCATGAATTTAAGACACTTTCTCATCGATTGAGTATGAAAATTATTATGGCAAAAGAGGCCATAGATATGTATCAGAACATGCAAGATGCGGCAGAATATATTAATGCGGCAAATGATATTCGAGAATCATTTAATTCATGGTTTCAAGTTACGATCGATGCAGTGAAGAAGGACAAACGGAAGAGGAAGAAAACTAATATAGTTGAGATTATTAAGCCATTGGTTGCCTCTTGGAATGCAACGTTAAGAGCAAAGAAGATACATATAGGATTAGCAAACGATGAAGAGAAGGAAATAATACTAAGATGTTTTCCTTTTGAGATTGAAACGATTATCAATAATCTGGTTGCGAACAGTGTGGCATCCTTTGACAAGAAAAAGACAGAAAAGCGAGAGGTAACAATAAGAGTTTATGAAGAAAATGGTTATGTCGTGATTGATTACGCTGATACAGGGTCAGGTTTATCAACTGCTTTTAAGAAAGAGCCAAGAAGAATATTGGATCCATTTGAATCGGACAAACGAGATGCAAGCGGAAATTTAGTTGGAACAGGAATGGGGTTGTGGATTGTAAATAATACGGTAAATGATTATGGTGGGTACATTGATTTGGAGAAAAATAAAATGACTGAAACAGGATATTTTATTACGCTTTTTTTAAAAAAGTAATGGAGGAATAGCGATGTATAGAGTTGGTTATTTGGATGATGAAAAGGATATAATGGATGACTATAAAAAGCGTTTAAAAGGACGGGACATAGAATTAGTAATGGCGCCTTCAAGCTGTTCCATGACTGAAGTGAAAAAATGGATTGTGAAAGAAAATGTGAAATGCATGCTGGTAGATTATCAGTTGAGTGCGGAATATGATTTTAATGGAACAGATTTTGTGTCTTATCTGAATGATGAACTTCCGGGGCTTCCTTGTATTATCATAACTAGTTATCGAGAGGATTCTGTGGAGGAAAATGTTGTAATTTCTAAATGTATTATAGATAGAGATTTAATGGCAGGTAATGAAAAGGAATTCTCACAGTTTTGTGCGGATTTGATTCAGGCTACAGAGGTTTATGATAACAATATGCAGAAATATAAGGGAAAATATGCATATTTGTTAGAAAAGAAAAAGAGTGGAACAATCACAAATGAGGAGGAAGAAGATTTTTTTGCGATTTATCGTATTATGAGAGCGTATGGTGAGGTTGATTATTTGCCAGAAAATTTGTTAAAGCCGGAAGTAAGTGGCCAATTAGAAGATTTATTAAAAAAATTGGATACACTTTTGGAGCAAAAATAAGAGGAATATGCTATGCGTGTACATGGAGATAAGATAATTACAAGAAGAATGGAAATTGATGCGAGAGAAGATTATCATGCGTATTTACCAGAACTGCAGCAAGATTTCAGGCATTTATGTGGGTATTGCGGTAAATCAGAAATTGTGGCTAAAAATGGTTTTGAAATTGATCATTTTGTGCCTAAAAAATATGCAGAAGCTCGAAAGAATGATTATACAAACCTGGTGTACTCTTGTTTTGAGTGTAACCGGAAAAAGTCAAGCAAATGGCTTTCTGAAAACCCAGATATTCAATTTGTGGATGGCGAAGGATTTGTTGACCCTGCCTCAGAAGATTATGATACCCACTTAGAAAGGGATTTAGATGGAAACATAGTAGGAAAAACACCGGCAGGAGAATATATGGTTTCTAAAGGGTTTAAGTTTAATCAACGTCCTATAAAAGAAATTTGGACAGCAATGCAGTTAATTGAAAAGAAAAAAAGACTGCAGGAAAAAATGAAGAAATTGTCTGATGAGAAATTGAAAGAGTACATAATTATTGATACACAATTGCAAGAACTTCAACAGTTCTTGTTTGGAAAAAAGGAGTAGCAATATTAAGATGGCAGATTATAATCATCGAAAGGGTTCAGTGAACTTATAAATATTTTTTCAACGACCTATTTGATAGCAATGCATTTATTTACTTCACTGATATTCGTAAAGTCAGCAGTAAAGATTACCTACTTTATGAATGACAAAATTCATCTTGTCGTTTTAACAGAACGAGAAAGAGGAGAATACTGAGTATGGATACAAGAAAGGGGCATCAATGAAGACAGTATTTTTTGGACAATATCCCCAGAACGGCAGTTTACCAGAGCCGCTGGAGTGGCTGGTTCTGGATGAGACAGAACAGGAAATGTTGCTTTTATGCAAATATTGTATTGAAACAAAAGGATTTGTATTTGATTTCAAGCATTGCCATCTATATCAGGCATATGGGCGTATACGAAAAACGTTTTTTGGATATTGCGTATTTTCTTTTGCTGTGTGTATGCTGGTTTCTGACAGATTCTTCTCTGGCACAGGCCATCGGCGGGTCTTCTCCTGCTATCCGGTATATTTCTTTTTATGCCTTTATGCTGCTGGCGGTACCGATGCTGCATTTTGTGAAGGATACAGAGGGAATGCAGAAATATCCGGTCATTGACGGGGTCATCTTTGTATTTTACGCAAATGCGATCCTGCAGGGTATTTTGAATTATTTTGGCATTTTTAACTTTGTGGATATGCTGTTTGTGACGCATCTTCTGCTGGTTGGCGGAATTGCTGTGGTCGTTCGGTTACTTGTCTGTGAATACATGAAGGATAAAAGTAAAGAATTGTTCACCATTCTTCAGTCTTTTATGGTGGTTGCAGGCGGCGGTGTGCTTGCGCTGATTCTGTACTGGCTTTTGAAAATATCTTATTACGAAGTATTTTTTGAAGGCGGGATCATTATCATGATCATATTACTGATGCGCAGTCTTGTTGACAGGATGGTGCAGAATCTCAGGTTTAAGACGGAGAGTGTGATCTATCAGCGCCTGGCGAATGAGGATATGATGACAGGAATGAGGAATCGGAGAGCCTTTGATGCGCTGATGACCGAAATTCAGGAAAAAGCTGCTTCGTATCAAAATCCGTTTCTGATTTTTATGGATATCAACAAATTGAAAGATATCAATGATCGTTTAGGACATAATATGGGCGATGAGGCCATTATTGCAACGGCGGGAATCCTTCAGAAAGCTTATGGAAAAGAAGGACAGTGTTTCAGGATTGGCGGCGATGAATTTTGTGCTGTTTTCACTGAGGGCGAATTTACCGAGGAAGAATTGTCTTCAAAGCTGGATACGGAAATACGGCAGTACAATAAGGGATGCAGCAAATATCAGCTCTCTGTTGCCCGTGGCATCAGCAGTCTGCGGGATGATAAAGGAACATTAAAGACGATCAGTGACTGGAAAAAAGAAGCGGATCTGAAAATGTATGCCGATAAAGGCTGGGTAAAAAGAACGGGGAGCGATGTACAATGAAATATAATATGAATTTTCTGACGGCTGCGTTCGTTCTCCTGTTACTGATCTGGTATCATTTTATGACCAGCAAGAGGCTGCATGATCATAACAGTCGTGTTTTTTCATGATTCCGGCTGTGGCGATGGCTGGCATTGTTTTACTCAATGTGAATATGGGAATGCTGTTTCGGATCGATGCGATGGGAGCGTATATCAAGGGACCATGGTATCTTTGTATGTATTATTATGCCTTTGCCTATGGCGTGATTGTGCTGATCTGCAGTATATGGCGTTATCAGAAACTGGGAAGCAGAAAATTCTGTATTATTCTGGAGTTTCTGTTCATTCTCGGAAGCTGTGTCGGCATTCAGGCCGTGTACAATGAACTCCTCATGACGGGATTCGGTTTGATGCTGGGGATTCTGGTTTTGTATCTGACGATCAGCAATCCTTCTGATTTTACAGATCCTCTTACGGGGCTTTTTAACGGCCGGAGCTTTCGCAGACGGATGCAGCAGCTCTATGAGCATAAAAAGACATTTCATGTGATTGTTATGGATATGCCGCAGATCAGGAAAGTTAATATGCTGTTCGGAAGCAGGTTTGGAGACGATATCCTTTGCAAAATTGCGGATAAGCTGGGCAAAATCGTGGGAACAGGGTATGTCTTCCGACTGTCCGGCAAACGATTTGCCGTTGTTGTTTCCGCTTTGGCCGATTATGAAAATTGCAGGAAGGGTATGGCGGATTTTTTAAGCGGGCCACAGATGATCGGACAGGAGCAATTTCGGGTATTGTCTGCGGCATTTTAAATGCTCAGGAACTTGAAAATTATGATATGCTGATATCTTATATGGATTATCTGGTTTCCCTGGCGCCGTCCTCGATAGAAAATGTTTTTATACAGGGAGACACGCACACAAAACAGGGATTTCTCAATAGAAAAGAGATTGAAAGCTATCTGCGTACAGCCATAGAGGAAGATTTATTTGAACTGAATTATCAGCCCATATTTTCAGTGGAAAAGAATGCTTATGTGACGCTTGAAGCGTTGAGCAGACTTTGGCATCCTGTTATTGGATATGTGTCATCGGATGTTTTCATTACCATGGCAGAAAAAAACGGACAGATCAGGCAGATCAGCCAGCTTCAGTTTCGCCGGCTTTGCCGTTTTATTAAGGAGCATCCAGTACTCATAGAGAAGCTGGACAATGTTAAATTTAATTTGTCTCCTGCTGAAATATTGCAGGAGGAACGTGCGAAGGAGTTGTTAAAGACCATACAGGAATTTGAACTCCCATACTCGTTTTTCCAGTTTGAGATTACAGAGACAGTGGCAACCGAATACGGTGACAGAATGTATCAGGTTGCAGAGGAGTTTCGGAAATATGGGATAGGATTGAGTCTGGATGATTTTGGATCGGGTTATGCCAATCTGGATACGGTGCTGAAGCTGCCCTTTTCGTGCATCAAGCTGGATCGTTCTCTGCTAAGTGGGATTACAGAGGATGATAAAGCCCGTATATTTTACAGAAATATTGTGGTGTTATTAAAAAATATGGGATACAGTATTGTTGCGGAAGGCGTAGAGTATAAAAGTGAAATGGAATTTTTGCGTTCATGCGGCGTAGATATGATCCAGGGTTATTACTTTTCGAAAGCGCTGCCGCCGGATGAATTGCTGGAGGTTCTCTGAAGATAATTGCCCGGAGCTGGCTCAGTATGAAAACTGAACAGTTCCGGGCTTTTTGGCGTTTTTTGCAGTTTGCTTAGCATGATTTATCAATCAGACCAAAACCCAGTGGATGGGGGCCGGTGTGTACACCGATGGTTGCGCCGATCTGACCGATATCGACAGCCGGGTCATAACCCGGCCATTGTTCTTTCAATTTCTGAATGACATCGGTGCGTAATTGCTCACCCTCTGCCTTGTTATAGCCGTAACCAACCATTAGCGCAAAACGGTTGGGATCATTTCCGTTTTCTTTGATGTGCTGGAACAGTTTTTCCATGGCCTTTTTACGTGACTGCGCACGTCCTCTGGCCAGTCCGGCCGAGAATAATTCGCCCTGGGTCATGAGGATCATAGGACGGAGATTCAGGACATTGGCGGAAATTCCGGCGAGTTTGCCGACACGGCCGCCGTGGATCAGGTAATCCATATTTTCAACTGTGAAAAAAATACGCGCAGTTTCTTTGATTTCATTGGCACGTTTGAGCAGTGCGTCATAGTCGGCGCCTGATCTCTGGTAGCGCACGATTTCCTGGATCATCAATCCCTGCATCAAAGTTGCCAGCGTGGAATCAACGACTTCAATACGGACATCGGGATATTGTTCTTTGACCAGTTCCTTTGCGTTCTGAGCGGCATTATGGGAACCGCTGAATTTCATAGACAGTGTAAAACAGATGATATCAATCCCCTGGCTGGCATATTTTTCAAAGGCATTGACATAATCTGGTATGGAAGGCTGTGAAGTTTTTGGGAAAATCTTCGGATTTTCAACCATGAAACGATAAAAGTCCCGGACATCGAGTTCTTCAATCTCTTTTAAGTAATTCTCCCCATCTGTTGTTACATAATAGGGAACGACTTTTACGCCTAGTTTTGCAGCCCTTTCGGCACCCATATCCCAGGAACCGTCGGTGATAATCTGATACATGTTCTTATATTCCCCCGTTTTGACACCAACACAAAGATTGGCGTCTCATTAGATATGATAGATATTATAGCGCAGATTGTCATAATGTGCAATTGTTTCCGAAGGCAACAAAATGCAGGAAGCCGGGCGGAAATTATTTAGATTGTACTGCCGGACGGTCAGGCGTCGTCATGTTTCTGAATCAGATTTACCGAAAATATGCCGAAAAATCGTCGAAAAATGACAAAAAGTTGTACTTCCTATTTCCTGCCAAATCATGTATAATAGAGGCAGTCCATTCGGTTTTTCTATTTTCTCAATGAATTTCGAATTATTTTCCAATAGATTTTCAATGAAGATGTTTAATGTCTGATCGATATACAATGAAGATATTTAACAAAATGCCAAACATTTGATATAGGGAGGTTATGTATGACTGAGAAATACAATACATTATCTGTTGCCCAGTTGCGTGAGATTGTCAAAGCGCAGGGGATCAAGAACACATCTGTGATGCGTAAAGCCCAGTTGGTGCAGATCGTCTGTGAGTTGGAGGAAAAGCAATTAAGAGAGCAGCAGGAACAAAGTGAACAGAAGACACGTTCTGATCAGAGAAGTAACGATCAGAGGGGCAATGAACAGCGTGTGAGTGATCAAAGAGGCAATGACCAGAGACAGCATGAACAGCGTGTGAATGATCAAAGAGGCAATGATCAGCGTTCAAACGACCAGCGTTCAAACGATCAGCGGGGCGGTGACCAGCGGACGAATGAGCGGAAACGGTCGGGATATAATTACCAGAAGGACGACAGGACGAAATCTATTGAGGAGACGGAGATCCCAGGGTACGGACAGCTTGACAGCGGACAGATGGCCAACGGGATTCTCGAAGTGATGCCCGATGGTTATGGTTTTATCCGGTGTGAGAATTATCTGCCGGGGGAAAATGATGTTTATGTATCGCCGGCCCAGATACGCCGCTTCAATCTTAAGACAGGTGATATTGTTTATGGCAATATGAAGATCAAGACGGAGAAGGAGAAGTTCAGCGCCCTCCTCTATGTTCGCACAGTCAACGGGATGCATCCGTCAGAGGCCCAGAAACGTACGAATTTTGAGGATATGACACCGATTTTTCCGAATAAGCGGATCAATCTTGAGACATCGGGAGCACCGATTTCCATGCGGATCATGGATCTGGTGTCACCGATCGGACGGGGGCAGAGAGGAATGATCGTGTCGCCGCCAAAGACCGGCAAGACGACATTGCTCAAACAGGTGGCCAGGTCGATCAACAGGAATTATCCTGATATGAATATGATCATTCTGCTGATTGACGAGCGTCCTGAGGAAGTGACGGATATCAAGGAATATATTGAAGGCAAGAATGTGGAAGTGATCTATTCGACGTTTGATGAATTGCCGGAGCATCATAAGCGTGTGTCCGAGATGGTTCTGGAGCGTGCGAAACGACTGGTGGAACATAAAAAAGATGTGGTGATCCTGCTGGACAGCATTACCCGTCTGGCCCGGGCCTACAATCTGACGGTACCGCCAAGCGGCCGTACACTTTCCGGCGGTCTTGATCCGGCGGCACTCCATATGCCGAAGAAGTTTTTCGGCGCCGCCCGTAATATGCGCGAGGGCGGAAGCCTGACTGTGCTGGCTACAGCCCTGGTGGAGACGGGCAGCAAGATGGATGATGTGGTATTTGAGGAATTTAAAGGTACCGGCAATATGGAGATGGTGTTGGACCGGAAGTTATCGGAGAAACGTATTTTCCCGGCCATCAATCTGGCGCGTTCCAGTACAAGACGGGAGGAATTGCTGCTTGATCCGGCTTCTCTTGAGGCAATGTATGTGATGCGGAAAGCGTTGAATGGTCTGAAGTCGGACGAAGCGCTGGAGCGGATCCTTGATATGTTTATGCGGACGAGAAATAATCAGGAATTTGTGCAGATCATGCGGCATACAAAATTTATTTAACCCGAATGATGGATAAAAATTTATAGCAAAAATCAAACTTATGCTTGCATGTGTCGAAAGATTATGTTAGAATAAAAGAGCTGTTTTTAAGTAACGCAAGAGTGTTGAGACTCAGCTTTATGATAGGGTTCCTGGTTGGCAATCAGGAATACGAATTAGTGAGGTGAATAAGATGAGAGAAGGAATCCATCCGAAGTTTTATCAGGCAAAGGTAACATGCAACTGTGGGAATGAGTTTGTGACAGGTTCAACAAAACCGGAGATTCACGTTGAAATTTGTTCAAAATGTCATTCATTCTATACAGGACAGCAGAAAGCTGCTTCCGCACGCGGACGTATTGATAAATTCAATCGTAAGTACGGCATTAAACAGGCATAAAAAGACGATAGGCAGGTTGAGGTTGTTGAAATCTCAACCTGTTTTAACATGCATGAGTATACAGAACAGAGCGCCGTCGGCGCGCTTTCTGTGTTCGGAGGTTTATATGCGATATGCAAAAATTGGCGGACAGGCGGTCATCGAGGGTGTCATGATGCGTTATGGCAATGATTACGCGGTTGCCGTCCGAAAGCCGGATCAAACGATAGAGGTCAAAAAGGACCGGTATGAGGGCTTAACATCCAGATGGCATATGAAAAATGTGCCAGTGATCAGAGGAATGCTTTCTTTTGTGGATTCTCTGGTGCTTGGTATGTCGACTTTGACGTATTCAGCCAGTTTTTATGATGAGGAGGATTCGGATGCTGATCAGAAAACATCTTCTGAGAGCGGGAAAATGGACGGTCTGATCATGGGACTGACAGTGGCTTTTTCCATTGTGATCGCCGTTGTTCTGTTCATGCTGACACCGTTTTTTATTTCTTCTCTTTTTGGGAAAGTGATTACCAGTGACATGGTGCTGGCGGTGCTGGAAGGGATCATCCGGATTGCCATTTTTCTTATTTATATAGTAGCGATTTCCCAGATGAAAGATATTCAGAGAGTTTTTATGTATCATGGTGCTGAACATAAGACGATTAATTGTATTGAACACGGAGAGGAACTGACGCCGGAAAATGCGGCGAAGTATTCCCGGCTGCACAAGCGATGCGGAACAAGTTTCCTGCTGATCGTCATGGTCGTCAGTGTCATTTGCTTCATGTTTATCAGAGTTGACAATATGCTGCTGAAGGTGGTTACGAGAATCATCCTTGTTCCGGTGATTGCCGGAGTGTCCTATGAAATTATCCAGTGGGCCGGGCGCAGCGGTTCCTGTCTGGTGAATCTTGTGAGCAAACCGGGGCTGATGCTTCAGAAGCTGACGACACGGGAACCGGATCTGGGAATGCTTGAGGTGGCCATCGCTTCCATAGAGGCAATCTATGACTGGCGGGAATTTCAGGCTTCTGCAGCCGCTGAAGAAGGGGAGAACCATTGATGGCGTTTCAGACTTTTGATACACTGCTTCAATGGGGCACGGATGTGCTGACCAGTTATGGCGTGATGAATGCATCACTGGATGCATGGTATTTGATGGAGTATGTTTTTGATATTGACCGTGTACATTTTCTGCTGACAAGAGATCAGGAAATTAGCGGAGATGACCGTGTGCAGGATTATGAGCGTTTCATCGGGCAGCGGGCGCAGGGATGGCCAGTGCAATATCTGATGGGTTATACGGAATTTATGGGGATGTCGTTTGAAGTGAATGAGCATGTCCTGATTCCAAGACAGGATACGGAAGTGCTGGTGGAGACGGCGCTGGGGTTTGTGAGACCGGAACATCGTGTGCTTGACATGTGTACAGGATCGGGCTGCATTATATTGAGTATGGCAGCCCTGGGCGGTCTGTTATCCGGAACAGGTGCCGATATTTCGTCAGAGGCGCTCAGTGTGGCTGTGAGAAACCGTGACCGGCACGGGCTGCATCATGTTGATTTTATAGAAAGTAATTTATTTGAAAACATCAGCGGATGTTACGATATGATCGTGTCCAATCCGCCTTATATTCCGACAGGGGAAATTGATACGCTGATGCGGGAAGTCAGGGACCATGAACCGGTGATGGCGCTGGACGGTGATGCCGACGGTCTGGCTTTTTACCGGCGGCTTGCCAGTGAGGCAGGTGCGTATTTGACGCCGTCCGGTATGCTTTTGATGGAAATTGGATGGAATCAGGCAGAGGCGGTGACGGCGCTGCTGCGGGAGGCCGGGTTTAACGGCATACATGTGAAGAAGGATCTGGCCGGACTGGACCGAGTCGTTTACGCTGTAAAATAAAAATGAAAATGACGGGAGGAATACAGAAATGTTTGATAAATTGGACGATATATTGATCAGATACCAGCAGGTCATGGAAGAATTGAATGATCCGAATGTAGTCAGCGATCAGAGACATTTCCGCAAGCTGATGAAGGAACAGAACGACCTGACCCCGTTGGTTGAAAAATACACAGAATATAAACAGACAAAGCAGACGATCGATGACAGTCTGGAAATGCTTGATACAGAGACGGACGAGGAGATGCGTGAACTGGCCAAAGAAGAACTGGCGGAAGCAAAATCCAGCCTGACAGAAATTGAGCAGGCATTGAAGATCCTTCTGATCCCAAAGGATCCGATGGATGAGAAGAATGTTATCGTTGAGATCCGTGCCGGCGCCGGCGGCGATGAAGCGGCCCTGTTTGCGGCAGAGCTTTTCCGTATGTATTCAAAATATGCGGAATCCAGACGCTGGAAGATCGAGATGATGGATGTCAGTGAAAATGGCATCGGCGGATTCAAAGAATGCGTATTTATGATCAGCGGCAACGGTGTTTATTCAAGAATGAAATTTGAGAGCGGCGTGCACCGCGTACAGCGCGTGCCGGAGACCGAATCCGGCGGGCGTATCCATACATCGACGGCCACAGTGGCCATTATGCCGGAAGCAGAGGAAGTGGATGTGGAAATCGACATGAATGATATCCGTATTGATGTCATGCGTGCGTCCGGCAACGGCGGTCAGTGCGTCAATACGACGGACTCCGCTGTGCGTCTGACCCATTATCCGACAGGTATTGTCGTATACAGTCAGACCGAAAAATCACAGCTTCAGAACAAGGATAAGGCATTCCGCCTGCTGCGTTCCAAACTCCTTGAGATCGAGATCGAGAAACAGCATGCAGAAGAAGCGGCCCTGAGAAAGAACCAGGTCGGTACCGGCGACCGTTCGGAGAAGATCAGAACCTATAACTTCCCGCAGGGACGCTGCACAGAGCATCGCATCAAACTGACTCTCTATCGCCTGGGGGACGTTATGAACGGCGATCTGGATGAAATCATCGACAGCCTGATCGCAGCGGACCAGGCCGCGAAACTGGCGAATATGAGTGAATAATGTATAATTTATTATGCGGCACTTATTGTGAAAAGTAATTTTACAAATGTGAAGCCTGTATGTGAATTAAAAAACAGACTTGTAATGTGAGACGTATCTGATATAATAAAACTATAAAGGCAATCGCCACAGCGTGGTTGACCGATGTATTGAAGAAAAACCTTCCCTATCTCGTCAAAGTACAGGGAAGGTTTTTGACTGCTTTAATGACAAATCAGGTAAATGAATGTCAGTAGGGCTAAGAGGAACATTCCGAAAGACATTAAGTCCTTAAAGTCGAAATTATTCTTCATAAGCAACACCTCCATTCTATGTAGAGAATAGAGATCAACCACCCTGTAACACGACTGCCGACAACATAATTGTTGCTGGCAATAATTGTACCAAGATATATTCGAACACAAGTTCTAAAAAGTGAAGAACGATGGTTACATATGTAAAATGTAGGTAAAGTCTATTGACAGGCCTTTGGTTATCAGTTAGAATCAGGATAAATGAATGGCGTTGCCATTAAAGGGGAGTAGTTTTAATATATTATCAACATACGCGATTCAGAGATTTCCTGAATCTGGTAATATATGCCGTTTGGTTACAAGACTTTTAATGTATGATGTACAAAATCAGGATTTTTGCACATCATACATTAAAGGTCTTTTTTTAATTTATTGACAAGGAGGGCAAGAAGTGAAGGAATGGTATCAATTGGCAAAGGAAGAAGTCCTGCAGCAGTTGGGGGCTATGGAAGAAGGACTGACATCTGAGAAGGCCGGGGAGGTTTTACGGGAAAAAGGCGAAAATGTTTTGACGGAAGCAAAGAGAAAAAGTGTGCTTCGGGTGTTTGCAGAGCAGTTTTGTGATCTGCTGGTGGTGATTCTGATTGCGGCTGCAGTGATTTCCATGTTTTCGGGAAATGCGGAGAGTACAGCCGTTATTATTGCGGTCATCATATTGAATGCAATTTTAGGAACGGTGCAGCATGAAAAGGCGGAAAAATCTCTGGAGAGCCTGAAATCATTATCTTCACCGAGCGCAAAGGTTCTTCGTGACGGGAAAAAGACTGAGATCCCATCCGCGCAGGTGGTGCCGGGGGATATACTGTTACTGGAGGCCGGTGACCTGGTGACAGCGGATGGCCGTGTGCTGGAGAGTTATTCACTGCAGGTAAATGAAAGCTCGCTGACAGGAGAATCCACCAATGTGGATAAGACGGATATTGTCCTTGATGGTGAGCAGGCGCTGGCCGACCGGGTGAATATGGTGTATTCAGGCAGTCTTGTGACCTATGGAAGGGCCGTTGTTCTTGTAACGAATACGGGTATGACAACGGAAATCGGTAAGATCGCAGCACTGATGAATGAGACAAGAGAGAAAAAAACGCCGCTGCAGGTGAGTCTTGACCGTTTTGGTACTCAGTTGGCGGCGGTCATTCTGGTCATCTGTGTCCTTGTCTTCGGACTGAGCCTTTACAGGAAAATGCCGGTGCTGGATGCCATGATGTTTGCGGTGGCGCTGGCTGTGGCGGCTATTCCTGAAGCCCTGAGTTCCATTGTGACCATCGTTCAGGCCATGGGCACCCAGAAAATGGCCAGGGAGCACGCGATCATCAAAGATCTGAAAGCAGTTGAGAGTCTGGGCTGTGTTTCTGTGATCTGCTCAGACAAGACGGGTACTTTGACCCAGAACAAAATGACAGTCCAGCAGATTTATATCAATCAGGAAGTACTGAAAGCGGAGCAATTGGATATTCGCCGGCAGTCCCATCGCTATCTGCTCTATGACGCGGTCCTGACGAATGATTCGGCTATTTCAGAAGGAAAAAGTATTGGTGATCCGACGGAAGTCGCCCTGATTGAAATGGGAAGAAAGGCGAATATCGAAGATACCTTATTAAAAGGGATGATGCCGAGAATAGAAGAAATTCCCTTTGATTCGGACAGAAAGCTGATGAGTACGAAATACCGGCTGCATGGCGTCCCGACAGTTCTGACAAAGGGTGCGCCGGATATGATGCTGACACGGATCAACCGGATACGTGTGGAAGATGACATACGGCCCATGACAGAAGATGACAGGGAGCGGATTCTTGAGCAGAACCGGACATTTTCAGAACAGGGACTGCGGGTGCTGGCCTTTGCCTACAAGGAAGTGGGCGAGGATGAGCCATTAACGCTGGAAAATGAAGATGAGCTGATATTCATCGGCCTGACGGCCATGATGGACCCGCCAAGGGAAGAATCAAAAGAAGCAGTTGGAAAAGCAAGAGGCGCAGGTATCCGGCCAATCATGATCACGGGCGATCATAAAATTACGGCAACGGCCATCGCCAGGCAAATTGGCATTTTTGAGGAGGGTGATCTGGCGGTGACGGGGCAGGAACTGGATGCCATGAAGGACGATGAACTGGATGCAAAGATCGATAAAATTTCCGTTTACGCCCGTGTTTCTCCTGAAAATAAAATCAGGATCGTCGATGCCTGGCAGAAGAAAGGGGCCATTACGGCCATGACCGGTGATGGTGTCAATGACGCGCCTGCACTCAAAAAAGCGGATATTGGTGTGGCCATGGGGATCACAGGTACGGAGGTTTCCAAAGATGCGGCATCCATGATTTTGATGGATGATAATTTCGCGACCATCATTCAGGCGGTGGCCAATGGCAGAAATGTTTACCGGAATATCAAAAATGCCGTGCAGTTTTTACTGTCCGGCAATATGGCGGGGATCCTGTCCGTGCTCTATACGTCGCTGGCCGGACTGCCCGTGCCATTTGCGCCTGTGCATCTGTTATTTATCAATCTGCTGACGGATTCCCTTCCGGCCATTGCCATCGGCATGGAGCCTGCAGAGAAGGATTTGCTGGCGGAAAAACCGAGAGACCCGAATCAGGGAATATTGACAAAACCGTTTATGACGGCGCTGCTTGTGCAGGGCGGGCTGATTGCAGTCAGTACGATGATCGCTTTTCACCTGGGGCTGCGAAGCGGCGACGCAAAGGCGGCCAGTACCATGGCTTTTGCCGCTTTGACGCTGGCACGGCTGTTCCATGGCTTTAACTGCCGCAGCAGGCATTCGATTTTCAGAGCAGGGTTATTGTCAAACAAATATAGTTTGGGTGCATTTGCGGCAGGGGTTCTGCTGCTGGGCCTTGTCTTATTTGTACCGGTTCTGCAGCGGCTGTTTTCGGTATCCGTGCTGTCCGCCGCTCAGATCGGCATGGTATCCGTGCTGGCATTGGTTCCGACAATCATCATACAGGCCGCAAAGCGAATCAGAGAATGATCCGCCTGCAGCCTGTGCATTGGTTTTATAATGTTGTGCGAATTGCTGTATAGCGTTTGTCTTCACTCTGAGTAATAGACTGGCGGTCAAGCAGCCATTTTAAGTGGGCGAGGGTTTCTCCCATGGCAAACCATTTCTGGTTCGGAGAAAAATCTTCCCACGCCCGGCCTCTGGCCGACCAGGTGATGCGTCCGGCTGTCTCATAGGCGTTGCAGTCCGGGTGTGCGGCCACAGCCGAAAGAATTTCCTGAAGCCGTTGGTAGTGGTGGGCGATCAGTGTGTCGATGCGTTTGTGAAAATCACCTGCAAATTCACGGTGCCCCGGAAACGTGCGCATGACCTCCAGCTTCTGCATCCGGGTCAGACTGTCCATATAGTCAGCCAGAGAAGCGGGTACATCGTTCCATATACTGATATTTGGCGTGATGTCAAAAAGTACATGATCGCCGGAAAAGAGTATTTTTTCATTTTCAATATACAGGCAGACATGGCCCGGCGTATGGCCTGGTGTGTGGATACAGCGCAGCTTGACGGAGCCGACAGTGACGCAGTCGCCGTCCTGGACGGTTGTAACAGGAAAAAGGTGCTTCGGTGAATAGAGCCGGGCCTGATTACCGGTCAATTGCTTTTGCATTTCTTCATAAGGAAAACCTTCCTCGATGAAGCGCTGCTCCATCCGCCGCCAGTTTGAGCCGGACAGATTGTTTTTGAGATAATCATAATCAATACGGTGCATATAAGCGGTTACGCCCTGATCGGTAAAATATTCAGTCAGTCCTGTGTGGTCGCCGTGAAGATGGGTTAAAAAGAGGCGGGCATGACAAAGATCAACGTCCAGTTCTTTTAAGCCGTCCACTAATGCTTCTTTACATTCCGGGCGGTTGAAACCCGTGTCAATAATGAGGGATTCGCCCTCAGAGCGGATCACATAGCAGTTCAGATTCTTTAGCGGATTGTCAGGAAGCGGTACAAAAATGCGGAAAATATCCGGCTTTTGGCAGAGTTGTTCAGTCATAAAAGATTCCTTTCTTCATTTGATAGTTGGATTGATTCTATTGGTTGAACGATGTACAAATACAGTGGATTGTCCATTTGTACGTTCTATTATAAAGTATACACTGGAATATATGGGAAAAGCAATATGAAAAAAGCAGTTTTTGACTTTTATCAGGGAGTATATTATAATGTCTGGGAAGCCTGATGCCGGAGCGGGAAATGCTCCTGCGGATCAGATGGAGGTGCGTTAATTTTTATGGAGAGAAATGTGGATTTGAATGAGATTTCGGACGGCCGTTTATATAGTGCCAAT
>CAYURX010000035.1:13617-19856 GCA_964447245.1 uncultured Coprococcus sp. | reverse complement strand
TGTCCTGCGTCTGTGGGACAGGTGATATAAGTGCATCGAGGCCTCGTCCAAGACCCTTTTTCTTTTTTACAGCCATTCATTATCATCTTCTTTCTCTATAACTTCTTCGGCCAGATAGCGATAGGCTTCTGCACCGGCCGACCTTGAATCGTACATATTGATCGGCATTCCGTAGCTTGGCGCTTCAGCAAGGCGTACATTTCTTGGAATGATCGTTTTGTAGATATTTTTATTCAGGTTTTCTTTAACATTTTCAACGACTTGAAGTGAAAGGTTTGTTCGAGCATCATACATTGTGAATACGACCCCTTCTATTTCAAGTCTTGAGTTTAATCTTGCTTTGATTAAGTCAATTGTATGTATAAGCTGTGAAAGACCTTCCAGTGCATAGTATTCACATTGGATCGGTACGATGACTGAATCTGAAGCAGATAAGGCATTGATCGTCAGTAAATTCAGTGATGGCGGACAGTCAATAACAATGTAGTCATAATCATTTCTAATTTGTTCTAATTTGTTTTTTAGTAAATATTCTTTGTTTTCAAAGCCAATCAGTTCTATTTCCGCACCGGATAAATTGATGTTGGATGGTATAACGGATAAATTTTTCATTACGCTTGGTACAATACATTCACTGAGTTCAGCTTCATCAAGAATGAGTTCATAAATTGTATTTTCTGCGGCGTTTTTATCTACGCCAAGACCACTGGTCGTATTTCCCTGAGGATCTATGTCCAAAGTTAATACTTTTTTATTTTTTTCAGCAAGACATGCAGAAAGATTAATGGCTGTTGTAGTTTTTCCGACGCCGCCTTTCTGGTTTGCTATTGCAATGATTCTACTCATATTTTATTCATAAATCCTCCTTTAAAGATTTTGCTTACTTGTTAAGTATAACATTTTTTTGTGAAATAATCTATAAGATATGAAAATTCGTGCAATTAGATAAAAATGTTTCACGTGAAACATGGATTATAGATAAAATTACAAGAAAAGGTGAAGATAAATGACAAAAGAATGTTTCACGTGAAACATTCTTTGCCATTCTACTAAATATTACATTTGTTCAGGACACTGAATACCAAGCAAGGATAATGAATCTTTGATGATATAGCGTGCAATTTTTACAATGCTTGTTCTTGTGCACTTAACATTCATATCATCAACATTGATCTGACATTCATGATAAAATTTGTTAAAGGCATGGGCCATATCAATACTATAACGGGCAATAAGAAATGGTTCATACCGTTCGGCTGCATCTTTGATAACTTCCGGATATTTCTCAATTTCTTTGAGTAAACCAATTGATGCTTCATCGGTTAAAAGGTCGTAATCAATCTGCCATGGAAGATCACCTGTCTTACGGAGTACACTGGATGCCCGTGCATAAGTATATTGTACATATGGACCAGTTTCTCCGTCAAAATTCAATAATTTATCCCAGTCGAATATGACATCTTTAATTCGCTGATTATACAGGTCATTAAAAATGATGGCACCAATACCAACTTGTTTTGCAACTTCTTCTTTATCAGGAATATCAGGGTTTTTTTCTTCTATAATGACGCTTGTCTTGTTAATGGACTCACGCAAAATATCTTCTGCAAAAATAACATTTCCTTTTCTGGAAGAAATTTTACCGTTTTTAAGGCTTACGAGACCATATGGAATATGGATCAAACGATCGGCATAATCATTTCCCATCAATTCGATGACCTTAAATACCTGTGCAAAATGTAGTTTCTGCTCAAGGCCTGTTACATAGAGACAACGATCAAAATTGTAAGTCTCTTTACGATAAAGAACAGCAGCAAGATCACGAGTAGCATAGATTGAACTGCCATCCTTTTTGGCAATGAGACATGGCGGCATATCATAATCATCTAGAGGTACAATCATGGCGCCTTCACTCTCTTTTAATAATCCGCAGTCAGTCAATTTTTCAATAACATTGGCTGTTTTGTCGCGATAAAAGCTTTCTCCGGCGTAAGAGTCAAATTCCATGCCAAGAATCTTGTAAACACGCAAGAACTCCTTTAAACTGATGTCCTTAAACCATTCCCATATTTCCAAAGCTTCTTTGTCACCGTGTTCCATTTTTGTGAACCATGCGCGCGCTTCATCGTTTAATGAATCATCTTTTTCAGCTTCTTCATGGAATTTCACATAAATGTCCATTAATTCCTGGATACCATTTTGTTCAACAGCTTCTTTACTTCCCCATTTTTTATAGGCGACAATCAGTTTTCCAAATTGTGTACCCCAATCACCGAGATGATTGATGCGGACAACACGATAACCGAGTTTGGAATAAATTTTGTAAATTGAATTACCGATAATGGTTGTTCTCAGATGGCCTATATGAAAATTTTTAGCAACATTTGGAGAAGAATAGTCCATACAGATCGTTTTTCCTTCGCCTTCGCTGGAATATCCATAATTATCTGATGCCAGATACTTTTCGACAATTTGTTTTGCATATTGTGCTTTATCGACATAAAAATTGAGATAACCACCTACAACTTTAATTTCACTCAAAAATGGCTGTGAACCAATGGCAGTCATCAATTCCTGTGCAATCAAAGGCGGAGCTTTGTGAAAAGATTTGGCCAGGCGAAAGCAAGGAAACGCAAAATCGCCCATCTCCGGTTTCGGCGGTATTTCAATAAGCTGCGCAATTTCATCACGGCTTAAAACAGAAATATTATTTGAAAGTAGATCGAGAATCTGATTCTTCATATTAAACACCCCTCTATGTGAATATAGTCTAATTTAATGTTATATCAAGCTAACAATACTTTTTTGCAATATGCTTTTAAATATCTCAGCAGGGCAATATCCATATGGCTTATAATAAGGATCTTTGGGCCATACGAATATATGTCGTATTCTTGAATTTACCATAAGTTTAATTATTTTACAACATATTTATAAAAATATCTATGAAAAAATGTTTGTAAGTCACTCTTAATTATCATATAATAGAAGTAATCGGAAGAAGGGAGTCTGGTTTATGAAAAGGAAGAAGAAATGGCTGGCTGGTGTCGGAATTGCAGCGTTGTTTGCAGGGACAGTTTATGGTATAAACAGGCTTGCATTTTTCATTTCAACAATGAAGGATATATTGAGTACAAAGCAGAAATCATTTTATAACTGGCGTTTCGGTAATATTTATTATTCTGTGCAGGGTGAAGGTCAGCCGGTGTTGCTGCTGCATAATCTGGATGCGGCTTCTTCAGATTATGAATGGCAGGAAATTGCAGGAAATCTGGCCAGGGATCATAAGGTCTATACGATTGACCTTCCGGGATGCGGAAGATCCGGCAAGGAAAAGATGATTTATACGAATTATTTGTATGTACAGGCAGTCAATGATTTTGTGAAGCATGTGATCAAAGCGAAAACAGATATTATGACAAGCGGTTGTACGTCATCCATAGCGATTATGGCATGCCACAGCGAACCGAAATTGTATGGAAGGTTTATTTTTATTAATCCTGAATCACTTGACCGTATGGTCAAATATCCAAAGACATGGCAGAAAAGTTTATGTTATCTGATGCAGATGCCATTGATCGGTACACTTTATTATGTCCTGGCGGCTTCAAAATTCCGTATCTGTCATCGTTTTGCAAAGGAATATTTTTATGACAGCAGGCAGGTTGGTGTGAACGCAGTTGATGCATTTTATGAATCCGCGCATTTGGGCGGTTTTGGAGCAAGATTTGCTTATGCCAGCCAGATTGGTTATTATACAAGGATGAACGTTGTCCATGCTTTGAAAAAGATTGATCACAGCATGTATATTATCGGCGGTTCGGCCGTACAGGGTATGGATCATACAATTGAGGGTTACAGGCATTTTAATCCGGCGATTGAGGCTGTGCAGATCCCGGAAACAAAGGGAATGCCTCATATGGAGAAGCCTGAGGAAACTGTGGAATTGTGCAGACTGTATCTGAATGATTAGGGAGAAAAAGAGAAGGGACTGTAGGACTTCTGTTTTATGGTCGCTTCTTTTTTGCAAGTGATCATTGACAGGTTGATGAAAAATGAGTGAAACTTTATTTCAAAAATTAAATCAGTATAAACAGTCGAAAATTTATCCGTTTCATATGCCGGGCCATAAACGTCGTCTGGCACCGCCGGAGGCCGGAACGATCTATGGCATGGATATCACAGAGATTGATGGTTTTGATAATCTACATGAAGCTGAAGGTATCTTAAAAGATGCGCAGCAATATGCGGCAGATTTATATCATTCCGAAGAAACGGCTTTTGTGGTCAATGGCAGTACGGCGGGAATTCTGGCAGCCATTGCCGGCACGTGTGATGACGGCAGTAAAATCATGGTGGCACGCAATTGCCATAAAGCGGTTTATCATGCCATAGAACTCCATCATCTTGAACCTGTTTATATTTATCCACATATAAATACAAAATATGGAATAAATGAAGGTATTTATCCACAAGATGTTGATAAAATGTGGATAACTCCTGAAAAAATTCAGGCAATTGTGATAACTTCGCCAACTTATGACGGAATCGTGTCGAATATACGTGAAATCTGCCGTTTGGCCCATGAAAAAAATATACCTGTGATCGTAGATGAAGCCCATGGCGCACATTTTAATTTTTCGGATTATTTTCCGGAAAGCGCGGTGGCCTGCGGCGCGGATATTGTGATTCAGAGTACGCATAAAACATTGCCGGCCATGACGCAGACGGCGCTGGTACATATGAATGGTCCACTGATTGACAGGGAGCGGGTTCGCCGGATGCTGACTGTTTATCAGACGAGTAGTCCTTCCTATATTCTGATGGGAAGTATTGATGCCTGTATGCATATGCTTTCTGAAAACGGAGAGGAACTTTATGAAAAGTATACAAAGCGGCTGAAATGGCTGCGTAATGAGATGCACGGCTGCAGGTACATCCGGCTACCGGAATGTGAGGATTTTTGCAGCGATTATACCTATGATTATGACCGTTCAAAGCTGATATTGTCTGTTAAAAATACTAATATGACGGGCCGGCGGCTTTATGATCGGCTGTTGAATCAGTATCAGCTTCAAATGGAAATGGTATCCTCGGATTATGTGCTGGCCATGACGAGCGTTGGTGACGACATAGAGGGTTACAGACGGTTAGCTGATGCGTTGAGACAAATTGACCGGGAACTGATCAATGAAAATCATGAGACATCCATGGATCGTCAGGCGCTGCCTGTAGTGATAAAAGGATTATCCATTTATGAAGCATTAAGGCGGCAAAAGGTGATGTGTCCATTGGATGAATCGGTGGGATCGCTGGCTGCGGATTATATTTATCTCTATCCTCCGGGAATACCGCTTGTTACGCCGGGGGAAGTGATTTCTGAGGAAGCGGCAGGCGTGATCCGGCAATGGCTTGAAAAAGGACTGCATGTAAGCGGTATCATTGACATGGCTGATTCACAGCAATATATGATGAGAGTCATTCAATAATATAATGAAAGAATAATGATTATGGGAAAATTATTTTGTATAATGGGAAAAAGTGCTTCTGGTAAAGATACGATTTTCAGCCGTCTGGTGAAGGATAAGGAACTTGGGCTCGGAAAGGTTGTGCCATATACAACGCGGCCCGTTCGTAGTGGTGAAGTCAATGGCAGAGATTATTATTTTGTGACGGATGCGGCTTATCAGGATATGTGTGAAAAACACCAGGTCATTGAGAGCCGTACTTATCAGACGGTAAGCGGGCCATGGCATTATTTTACGGCTGATGACGGCCAGATTGATTTATCGGCGGGCAGTTTTATTGTGATTGGCACGCTTGAAGCCTATCGTCAGATTTGCAGGTTTTATGGCCGTGAAAACGTGATTCCGGTTTATATCGAGGTAGAAGATGGTCTGAGGCTGGAAAGGGCGCTGGCAAGGGAAAAGATACAGGAAAATTCAAATTATGCCGAATTATGCCGTCGTTTTCTGGCGGATTGCGAGGATTTTTCTGAAGAAAAACTGGCTGAAGCAGAAATAAGCAAGCGATATCATAATATAGAAGCAGACGTCTGTTATCGTGAAATCAAAACGATGATAAAAAATTATATGTGATACAAGGTTGTGGACAGAGATGTTGCGCAACAAGAAAAAGATATGGTATAATGTACGCAAAGGGCAGAGCCAAGCCAGTATTCAGGCGAATGCGATGCTTGCATCAGCAGTTGCCTGAATACTGATTTGGCGAGCGAAGCG
>CAYURX010000035.1:0-13517 GCA_964447245.1 uncultured Coprococcus sp. | reverse complement strand
GCTCTGCCCGAGTTTTCGGTCCGTCTATACTGTGGAGAGAGGTGTTGAATATGACAGGTTTCAGTGACATTATCGGACATGAACAAATCATCGAACATTTTAAAAGTGCACTTAAAAATCGTCAGGTGTCGCACGCTTATATTTTGAATGGTGAGAATGGTTCCGGAAAAAATATGCTGGCGAAGGCGTTTGCGAAGGCTTTGGAATGTCAGGCCGGTTACGGTGACGCATGTAATATGTGCCGTTCATGTCACCAGTTTGACAGTGGCAATCATCCTGATATCAAGTGGCTGAGCCATGAAAAGGCGGCCAGTATCGGCGTTGATGATGTCAGGGATCAGATCAACAAGGATGTTGTGATCAAGCCTTACAGCAGCGAATACAAAGTCTATATTATTGATGAGGCCGAGAAGCTGACGCCTCAGGCCCAGAATGCTCTTTTAAAAACCATAGAGGAACCGCCGGCGTATGCGGTGATTATCTTTTTGACGAATACGCTGGAAGCTCTGCTGCCGACCATCAGGTCGAGATGTATCATTATGAATTTGCGGAGTGTGGATACGAAGCGGATTCAACAGTATCTGATGCAGAAATACCAGATACCGGATTATCAGGCCAAGATTTGTGCGGCCTATGCGCAGGGAAATACGGGAAAGGCTGTTATGATGGCAACATCGGAGCATTTCAGGGAGATGCAGGAATTTCTTCTCCGGCTTCTGAAACGTATTGATGATATGGAAGTGTATGAAATTGTCAGAACGATTCATGATATGTCCGTCTACAAAGTGGATGTGCGTGATCTGATTGATCTGATGATGGTATGGTATCGTGATGTACTTGTGCTGAAGGCTACAAGCGATGTTAATGAAGTGGTTTTTCAGGATGAATATAAATATCTTCAGAAGAAGGCAATCAAATCATCTTATCAGGGACTGAATGATATCATGAATGCACTGGAGAAGGCGAAGGTGCGCCTGAATGCCAACGTGAATTTTGATATTACGATGGAAATGCTGTTATTAACTATAAAGGAGAATTAGAATGGTAAAAGTAATTGGCGTTAGATTCCGAAACGCAGGTAAAATCTACTATTTTGACCCGCTGGACATGGAAATTGAGGTGGGTCAGTATGTGATTGTTGAGACGGCCAGAGGCATCGAATACGGCCATGTGCTCATTGCGCCGCGTGAAATTGAGAACAGCAAGGTAATACAGCCGTTGAAAGCTGTTATCCGGATCGCGACGCCGGAAGACGATGAAATAGAGAGAAGAAATAAAGAAAAAGAAAAGGACGCCTTTAAAATCTGTCTTGAAAAGATTGCAAAACATAAATTGCAGATGAAATTGATCGATGCGGAATATACATTTGATAATAATAAGGTTTTGTTTTATTTTACAGCCGATGGCCGTATAGATTTCCGTGAACTGGTCAAAGATCTGGCTTCTGTTTTCAAGACAAGAATTGAATTGAGACAGATCGGTGTCAGGGATGAGACAAAGATCCTGGGTGGTGTCGGTATTTGTGGAAGAAGTCTGTGCTGTCACACCTATTTGTCGGAGTTTGCGCCGGTTTCCATTAAAATGGCGAAGGAACAGAATCTGTCGCTGAATCCGACGAAGATCAGCGGCGTCTGCGGGCGTCTGATGTGCTGCCTGAAAAATGAGGAAGATACTTATGAATATCTGAACAGCAAGCTGCCGAATGTGGGAGACCGTGTGACAACGGATGATGGATTCAGGGGCGAAGTCAATAGCGTGAACGTCCTGAGACAGCTTGTGAAGGTCGTGATCACTCTTGAAAATGACGAAAAAGAAATTCGTGAGTACAAAGTGAACCAGTTGAAATTCAGACCGAAACGCCGCAAGGAGAAGATCAATATCAATGACGCGGAACTGAAAGCGTTAGAGGATATGGAACGTAAGGAAGGAAAATCATCTTTATAATGTCTTATTTATTACCTGAAGAAAGATTGGACGAGCTGAATCGCAATGGTTATTCGATTATACAGAATCCGAATAAATTCTGCTTCGGCATGGATGCTGTTTTGTTGTCCGGTTTTGCAGCCGCCAAAAAAGGTGAACGGGTGTTGGATTTGGGCACCGGTACAGGGATTATTCCGATTCTTATGGAGGCAAAGACGGAAGGCCGGCATTTTACGGGGCTTGAGATTCAGCCGGAAAGTGCGGATATGGCGCGGCGCAGCGTTATTCTCAATCATCTTGAAGATAAAATTACAATTGTAACAGGCGATATCAAAGAAGCATCTCATATTTTTGGAGCTGCTTCTTTTGATGTCGTTACGACAAATCCGCCCTATATGAATGACGCCCATGGATTAAAGAATCCTGAACTTCCGAAAGCTATCGCACGCCATGAGGTGTTGTGTACCCTGGAGGATGTGGTGCGTGAAGGCAGCAAAGTGCTGCGGCCTGGCGGCCGCTTTTATATGGTGCACAGACCATTCAGGCTTGTAGAGATTTTTGAAATAATGACCAGATATAAGCTGGAGCCAAAGCGAATGAAAATGGTGCATCCTTATGTGGACAGAGAGCCAAACATGGTTTTGATTGAAGGTATCAGGGGCGGCAGATCCATGATCAAGATAGAGAAGCCTCTTATTGTCTATGAGAAACCGGGAGTTTATATGCCGGAAATATATGATATTTATGGCTATTAATCATTGATTGTTATTAGTGACAGCGCTAATAGAAAGGAAGAAAGGCCATGGCAGGTAAATTGTATTTATGCGCGACGCCTATCGGCAATCTGGATGATATTACCTTTCGTGTACTTGAAACATTAAAGTCTGTGGATTTGATTGCGGCAGAGGATACGCGCAATAGTATCAAACTGCTGAATCATTTTGATATTCATGTGCCAATGACCAGTTATCATGAATTCAATAAAATAGATAAAGCAAAATATCTCGTTAATCAGATGTTAAATGGCGTGAATATTGCACTGATAACGGATGCGGGAACGCCGGGAATCTCCGATCCGGGCGAGGAACTGGTAAAATTTTGTTATGAAGCAGGAATAGAAGTGACATCACTGCCTGGACCGGCGGCTTGTATTACGGCCTTAACTTTGTCGGGATTATCTACAAGAAGGTTTTGTTTCGAAGGTTTTTTGCCGGTTGACAAAAAAGAACGCCAGATTGTTCTTGATCGTTTGCAGAAGGAGACACGGACAACGATTTTTTACGAAGCGCCACATAGATTGCTGAAAACATTACCATTATTGATCGAGGCGGCCGGCGGACAGCGAAAAGTTACTGTCTGCAGAGAAATTACAAAGCGCCACGAAACAGTTTTCAGGGCAACGCTTGAAGAAGCGCTGAATTATTACCAGGTCAATGAACCAAAGGGTGAAATCGTGCTGGTGATCGAGGGTATCTCACAGCAGCAGCTCGATATGGAGAAGCAGCAGTCCTGGGAAGCAATGTCGATTGAAGAACATCTGGCTTTATACATGGAAAAGGGAATGTCTAAAAAAGACGCTATGAAGTCTGTGGCATCGGACAGAGGTATTTCGAAGCGAGAGGTGTATCAGTATTTAATTGAAAATAATTAATATTGAATGAATAATAGAACTGCCGCATATATAAGAGGATGATGGATCATGCGGCAGTTTTTCTGCTTTTTGAAAAAGTTGTTTTATACATTTTCTACAATGTGGAGTCCGGCCAGCCTGGCCATCTCACGGATGGATTGTTTGGACACTTTTTTATCATGATAATCGATCAATTCTTCCATATTACCGGTAAAGATATCACTGGCTTCATATTTTCTTAAAATAATGCGATCATCATCAACAAAAATTTCAAGGGGATCGTGTTCACCTATATTGAGGTTACGTCTGAGTTCAATTGGAAGCGTGATTCTTCCAAGATCATCTAATTTTCTAACAACGCCTGTACTTTTCATAGTGTATACCTCCTGTAGTCTGGAAAAGCAGAAAAGGACAACTAAAACCTTCGTTTTAATTGTCCTCATTGACATCAATTCGTGCAAGCACGGCAACCATTTTCTTCCTTATCTTACCATATAGTAAATGGATGTGTCAATAAAATTGGAAATATTTTCTTACACTCACTATTTGCAAAATGCCTTATTTCTTTTTGCTTTTGATAAGCTTTTTGATTTTTTTACGGGTGCCTTTGCCGATGGCATGTTCCATCAGATGGGCTTCTCTGGCGGCTGTATCCTCGTCCACGCCAAGGACTTCCGTTAGAAATTTGAATATGACTTTATAGGTGTCAAGAATGTTTCTGGCTATTTCCATACCGGTATCAGTAAGTGTAATGGTACCATAATGTTCATGCTGCAGCAGGTTCATTTCCTTTAATGTGTTTATGGCACGGTTGACACTTGGCTTGGATATACCAAGGCGTTTGGCAATGTCAGTCACTCTCACTTCCTGCGATTCCTGATGAAGTAAATATATTTCTTTGAGGTAATCTTCCAGAGATGACGATAATCGGGTAACTTCTTCTTTCATATTGTGCGCATCCTTTCTGCCGTCAATGTATTAGAATTGATTAAAATGCTGTTTCAGGGATGAAAGTCCTTCCACAAGTACGCGGCATTCCTCCTGATTGAGACTTTGCCGGACGATCCGGGCAATTTGCCGGTGAAATTCTGCATGATGCAAAAATGCAGCTTCACCTTTTTTCAGAAGTGATACCAGTACAACACGCTTATCCGTATGGCTTCTGCTGCGTGTCACATATTCTTTTCTTACAAGTCCGTTGATTGCAATTGTTAATGTGCCGACTGTTACGCCTACTTTTTGGGCCAGAGAAGACATGTTGACAGTTTTATCAATTCCGATCGCGTCAATGATGTGCATGTCATTGACAGATATGTCTTTAAATTCATTGGAAATGAGAAATCTTTGTTCAACATCAATCGCATGATCAAAGAGATAAACAAGTATTTCATTCAACTGGTCATAATTGTCCATTACAATCCACAATCCTTTCACAAAAACTGACTATATTCATAGTATACCTTATCAAATATTTTATCGCAAGTAAATCCGGAGTAACATTAAAAAAATGACTTGACAAATCGGATAAGAAACACGAAGATAGTATATATCAGAATCGGATGCCGCAGCAGGAATGCGCAGGCGTTTGATGATCAGCGTAGAGGGGGACTCGAAAAATGGCAATAGAAGATTATAAAGATGCGTTAAAGAGCGGTCAGAAAGCGTACCGCCAGGCAATCATGAATGGTAATTATCCTTATTTGCCGGTTCTGGAAGACATTATTTCTTTTACAAATATAGAAACTGAATCAAATCTTGGACTTATGGAGATTCCGATGAATCTCATTGTTGGTACGAAAACGGCCGGACGAACAACATCCTTTGCGAATAATTTCATGCCGCTTTTGGGGATGGATACGGAGTTTGCCGCAAAGTGGTCAGCACTGAGCACGACATTGCAGGATGAAGGACTGCGGGATCCGATCAAAGCCTATGAATATATGAATCATTTTTACGTGATGGAAGGCAACAAGCGTGTCAGTGTTATGAAACATTTTGGCGCTGTTTCTATTCCGGGTATGGTCATTCGTGTTGTTCCAAAGCGGAATAATACAAAGGAAAACAAGCTGTATTATGAATTTATGAATTTTTATCAGCTCAGTAATGTGAATTATATTATTTTTTCTGAGCTGAGGTATTACAAGAAGCTGCAGGCTGCTGTCGGCAAAAAGGCGAATGAGAAATGGAGTTTGGATGAACAGAAAGAGTTTCACTCATTTTACATTCGTTTTGAGAAGGCTTATCTGGAAAAATGCGGTTCAAGGCCGCCGATGTCCGCCAGTGATGCCGTACTGGTTTATCTGAATATTTATCCGTATGAGATTTCCAGGAATCATATGCCGTCGAATTTCAAGGTGAATATAGCTAAAAGCTGGGAAGAATTCCTTGTGTGCAGGGAGGAACAGGCAGTCGCCCTTTCCATGAAGCCGGCTAATGATATCAAGCGCAATATTATTACAAAGTTACTGACGGAAACGACAACGAAGACAAAGTATAAAATAGCGTTTATCCACGATAAGTCACCGGAAACGTCGGGCTGGACCTATGGCCATGAACTGGGCCGGCTGCATCTGGAGCAGCAGTTCCCGGACCGGATCAAGACACAGGCTTATGTCAACGTGAATCCAAATGATGCCGCTGCCTCGGCGGAGGTGATCGAGCGGGCTATCAAAGAAGGCAATGAGATTATTTTTACAACAACGCCAAAACTGCTCAAGGCCAGCTTAAAAGCGGCTGTTGACCATCCGGACGTGAAGATACTGAATTGCTCACTCAATACAACACATCCTTCTCTGAGAGCTTACTATGGCCGTATGTATGAGGCGAAGTTTTTGATTGGCGCCATTGCCGGGGCCATGTCTGAAATCGATCATATCGGTTATATTGCCGATTATCCGATTTACGGGATGACGGCCAATATCAATGCCTTTGCCCTTGGCGCGAAGATGGTCAATCCGCGGGCGAAGATATATCTTGAGTGGTCAACAGTGAAGGACAGAAATATTCGCGAGAGTCTTAAGAATAACGGCGCATGCTTCATTTCGGACAGAGATATCATTGTGCCGAACCAGGCATCGAGACAGTTTGGTCTGTATCATGAAGGTGATAATAAACCGGAAAATATGGCAACGCCCGTATGGCATTGGGGTAAATTCTATGAATTGATCCTCCGCAGTATTTTCAGCGGTTCATGGAAATCCTATGAACCGTCCGGCGGTACGAAGGCACTGAATTATTGGTGGGGTATGTCGGCGGGAGTTATTGATGTCATTTGTTCACAGAATCTTCCGGAGGGCACAAGAAGGCTTGTAAAATTGCTCAAGGATAATATTTGTTCTGAAGAATTTAATCCATTTTCAGGTGTGCTGCGTGATCATACAGGCACCATACGTCATGACGATGAAAAACCGATGGCGCCTGAAGAAATTATTAAGATGAACTGGCTGGTTGATAATGTAGTGGGATATATTCCTGTGATGGCCGAACTGACGGATGAAGCCAAGCAGATCGTTGCCGTTCAGGGCGTCAATAAAACGGAATCTGACGATATAGTCTGATATGCGGGTACCGGGGGAAAATAGAATCATGAATATACTTGTCATATCAGACCAGAAATCAAAATCACTCTGGGATTATTTTGAACCATCAAAACTGGACGGCATTGATCTGATTTTATCCTGTGGCGATCTGCCGCCCCAATATTTGTCGTTTTTAGCGACATTTACCCATGCGCCGGTGCTGTATGTTCACGGCAACCATGATGGCTGCTATGAGCAGACGCCGCCGGAGGGCTGTATATGCATTGAAAATAAAATTTATGAACATCAGGGAGTCCGCATCCTTGGACTGGGCGGCTCCATGCGCTATAAAAAAGGCGAGCACCAATACACACAGAAACAGATGGAACACAGGATCAGCCGGATGTGGCTGAAGCTGCGCCGTTCAAAAGGATTTGATATATTACTGACCCATTCCCCGGCTTTTCAGTTGGGGGATGATACAGATCTGCCCCATACGGGTTTCAAAGCGTTCAATCAGCTTCTGGACCGGTATCAGCCAAAATATTTTATCCATGGACATGTGCATCTGAGTTACGGCAAAATACCGCGTATCCGTGATTACGGACCAACGACCATTATTAATGGTTATGAGCAGTATCGTTTTGAATATGAGACAGGTGAAAGAATATAGAGTAAAAGAATATAGAAAAACGGCGAAGCCGGATGCTAAATATTAAATAGCATCCGGCTTCAGCATATTGATGGACTCTATTTATTTCAATTCATCGACAACTTTCTGGATAGCAGCCAGCGCATCATCAGGAAGCTTGTCATAGCCTTCCTTTGCTGTTTCAAAGGCCTTGATCTCGTTGACGCGGTCGTTCATACGGGCCTTGAGCTGTTCCACATAGCCGGCATCGTTCATATCAGGAACAAAACCTTCCCAATCCATGATCTCGATATCGGAGAATGGGCCCCACTGATGGAAGTCGGCTTTCTTTTCAACGATGGCTTCGAGAATACCAAGCGTATCTTTCGGCTGAACCTTCTTGCCCATGAAATCACCTGTATTGACGATGTAGCAGTCAACGTTCTTTTCTTCGACTAACTTCTTGAACTTCTCATAGTCGTTGGCCAGAGGATAAGTTCTGAATGGGTTGGCGTATGGTACAACAACCAGTTTGTTCGGGTCAACACCCGGCGCCAGTCTTTCAGCGGATGATCTCTTTGTAGCCAGTGTGGCGCCCATAACGGAAGCAAGAGATGCGCCCTTCAGTTTGACAACCGGTGGGATGGTCGGGTCTTTCATGATCCAGAAGATGGCATTGACCGGTGCGTCGATCTTATCAACACGGTTCGGGGACCATAATTTGGATTTGATGGCACGTCCGTTGCCATTTCGGATGTCTTCTGTTACCAACTGGATCTTGCCGTCCTCATCCATTGTGGCGGAACAGTTCTGAGCAGTTAATAAATACTTGTTATCAGGGCAGCCTGTTGGATAGTCGGCTGTTTTGTCGAAATATGTCGGTTCAATAGCGATGGATGCGCAAGTATCTGTGTTGATGATAAAAGCATCATCATGCAGAACTTTGATTTCATATTTGCCGCCGTGTTTTGCGTGGGTCAGTGTGGATTTGCCGGAACCTGACAGGCCATAGACGGACGCAACATATTTGGAACCGTCCGGAAGGATGTATTCCTTCTGGCCGCCATGGCAGGAAGCGTAACCGTTACGGTTGGCAATGGCCCATACCATTGTCAGGGTACCCTTCTTGTGCTCTCCGAAGTATCTCATACCAAGGATGCAGGCGCAATTGGTCTCTGTGTTGAAATAGCATAAAGTCTTTTTAGCCGGGTCGCTCAGGCAGTCAAAGCTTACGCCGGGAGCTTCAACAGGAGCCCACTGCGGGTCAGAGAAGATATAGATATCCGGTTCCTTGCCGTCGCCTACCGGTTTGGAATTTTTGTACATCTTCACATATTCATCGGACATGTACTGGAAATTCAGCATCCAGTTATACATGATGTTTTCTTCGCCTTCCGGAATCAGCAGATGGCATTTGACCATAAATTCAGGGTCAAGACCTGCATAAACGGTTGCATGATACATGGTTTTGTACCGGGATGTGTAGATGGCATCCATGACAACCTTGTCCAGCGCGTCGCAGTCTACGCCCGGTTCACCCGCAATACGACGGGCAGTTGCGTAACGGCCTGTGATGGCGCCGTCGTTAAATAATAATACCTTTGCGTCTTTTTCAAGGCCGAATTCTTCGCCTCTGTATACCGGCATATCAGTTACAACTGTTCCAGGAGAATTTTTGGCGAGTTCATAGGCTTCCTTTAATGTATTAACTTTTACAACATTGTTGCCGTAAAAGGCTGCTTCAATGATCGAACGGGTTTTGGAAAAGCCCGGTTTTCCTGCGCCAATTTCATTCAGTGAGTAATAAGCTTTTGTTGACATATAATTTCCTCCCGTTATTATAGATAGAATAATTAACCACGGCTTTAAGTTTAGTTGATTCATTATAGAATGTCAAGATATTGACAGACTTTCAGAGGCCTGTCGGGTTTAATTCTCCATAATGTACAAATTTACGTACAAAATTTGAAAATCTTTATGAAATAATTAAATTAATTTTCATGTACTTTCTGATGATATCAAATTGACAAGGCCCTAAATTTAACAGAAACTCATGAAAATCCTTCAAATTGAAGGCATCGCCCATGGATTCGGAGGCCTCATCCTGAAGGGCCTTAAATTCAAGAGAGCCTATACAATACGGCAGATAAACGGCCGGATCGGAGACGATAGCACGGAAAACTTCATGGACCACTTCTGCAGCTTCAATTCCGTATCCCGTCAAAAATTCCTGAACATCATCTTCTGTCCATCCTTCGTAATGGACACCGAGGTCAATGCGCGCATAGAGGCAAAGAGTGACCTCCTGGTTAATCTGGAGACAAGCAGCCAGGTCATCGCTCAGACCTGTCCATGCGTAGGACATATTTTCAACATAGGTCGCCCAGCCTTCAACATAACCGAGAAAATTCAGAACATGCCGGATCGGCGCCGGATTTTGCGCGGCAAAATAACTGTGCTGGTATAAATGTCCCGGATAACCTTCATGGGCCAATGTCGTAAACAGTGTTGTATTATCCGGCAGTTGGCTGTTGTTGAGGTAGATCGTATTGCTGTCAGGGGCATCCACCGGCGGAATCATATAAAAGGCCGGATTCATGCTTTCCTCAAGTGACTCAGGGACATATTTTAACGTATACTGATCAGTGACAGCTTCCGGGAAGTTCTCTTCCAGGGCTTCCTGCAGCGTTTCAAGAATCGTGACCGGGTCATTCATACTGATATTGGCTTCTGATTCAAGCTGATCGTAAAGTTCTTCATTGGACATAATGAGGAAGGAAAGTTTCACCATATCCTGTGTCATTGTGTCATCAAGTAGCTCGATCAGTTCCTCTGGTGTTTTGCTGGAGCCGGTCTGAGTTTTGACCAGATAATCATAGTAATCCAGTCCATTGTCGTAGTAGTACAGTCCGTTTTCATTTAGCCCGGCGCCTTTCAGCGCTTCCAGCTCCGTAATCAGAGATTCATAGGCCGGAATAACAGAATCAAGCACGATTTCTTCGTTTTGTGCAGTGTAGTCGGCAATCTCTTTGTCGGTAAGTGTTTCAACGGAAGCCAGTTTATCCGGAAAAATGGCCAGCAGCGTGTTCTCCTCAGGTATTTTTATAAATTCTTCACAGGCGTCTACAACTTCCTCGACGGATTCGTCACACATGAACAATCCTGCTTCGGATTTAGCTTTTTCAAAATCTATAATATTTTCAAAATAAGCGGGAACATCGCTTAATAGTTTCAGGTAAGTATCAATGTCTTCCTTATCATAAAACTGGTATTCAGACATTAAGATCGGAAGGAGACTATGTGTACCGGAAGTGCTGCTCAAAGCCTCAGGATAGTAGTAGAGAGTTTGGGCGTCATAGGCCAGTTCTGTCTGAATATACTGATCCAGAATATCATAGGTGAGCTGCTGATCCGGGGTAAGCTTGTCATATTGAAAGCCATGGAGCTGCCGGAGCGCATCTTTGAGTTCTTTTGTTTGCTCCTCTGGCGCTGTCGCGTCAATACGTCCAAGATTTACATCTTCCAGTTCAATGTCATAGGCTTTCGGGTCAATCAGTTCATAATGCAGTGTAAGGGCATCTGTCGTGATCGTTTCCACAAATAACTGTTTCGTAAAGGCTTCAAATTTGCTTGCCTCGGAATTTTTATCCGGCGTTTCGCCGGAAGTGGAAACGGATGTGGCCTGGCACCCGCATAAAACCAGAATAACAATCAGCAGGGCCGTCAAATAAAGCCTTAATTTTTTTCTCATAAAGTAACTCCTTTCATTGCGGAAACAGATTATTATTAAATAGTATTTCACTTTCGTGTAAATATATTTAAATATCTTTAAGTATACCATATTTTGGATAAAAATACTTTTCATTTAGCAAGTTTGAGGGTAATATGTGGAGGGGCGTGAACAGTAACGAGGGTTGAACAGTGATACAATAATAAATAGAGGATGGGATTTGATATGATCGACTTGATGCATGCCAGAAAAGTATTTGATGATTATTTAAAACAGTTTGATCGAAAGGATGAAAAGATAAAATTAAAGATTGTCCATACGGAAGGGGTCATCAGATGTGCGTCTGAGATCTGCAGGAGGATGAAGCTGGAAAAGGAGGATGTCCAACTGGCGGAATTAATCGCTCTGCTGCACGATATCGGACGTTTTGAACAACTGCGGTTATACGACAGTTTCGAGCCAACGGTAATGGATCATGCAGCTTTCGGCGTACAATTATTATTTGGTGAAAAGAAGATGATTCGTGATTTTGTGCAGGAGGAATCTGTAGAGGTGCTTCTTGGGTGCAGTCCGGAGGCAGTTGGCGGCCAGGGTATTTCTCCGCAGGTGTGGCATGAATGTCTGAATCACTGTGCTATTATGCGGAAACCTGCAATATGATTCTGGAAAATGATTATGTGAGCCGGCTCGTTCATCGTATTCCATACAGCAATCGGGAAACGGCAAAGATGATGGAAAGACTTGAAGAAATGATCATTCATGAATTGAGGCTAAGAACTGCAAATGCGACTGGAAACATGGAATAAAAGCGCGGAATAAAAGCTTGTTTTTGGCCTTGTATTCGTGAAATGGTTATATTATAATTAGTACTTAGAATGACTGATTGCGCCCCCGGCGCCTGATAGATATAGGAGGAAAGAGACATGGCAAAAAAACCATATTATATTACAACGGCGATTGCCTATACATCCGGTAAACCGCATATCGGCAATACTTACGAAATCGTACTGGCGGACAGTATTGCGCGTTTTAAGAGAATGCAGGGATACGATGTACGTTTTCAGACAGGGACGGACGAGCATGGCCAGAAGATAGAGATCAAAGCTCAGGAGGCTGGTATTACACCAAAGGAATTTGTCGATCATGTATCCGGCCAGATCAGGGAAATCTGGGATCTGATGAATACATCCTATGACAAATTCATCCGTACAACAGATGAAGATCATGAGAAGCAGGTTCAGAAGATTTTCAAAAAACTGCATGATAAAGGCGATATTTATAAAGGTTATTATGAAGGCAAGTACTGTACACCTTGCGAATCTTTCTTCACAGAAAGCCAGTTGGTGGACGGCAAATGTCCTGACTGCGGCCGTGAAGTCATCGACGCGAAAGAGGAAGCTTATTTCTTTAAATTGAGTAAATATGCCGACCGTTTGATCGAGCACATTAACACGCATCCTGATTTTATTCAGCCTGAATCCCGCAAGAACGAGATGATGAATAATTTCCTTCTGCCGGGCCTGCAGGATCTGTGTGTTTCCAGAACCTCTTTTAAATGGGGTATTCCTGTGGATTTTGATGACAAGCATGTAATTTATGTGTGGATCGATGCTCTGAGCAATTACGCGACGGGTCTGGGCTATGATGCGGATGGCGATCATGGCGAGCTGTACAACAAATACTGGCCGGCTGATTTGCATCTGATCGGCAAGGATATTATCCGTTTCCATACGATTTACTGGCCGATCATGCTGATGGCTCTGGATATGCCGCTGCCGAAGCAGGTATTCGGACATCCATGGCTGCTGGTGGGTGACGGCAAGATGAGTAAATCTAAGGGCAATGTCATTTATGCCGATGATCTGGTCAGATATTTTGGTGTGGATGCGGTGCGTTATTTTGTACTGCACGAAATGCCGTTTGATAATGACGGTTCCATTACATGGGAATTGATGGTTGAACGTATGAACTCAGACCTGGCTAATATCCTCGGCAACCTGGTCAATCGTACGATTTCCATGAATAATAAATATTTTGGCGGCGTTATTTCAAATCCGGGCGTGAGTGAACCTGTCGATGAAGAAT
>CAYURX010000034.1:0-20068 GCA_964447245.1 uncultured Coprococcus sp. | reverse complement strand
CCTTGATTTCCTGCATATTTGTGGTAGAATAGCCATATTCATATAAAAATTGTTGAGGTGCAGGATTAAAATGATGGGATATATAATTGTGTTTCTGATTTCCATGGTGCCGCTGATTGAGCTGCGCGGCTCTATTCTTTACGCGACAGGGATCGGGCTGCCCTTTTTGCCATCATATGTGGTTGCGATTATCGGCAATATGCTGCCGGTGCCGGTCATCTATTTGTTTGCAAGGAAGGTGCTGGTCTGGGGTGCGGATAAGCCTGTGATCGGCGGTTTTTTCAGTTTTTGTCTTGAGAAGGGCCAGAAGGGCGGTCAGAAGCTTCAGGCGAAGGCCGGACGTGGACTGTTTGTCGCGCTTTTGCTCTTTGTAGGAATCCCGCTTCCCGGAACGGGTGCGTGGACGGGAACATTGGCGGCCAGCCTGCTTGATATGGATTTTAAGTCCAGTGTGGCGGCGGTTATGTGCGGTGTGTTGCTGGCCGGTATCATTATGGGGGCAGCCAGCGCAGGTTTATTTGGGGCGCTGGGCGCTTTATTTGGTTAATGCATCCTGTTTATATGGAAACGGGATGTTTATAGAATGGATGATTTGGGAATGTTATCAGGGATAGAAGAATTGGATATACACGGGATGACACAGTATCAGGCGAAGATTGCGATTAACAGCAGGCTGAAAAAGGTTTCTCACAGTACCTACCGATTGAGAATTATTCATGGGTATCATGGCGGAACGGCGCTGCGTGAGATGGTGCGAAGTGTTTACGGAAATCATCCGAAGGTACTGCGGGTGGAGGCCGGATTGAATCAGGGAGAAACGGACCTTGTTTTGAGGGAATTGATCTGATAGAGTTGATGGAATGGCGAATATTATGAAGGAAGGATTTAGGAGCAAATGATAAACAATATTTTAACGGGCATCCCGGCTAATATCGTTGCACTGGCCGGATTGATTTTTGCATTTGTTGTCACCTGTCTGCTTTTGGCAAAATGCAACGACAGGCTGCCGAAGGATCATGGCAGGGAGTTTGCGGTCAACGGTACGTTGTCCGCCGGGAAACCAAGGGGCGCAGGTTTTATATTTGTGCTTGTTTTTATTGCCGCAGTGCTGTTGTTTACGGATTTTAACAGAGAGATCCTGATCTATATGGTGCTTCTGGCAGCGGCCATGATGACGGGATTTCTTGATGACTGCGCAAAAGCCCCATGGGGCGAGTATAAGAAAGGACTGTTGGATTTAGTGATTGCGGTGATGGTCGCCATGACATTCCTGAATTTCAACAGCAATGTGGTGGATTTTGCCATATTTGGCGGTTCAATTGCAATTCCGCCGGTTGTCTTCGGTCTGTTAACAGTGATCCTTGTGTGGGTATCCATCAATGTGACGAACTGCAGCGATGGTGTGGACGGCTTGTCCGGAACCCTGTCGATTATCACTTTGATGAGTATTTATATTATTGATCTGATCCGGGACAGGGATGCCGTCTTCAATTATGCCATCCTGCTGTTTACCATCTGCATACTGGCTTATCTTTGGTTTAACGCAACGCCGAGCAAGCTGATGATGGGAGACGCCGGTTCCAGAGCCATGGGATTTTTTATCAGTATTGCGGCGCTTAAAACAGGCAGTCCATTTATCTATATCCCGGTGGCCATTGTGTTGATCCTTGATGGCGGTCTGGGTCTTGTAAAGGTTTCACTGCTGCGTTTCCTTAAAATCAAGATCCTGGTGCATACGAGAACGCCGCTGCACGATCATGTCCGTAAGGTCATGGGATGGTCAAATACACAGGCTGTATTCCGCTTTGCGATCATACAGATTATGATATCGGCAGCAGTTGTGTATTTAGTGATGTAGCTGTGTATATCGGAATGTCATAAAATGTAAGTGTATATAAAATGATGGTGATAAAAAAGCGATTGGCCGGATGATGGCGGGTCGCTTTTTTCGCAGCACAGCGTATTTTGACAAATCGCGGATTGGACTTGCGGCAGGGAATAGAATGGATTATAATAAGTTTAAGGATTTCTCTGTTTTTTAAATGGAGGAATGAGTATGCGTAAAGGATTTAAGGAACTGACGATTAAAGATGCTTTTATGTTTGTGGCAGTGATGTCTGACGCGGAGAGATGCCGGAGATTTTTGTCGATGGCACTGGAAATGGAGATTGCAGAGGTTCATGTCATTGCAGAAAAGAGCATGGCCTATCATCCGGAATACAAAGGTGTCAGACTGGATGTGTGGGCTGTGGAGAAGGGCAGAAGACGGCGGTTTGTTGCAGATATTAAGAAGCGGGTCGAAGCGATTAAGCATGACCGTGACTGGGAGGGACGCTTTATGTTACTGGAAGAATTAATGGAAATTGAGCGGCAGGAAGGCATGGAGAAAGGGCAGAAGCGTGTCAACAGGTTAAATGAATTGTTGATTGCGGCCGGGAGAATGCATGATATTGAGGTGGCGGTAAAAGATCCTGCTTATCAGGAACAGTTGTTTAGGGAATTTGATTTGTAGTCTAATGGAGGTTTGCAGTAAAGAAGCAGTAAGTAGAAACAAAAGAGAAGGATAATCATAAATGGTAAACAGAGAATATCTGAATGTTTGGATGAGTGAATGAGACAGAGAGATCCTGTTTACAAAAGATAAAACGGCCAGAGGCAGATGATTGCGTGATGACATCTGCCTCTGGCCGTTTTGACTGCCGGCAGGCTGTAATGTGTTTCGGCTGTTATGCTGAAACCTGTTATATTGAGAGTTTCATATCTCCGTTTTTGATGAGGCGCTGACGGCGCATGGCTTCGGAGAAAGCCAGGGTGACAATGGCCGGGAGGATGAATTGGAATATAAATATTTTAATCAGAACAATCACCGGGCTTTCTGACGCGCACATGGTCTGGTATGTCATGATCGGGCCTACAAGACCGGAGGTACCCATGCCGCTGCCGGTTGGATTGTTGGTCATGCCAATGAAACCTGAGATGGCGATAGGGCCAAGGATGGCTGACGATAGAATCTCCGGTATCCATATGAGTGGATGGCGGACAATATTCGGTACCTGAAGCATGGAGGTGCCGATGCCCTGGGCCAGAAGGCCGCCGATGCCATTTTCACGGAAGCTGGCGACGGCGAATCCCATCATCTGGCAACAGCAGCCGATGGTTGCCGCGCCGGCTGCCGGGCCGGAAAGTCCGAGTATGATGCCAAGGGCTGCGGAACTGATTGGCAGAGTCAGTACCATACCCATGACAACGGATACAACGATGCCCATGATGATTGGCTGCTGTACGGTTCCCCAGTTGATAATGTCGCCGAGGCGGGTCATGATGCCGGATATGGTAGGACCGACGAGAATGCTGACGGCGCCGCCGGTCATAATGGTGATCGCCGGGGTAATTAATAAGTCAAGTTTGGTTTTACCTGCCAGAATGCTGCCGAAGGCGATGCCGACTTCAACGGCGATAAATGCGGAAAGGGGATCGCCGGGGCCTGAGAGAATCAGGGCGCCGTCGGACAAAATACTGCCGGAGATAATATTGGTGGCGTAAGCGCCGATCATACCTGCAGCGGCTGATGAGAGCATCACATAGGTAGAAGCGCCGTATTTGTAAGCAACACCAACGCCGATGCCGGCTCCTGTCAGGCGCTGGGCGATGATAGCGAATAATCCAAGATAATAGCCAAAATCACCGCCAATCAGATCAGCAGCCTGTTTTAAAATTGTGCCAATGATGAGCGTAGAGAACAAGCCGAGGGCCATGCCGCTCAGACCGTCAATAAAAATAAGATTGAGAACTTTTTTAACCATAGTATGTAAACTCCTTTATATTGGTGATTGTATTGACAATCGGGTTATCAGTAATATTGTCATGTGTCTTGTCACAAACAGGCATAAAAACAGGATGATTTATCCTGTGATAAGATAGCCTTTTTCTTTTAAAGCACGTTCGATATTGTCAAGAATGACCTCTGAACGGGCTTCAACGGTGTGATAATGGATACCGCCTGCAATGATATTCAGTGGACGGGCATTGGTTATTTTCAGCAGATGGCAGAAATTAGCCACGTCCCGCCGGTTTTCCAGAATCAGATTGGCGCTGATCTGACCGTAGACATCATGTTCAATGACCACATCCAGAACCTTTCCGCCATTGTCAACCATTGTATTCAATTCGTCCTCTATGGCATCGTCATTGTGGTTGACGCAATAGCTGCGATGATAAGTGGGTGTTTCATTACTGTAGAGTATATAGCCTCTCGTTGTTGCCAGAATATTTTTATTCACAGCACGCAAAAGGGCAATATCCTGAACGATAACCTGGCGGCTGACGCCAAGGCTTTTGGCCAGATTACTGCCTGAAACGGGGTGGTTGCTGTTTTTTAAGATGTTTATTAATTTTTCTCTCCTTGCTTCGCCTTCCTGCATCTATTGATTCTCCTTCCGTCTGAAGTCTTAATGGATTCGATTTTAATGATACTCGTATTTTCCCTTTTTGTAAAGAAAATTCTTCTTCAAAATGAAATAGCCGGTAACAGTTCAGCCTGTTATTTTGAAGCACAATACGGACAGTCTCTACCTGTAAAACCCGTTCTCACTCGGAGAAAAACGCAGCGGATACTAAGACTTTTTGTTCGCAAAGCTCCAAAAAGTCAAGTACCGGCGTTTTTCTACGGTTTTCAGGTAGAGATCTGCCGTAATTGTGTGAACAAAAATGACAGTGCTGAACTGTTTATTGTGGCTGAATAGTTACAACCGCCGTCAATTGTCCGGAGTTGAATTTTTGATGTGTATAGGGTAAAATGTAAAACGAGGTGACAATATATGAAATACAGACAACTAAGAGGTGTGCGTGATGGCGATTGATAAAGTGAAAAAATATTTTGCGCAGTACGGTATGGAAGACCGGATCATGGAGATGGCGCATTCAAGCGCGACGGTTGAACTGGCCGCTGAGGCAGTGGGATGTGAACCATGCAGGATTGCAAAAACAATGTCTTTTCTTCAGGGAGAACAGGCGATTCTGATCGTTGCGGCGGGAGACGCCAAAATTGATAATAAGAAGTATAAGGCCCAATTTCACATGAAGGCGAAGATGATACCTTTTGAGGAAGTTGAAAAATGGATCGGTCATGCGCCGGGCGGTGTGTGCCCTTTTGCCATTCCTGAAAGCGTCAGTGTTTATCTGGATGAATCATTGAAACGCTTTGACATTGTTTATCCGGCCGCCGGAAGCAGCAACAGCGCCATCGGGTTAAATCTTGAAGAACTGGAAAAATATTCAAACGCACAGGCGTGGATCGATGTGTGTAAATATTAGAAAATAAAAAATGGATGATAGAAAGAAACAGTTTGTGACAATGACACAGATTGTTTCTTTTTTTGGCGCTTTATGTATTAATATTGTCCCATAATGCCAGATTCCAACTGCGGAAATAATTAAAGAAATAAATTGTATTTGCCTTTAAAATCAAGGTTTCAGCAACATATGGGATGAATGAACAGTTGTTTTGGCACAGGGATTGCTTTTACATATTGTTAAAATCGGGATGTAATTATTTTGAAAATATGCGCAGTTTCAGTATACACCTGGTTTAAATTATAATTGAAAGGGGATAAGTATGATGTATGAATTGATGAATGAGGAAGAACGGGAGTTGGTTGAACTGCTTCATGAAGTGCAGATGAAAGAACTGATGCCGCTTGTGAAGGAGTGTGATGAGGCAGGAACATTTCCAATGAAAATTCATGATAAATTGGGGGAACTTGGCTTTCATGGTATGGATATTCCTGAGGCATATGGCGGCCTTGGTCTGAGTGCCAGAGCAAACTATTTTATTCGTGAGGAACTGGGATATGTGGATGGTGGTTTTGGTTTTTCATACGCGCTCAGTAAGGGGGCGCAGTCTACAGTTTTACGTGTTGGTACAGAAGAACAGAAGCAGTATATCTGTGACCGCATCCTGCATGGCAGTATTGGCTGTAATTGTATCACAGAGGCTAACGCCGGATCAGAAGTTACAGCGATACGTACAAAAGCTGTGAAGGATGGTAATGACTATATTATTACAGGGACAAAATCATTTATATCCAATGCGCCTGTTGCGGACACTTTTATGGTTGTTGCTTATACGGACAGAGAGAAAGGGCCTAAGGGGATGTCTTTGTTTCTTGTGGAAAAAGAGCGTGGCGTAAAGATTGGCAGTAAGGAAAATAAGATGGGATTGCGTACGTCAGAGACAGGGGAGGTTATTTTTGATGATGTCAGAGTTCCTGCTAAGAACATGATTGGCCCGGAAGGTATGGGATATAAGAATATTCTGGAAACTTTAAAGCGCGGACGGGTTATGAATACAGCCGTTGTGGTAGGCATTGCGCAGAGAGCTTTGGATGAGGCTGTCAGATATTCAAATGAGCGTGTGACATTTGGTAAACCGATTAAAAAACATCAGGGCGTTCAGTTTATGCTGGCCGATATGGAGATGCAGATTCAGGCCGCAAGACAGTATCTGCTTTATGGAGTTCAGATGATTGAAGCTGGGAAGGATATTACCGGGGTCAGCGCCGGCGCGAAGGTATTTGCTTCGGAAGCAGCAATGAAGGTCACGACAGATGCCGTACAGGTGCTTGGCGGTTATGGTTACAGTAAAGAATATCCTGTGGAAAAGCTTATGCGGGATGCAAAGATTTTTTCTATTTTTGAAGGAACCAATCAGATTAATCGAATGGTATTAGGCGGAAACATAACAAGAATGTAATTCAAATTATAAAGGAGGAGTATACAATGATGAATCAGCCATTAAAGGGAGTGCGAGTTGTTGAACTTGGTATTTATGCGGCAGCGCCTATGTGCGGAAAGGTGTTAGGAGACTGGGGCGCAGATGTGATTAAGGTGGAGAGTCTTGCAGGTGATCCTTCCCGCACCTCAGGTGCGGCAAATTATGGTTTGAAAACAGGCGATCCGTATGAGAACCCTGCTTATGAAAACCGCAATCTGAATACCCGTTCTTTGACGTTAAATTTAAAGAGTGAGGAAGGTATTCAGGCAATGTATGATCTTCTTGAAACGGCAGACGTATTTATTACAAATATGCGTATGAAAGCAATTACTAAATTAAAATTGGACTATGAAACGCTGGCACCTAAATTCCCAAGGCTTGTGTGGGCAGCTTTAGATGGCTTTGGTACAGTAGGTCCGATGAAGGATGATCCTGGATTTGATATTGTGGCCTTTTTTGCAGGTACAGGTTTGATGATTGATTACTGTGAGGCTGATACGGCACCTTTAAATCCTGCGATTGCATTTGGAGATTTTACAACAGGGGGAACTTTGGCCGGCGGTATTGCTGCAGCGCTTTTTCAAAGAGAAAAAACAGGGAAAGGCGAGAAGGTCATGATTTCTTTGATGGGACAATCGTTGTTTAATCAGGCGAATACGATTATGACAGCAAATATGGGGAGAGACCCTTATCCGAAGTCAAGGTTAAAGCCGAGTTCACCGCTGATCAATAATTTCCGCTGTAAGGATGGCGAGTGGGTGATGATCAGTATTTTGGATTATAACCGGTATGTCAAAGCGGTATGTGAGATGATCGGACGGCCTGAATTAATGCAGGATGACAGATTTAATGACATTCTGGCAGGCAAGAAGCATTCGTCGGAATTTACACAGATTCTTGACCAATGGTTTTCGACGCATGATTTTGCCGAAGTTGATCAGAAACTCAAAGAAGCAGATATTGCACATAATAGAATTAAGCATCTGACAGACATGCCGGATGATGCGCAGGCAAGAGCAAATAATTATGTATACTGGGCACCGTCAAGAAATGGCAAGCCAATGCTGTGTGTGGCAAGCCCAATTAAATTTGGAAATATAGATTTGCCGCCTCATAAATTTGCAGCTCTGTTGGGTGAGCATTCGGAAGAAATTTTAAAAGAACTGGGGTATTCGGAGAAAAAAATTCAAAATATGATTCGGGATAAAGTAACTTCTGTCTGGACGGATCCGATACCGGTCATTGAGAGCTAGAGGATCATGGATTTTACGCAAGGGGGAAAAATAATGAAAATAAATGCTAAAAATGTCATTGGCATTATCATAGCTTTTGTGGTTTTAATTGTGTTTTTTGTCATATCGCCATTTGAAGGTCTGGATGCCAGTGGCATGAAAGGTATTGGGTTATTTGCATGGGCAGTTATTCTGATGTCCTTTCAGATTCTTCCGGATCATGTAACATTTCTGATTTATGCCTGTGCAATTGCTTTTACAGGGGTGTTATCGTTTGGAGAAACATTTTCGGCGTTCTCGGGTTCAAGCTGGTGGACTGTATTTGGGGCGCTCAGTATTGGGGTTGCTATGGCAGAGACAGGACTGCTTAAAAGGATATCTCTTAAAATTATGAGCTGGCTTCCTCATAATTATCCTGGTCAGGTCGCCGCGCAATTTATTGCCGGGTATGTGACGACTCCTTTGATTCCAAGTGGTATTATCCGTTCAACAATCATTGGTCCTGTAACAGGTGAAATTATTGACAATATGGGAATCCAGAAGAAAACAAAGGCTGCGGCAGGCATGTTTATCGCTTATTACCTTGGAACGACAGGGCTGACCTGTGCATTTATTAATGGTTCAAGCACAGGTTATCTGATTGACAGCTATATTGCCGATGAATATAAAATCAGTTATCTTGGGTGGGTTGTCAGATGTATACCATGGGTGATTATTACAATGGGTATTGTTTACCTGGCCATTATTATGTTCTATAAACCGGAGAATCCAACATTTTTGCCTAAGAGCTATTATAATGAAAAATTGAGCGAAATGGGACCGATGGGCCGGAAGGAAAAAATAGCGGCAGTTATTGCGTTGATTACGCTGATTGCATGGATCACGGAGACAATACATGGCGTATCCTCTGCCTTGATTGCAGTTATGGCGATGGCGGCATATTTATTGACAGGATGTATCAATAATACGGCATTGCGTTCTAAAATGAATTGGCAGTTAATGATTTTTTATGGCTGTATTCTGAATTTCGGTACAGTTTGTAGTGTACATGGGATTGATGTGTGGTTAAGCGGACTGCTGCAGCCAATTGTAATGCCATTTGCGAATAATAAATATTTATTTGCCATTGTGCTGTGTCTTGCTGTGTATGCCGTTCGTTTTATGTTCTGTTCATGGGTTGCGCCGGTTACTATTTTGGGTATGGTATTTATTCCTTTAGGACCGTCTATCGGTATGCATCCATGGGTTGTTGGTATGATCGTGTTCTCATGTATTGATATTTTCTTACTCCGTTATCAGAATTTCCCATATATTACGGCTTATGCGGCTACGGGAGACCGAAGTACACATACGCAGGCGATGCCTTTGGCATTACTTCGGGCAATCAGCGGTATCATTGCGATTCTCGTATGTATTCCGATATGGGGCGCAATGGGGATGATCTGGACAGTTTAAAAAAGGACTTATCAAAAGTGAATAGATAGAAAGAAGGGAATGTTTTATGACTAAAAAAATAAATGCGGCTGTAACTATAGATTGCAGTGATCGGATCGCTGTTCTGATATTTGATGATAAAGAATCGAAGGTTAATACATGGAATGATGTGATTGCGGAAGGTTTTATGGATGCTATTGAGTTTTTGCGTGACAAAATTAAAGAGCATTCAATTGATGGCGTGATCATCTGTTCAGGAAAGCCGGGCAATTTTCATGCGGGCGCGGATTTAAAGAGTGCGACTGCTGCGGAGAGTCGCCTGGATATGTTAAAAAGATATGAATTTTTTCATGCAATTATGACAAAAATTACATCTTTAAAAGTGCCAACTATGGCGGCTGTGAATGGGCATGCATTGGGCGGAGGACTGGAGCTGGCATTAGCCTGCGATTATCGTATTGCCCGGAGTTTTGAAAAAACGCAGATCGGATTACCTGAGGTCAGCATAGGAAGATTTCCATGTTATGGCGGTACGCAGCGGCTTCCAAGACTGATTGGTTTGAAAGCAATACCTGTCATTATGGAATCGCCAAGGCTCTCGGCCAGAGAAGCATTCGAATATGGGATTGTGGATAAATATATTGAGGGTGATCAGGATCTTCTGAAGGAGGCTATCCAATATATGCGTGAAATATTAAGCGGCGATGTAAAAAATGAACGTAAAGTATATGATTTTTCAAATATTAGGAATGAATTAGAACCTTACCGCCAGCAATATCTGGGCAGAGAGACAACATTACCGGCTCAGGAATTGCTGTTTAAAGTTTTTGAAGAAGGATTGCCGGCAAGTTTATATGATGGTCTTGAAATAGAAAAGAAATATAGAGTCATTTTAGCGGATCAGCATTAGAATATCGAATTTATAAAGGAGGAAAGGTAATGATACATGCGGAAAGTATGAATATGAGACGATTGGAAGATGAGGATATTTTCCTGGGAAGGAAGTTTAGTATTAGTAAAACCATTACGGATACCGATATACATTCTTTTTCAGCGATTTGCGGCGACTTTAATCCGATTCATGTGAATGATGTTTATGCAATGCCAAGGCAGGGCGGGCGCATTGCACAGGGAATGCTGACTGCAAGTTTTATGTCCACGATTATGGGTATGGGATTTACCTGTAACAGTACATTTCTTGAGGAGAGTGCGAAATTTAAGAAACCGGTTCATCCGAATGATACAATTACGGCAGTTGGAGAAATTACGGATATTTTTTATACAAAGACAAAACGCCGTATAGTGACAGTTACCGTAACGATAACCAATCAAAGGGATGAAATTGTATTGGAGGGAATTTGCAAAAATATTTCCATGGAATCTGTCAGGGATGGACAATGAGTTTCAAAGCAGGATAATTACTGCAAACTACGGAAATATCTGGGGGGAAAATAAATCATGAAAGGAGAATATAAGAGCAACAGTAAGATTCCGGCGCTTGTGTTGTGTGTTCTTGTAATGCTATTCAGTCTGTGCGGATGTAGCGGTAATAATGACACAATTTATATCAGTTTCGGGACAGGAACGACAGGCGGTGTGTTTTACACAGCAGGAATAGGTATTGGAACATTGCTGGAAGATAAGACGAAAATGAATGTTACTGTCGAGGCTACAAAGGCCTCGGCAGAAAACATTAATTTACTGGCGAATGGGGATATTGAAATTGCAACTGCAAGTTTTCCGACAACGCTTCAGGGATATACAGGTGATGGTTCCTGGAGTAATGATCCGCAGGATATTAATGTTTTATTTCAGATGTACGAAAATCCGATGCATGTGTTTGTTTTGCAGGATTCTGATATTTATACGATGCAGGATCTGAGGGGGAAAAGAATTTCAGTAGGGCAGGCCGGCAGTGGAAATTACAACAGTGCGGTTGCTTTGCTGGAAGGCGTCTATGGACTGGTTGAGGGTGTGGATTATACGCCGGAATATCTGAGTTATTCTGAATCCTCGGAAGCTTTTAAAAATGGTATTATTGATGCGGCGGTCTTTGATACGGTGTCGCCGCACGCAACGATTATTGATATTGCTTCCTGGAAACCGGTTCGTCTGATACCGGTTCGGGAGGAAGATCTGCAGAATGTGGGCAATATTTATGCGCAGCAGTTTATGCCGGTTATTATACCGGAAGGCACATATAAAGGGCAGGAAGAAGATGTGCTTTGCGCGGCGCATGGCAATTATGTGATCTGCAGTGGTAATCTGGATGAGGAGATCGCTTACAATGTTGTAAAAACAGTGATGGAGAATCTGGATTATATGGCGACAGTTCATGATGCACTGAAGCAGCTGAATCTTGATAATGCTTATTTTTCAGGCGGTCTGCCGCTTCACCCGGGTGCGATAAAATATTATGAGGAACAGGGAATTTCCCTGGAAAATGAGTAGAAGGCCAGGTGGTGTGAATGTCAAAGATTACTCAGGTAAATAAAAGAATAATTGGGTTTATTTGTTTTGCGCTGGCTGCATTCGTGCTTTATACGGCTGTGTTTGGCGTGTTAACCGCCGTTGTTCAGAGAGCGATCGTTTTGGGAGTTGTTTTGGTCGTAACATGTTTACAGTTGATCAATAAAAGTCTGGAGAAAAATGAAAGGGTGACAGCTGCCGCAGTTGTTTATGCATTATGCGCAGCTGTGACAGTTATTTTCACAATTTATATTGTCGCAACTTTTAAGATCACAGTGGAGCGTGCAGGCAGGTATACGATGGAAGATGTTGTGATTGCGGTTGCAGTTATTCTGGTACTGCTATTTGCCGCATTGAAAAGCCTTGGTTTGCCAATGGTTATTATAAGTGTCATTTTTCTCTTATATACGCTTTTCGGACAGATGATTCCGGGCTCCTTTGGCCATAAGAATTATTCAATTGCGCGTATTTCGACGTATCTTTCGCTGGGAACGGAAGGGATTTTTGGTACTTCGATGAGTGTGGCAGCCGGCGTCATTATTACCTATAGTGTATTTGGTTGTGTTATGGAGAGGTTTGGCCTTGGCGATTATTTTATTAAGGTAGCTTATGGGATGGTTGGACGCATGAAAGGGGGAAGTGCGAAAGCTTCTATTGTGGCCTCAGCTTTGATGGGGACTGTTTCAGGCAGCGCAGTTGCAAATATCCTGACAACGGGTAATTTTACCCTTCCTTTAATGTATAAATCGGGTTACAGCAAAAAGACGGCAGCAGCCATTCTGGCGGTGGCTGCAACGGGCGGATTGATTATGCCGCCGGTTATGGGTGCGGCAGCGTTTGTCATGGCTGAAATGCGCGGCGTTGGATACGGCAGTATCTGTATTGCGGCAATTGTGCCGGCGGTTTTATATTTCGTGAGCCTTTTTATACAATCAGGACTGGAAGCTGACCGGATTGGTATGAAAGTATTGACGAAGGAGGAATTGCCAAAGAAAGAGGAATGGGTGAAGGAATTATATCTGTTTTTGCCTTTGATCGTATTGCTTGTGCTGTTGATGGTTTTCCAGATGCCTGCTCAGAGAGCGGCAGTTATAGCGATTGCAATTATTTTGGTGTTGTCGTTTCGAAAGAAGGAATTCTGGCCAACGCCGGATAAATTATATGAGGCAATATCCAATGGCGGTTTATCGGTTATTTCAACCGTTTTAACCTGTGCGACGGCAGGTATTATTGTTGGTTGTCTGTCCATGTCCGGACTTAGTGTCAAGATATCTTCTTTGATTATGGCATTAAGCGGCAGTTCCATTTATCTGTCTTTGTTTCTGACAATGATTGTTGCTCTGATTCTTGGTATGGGCATGCCGCCGGTAGCGTCATACATTATTCTGGCGTCTATGGTTGTACCTTCCTTAGTGAGCATGGGTGTGCCGCAAATGTCTGCAGATTTATTTGTTTTCTATTTTTCCTGCATTGGCAATATTACACCTCCGGTGGCATTGGCGGCGTTTACAGCAGCAGGGTTGGTAAAAGAAGATCCGTTTCGGACGGGATGGCTGGCATTACGCTATGGTATCGTGACCTTTTTGGTGCCGTTTGGTTTCTGCATGTCGCCGTCATTATTACTGCAGGGAAATCCGGTATCTGTCATTTATACGGTAGCAACTGCTTTAGTGGGGATATGGATTGCGGCGATTGCCATTATTGGCTGGTGGAAATGTAAAGTCAACAGGCTGTTCCGCATACTACTGTTTATAAGCGGATGTACGCTTTTGCTGCCGGGGATAATGACAGATGCAGTTGGCGGCATCATTGCTGTCATCATTTTAATGGCGCTGTTCAGACAACAAAAAGTCAAAAGTACTGTTTAAAGCAATGAAAGATTTTGGTATTTATTCAATACCAAAATCTTTCATTTTCCGATATAGGGATTTCCTTGATATTCCTAATGCTGCGGCCGTAAGACTCTTATTATATTTATTTTGTTTTAAAATTGAAATCAGGTAATCTGCGGTCAGGTCTTTGGGTGCGATGCGGCTGTATGGAACGGCTGTATTGGCAGCAGATTCATTTAAGTCAGCGGCAAACTGAAGCGGCGGGACGTTTGTGCGTGTAGAAAGGCCAAGGTAGCTTTTTATATGTTCAGAAGTAAGGATGGTTGGCTGATACAGCAGCATGATGCCTTCAATCGTATTCTGCAGTTCCCGGACATTACCCTTCCATGGAAGCGACATAAGCAATTTTTGGGCATCAGGAGAAAGGGTTGTATGATTGTGCAGGTTATAATGGGTGCTTTCGTCTACCTTTTTGATAAAATGTTGTGCCAGCAGAATAATATCTTCACCGCGTTCACGGAGCGGCGGAATGTTTAATTTTACAATACCAAGTCTGTAATACAGATCCATGCGGAATTTATTTTGTTCAATGAGGGATTGCAAATCTGCATTGGTTGCGCTGATTACCTTGACATCGACATGCGTCAGTTTGTTGCTGCCGATGCGCATGAAGCTTTTCTGCTCAATGACGCGCAGGAGCATGGCTTGCAGATCCAGGGGCATATCACCGATTTCATCCAGAAAGATCGTACCGCCATTGGCAAGCTCAAATTTCCCCATGTTGCCGCCGCGTTTGGAGCCGGTATATGCGCCTTCATCGTAACCGAATAATTCGGCGGCGATAAGATCTCTTGGAAGGGCCGCGCAATTCACAGCGATAAAAGGTTTGTTTCGCCTTGGACTGGCATTGTGGATGGCCTGTGCGATGATATCTTTGCCGACACCACTTTCGCCAAGCAGCAGTACATTCGTACTGGTCTTAGCGCAGAGTTTTACGTGGGCTTTGGTTAAATGGAAGGATGGACTTTCGCCAATTAAATCGTGAATCGTCATGATCGCATTGCTGCCCATCTTTTTACTGATTTGCTGCGCATTGAATTGTGACGATGTAATGTATACACGGATACCGGTTATACGCAAATGTGCCTGATTATAGATTTCCGTGGAAATGGTATATTCACGGAATTTGCCGTGTACACAAAGGGTAATCGGATAATTGTTTACGATTCGTGAATTTTGAATGATGGTGTATAATTCTTCATTCATTCCGTAATCAAAAATGTTTTCAATCCTGAAAAAATCAAGATTTTCTTCGGGAATACCGAGAACATCAAAGATTTCTTTATTATAATAGGAAATACTGATAGTGTGCGTCAATTGGCTGATATCAAAGCAGATCATGCCGCGCTCTGTTTTGGAATAGACAGAATAAAGGGTGTGTGTCATATGCATATGGACTTCAATATCCAGAGTTAAAGAACGGATCAGGGACATATAAGTTTTATTGGCGACTGGTGTTTTTGATATCAGGGCTAATCCGCCATATAGACAAATGTCCTGTATGCTGTTTTCCTGTTTTTTCAGGAAAAGGGGATGAAAGTAAATCGCAAGCTGATTAAGTAATTGATTGTAATTATCGGAAGCTATTGTCATCGTTTCAGTTAATGACTGGAATCCTAAAGAGACAGCGTTGGGACCTGCGATATCAAAGGACCAGGCGGTATTCCGGCAAAGGCCATGCTGGCCGGCCCATTCAAGAAATGATGATGAACCAAACAATTTCATTAAAATGCCTTCCGGACTGAAATAGGCAATGCCGTATTCATCCTGCTGCAGATCTTGTAAGATAAGTTCAATAATACGGCTTGAATAGGCATAAGGTTTAATATGCTGTTGCTTCAGAATTTTAAAACCTTCTGCGGTATACGGAGAAGCAAGGGAAGTGTCCGGACGAATATGCTGCCAGCGCGCCTGACTCCAGGCTGCTTTGAGAGTCTGAGACATATCTGTTCGGTAACGTCCGCGATGATTGTTCTGCCAGAGTGTTTGGTGGGAGATTGTATGCATGGAATAATAGCCTCCGTTTCTGATGTTAAAGGTGAAATATTTAACTATTACAAATATATCACATGGAGAGGGAACTGTCAAAATATGAAACAAAAAAAGGACGGATGTTGCTGAAAATAACACAAAATGTAGAAAAACAAAAAATAAATGACACAGAAAAACGGCTGTACCAGAGATAGCTGATGTATGACTGGTACAGCCGTTGGTTATATGTAATTATTTGTAGAATGCCATAAATGCCTGATAAGCTTCATAGACATCCAGTTTGGATACAACTTCTACCGGTGCGTGCATGGACATAACCGGAACGCCAAGATCCACAACATCAATGTTCATGGAAGCAATGAACTGAGCGACTGTACCGCCGCCGCCTTCGTCGACTTTGCCGAGTTCTCCGGCCTGCCAGTAGACGCCTTCACGTTCCATGATGCCGATGACCTTTGCCATGGTTTCGGCGCTGGCATCGCTGCAGCCGCCCTTTCCGCGGGAACCTGTATATTTGGTTAATACACAGCCTTTGCCGAGATAGCAGGAGTTGTTTGGTTCGTAAACATCAGAGAAAGTCGGGTCAAAGGCCGCACCCACATCGGAGGAGAGGCAGACGGAATTGACAGCCAGCTCTTTGAAGGAGACCCCGGCATTTTCGGCCAGATATTCCAGATAATGCTTTACGTAATCGGAGTTCAGACCGGTATTGCCAACAGAACCGATTTCCTCTTTGTCCGTAAGGATCGTCACAGTGGTGTAGGATGGTGCTTTTGTGTCGATTTCAGCCATCAATGCCGTATAGCCGCACACACGGTCATCGTGGCCTGCAGCGCCGATGAGGCTTCTGTCAAATCCGATATCACGGGCCGGACCTGCAGCGACAAGCTCCAGTTCAGCACGGTAGAAATCCGCTTCGGTAATGCCGTATTTTTCATTTAAGATAGAAAGGACCATGAGCTTCACCGGTTCTTTTAAATCTTTTTCAGGGTAAGGCAGGGAACCGATGACGATATTCAGTTCTTCGCCTTTGATGCCTTCGCCGAGGGTTCGCGTATTCTGTTTAGCGGACAGGTGAGGCAGCAGATCGCTGATAAAGAAAACCGGATCGGCCGGGTCTTCACCGATTTTGATGGTGACAGCTTCACCGTCTTTTTTGTAAATGACGCCATGCAGGGACAGCGGAATCGTTGCCCACTGATATTTGCGGATACCGCCGTAATAATGGGTCTTGAAATAGGCAATATCATTCTGCTCGTAGAGCGGCGTCGGCTTGAGATCAAGGCGCGGAGCGTCAATATGCGCCACATTGATACGGACGCCTTCATTCACCGGATGGGCGCCGAAGGTGGTGGCAATAATGGCTTTGCCGCGGTTATTCTTATAGACCTTGTCGCCCGGCGCGTAGCTTTTTGCAGGATCAAAAACAGTGTATCCGGCCGCCGTCAGCATGGCCTCGGCTTTGGCTGCGCATTCTCGCTCGGTTTTGGCTTCGGACAGAAAAGCTTTATATGGTTCGCAGAAAGCGTGCGCAGTTTGGACACGCTCAGGAGCGGCCAGCGCGATGGACGGAAACTTCCATGTCAATTGTTCCTGCAATAATTGTCCTTTCGTTTTTTCTTTTGTGTTTTCCATTTTCTATATCCCCTTTTCATAAAAAATCTATTATTATAACGCATTTTATAATAATTCCTGTAGATAATCGCATGTCAGGCGTACCGCCTGATCGATGAACGCCTGTAAAGGACCGTTGGACAACATGGCAATACGGGTGTTGCAGCTGTCAAATGGGATCAGAATACGCCGTGCGCTGCTGGAACCGATGGCCTGAGCCATGGCCGGCGTCAATTCTCCGAGGATGGAGTTGGCAACGACAATGGCCACAACGCCGACAATGATATCTGAGCGTTCTGCATTGACGATAATGGCATTCTCACCGGTAGCACCGTCTGAGGCACCGCCTTTGAGCATATTGGAAGTAGCCAGTGTATTTGTACCCAAAGCCCGTACAGTAACCGGAAGATCCTTTGGTAAAATTGTTGTCAGCGCATTGATGTACTGACGGCCGATGCCGCCGCCCTGTCCGTCAACGACACTGATGAGAATATTTTTCTTCTGCATGAGAAATCCTTTCTGAAAGGCCGATGCCTGTCTTCTGATTCTTTGTTAATGCCATTATAAAGTATACATGAAAGTACATGAAAATGCAATAGATGTCGAATCTGTGAAAGCTGTAGTAGAAGAAGTAATAAAAGAAGCAAATATAAAGAAGCAAATAAAAGAAGCTGTCACACCATAGCGATCTGGCGGGGCAGCTTCTTTGTGGTACAGAAAATAACTCTGGAGGATAATGATGGTTAATTCAGCACATCTTTCGTCATTGTCTGATGGGTGCGGGGATAAAATGTTATATTGTTCTGCATATCACAGGTGGCCAGCACGACTTCACGGATATCACGGATATTCTGAGCATGCATCTGTTTGTAAAGCCAGTTGGTGTCTTTGCCTGCATGCAGCAGGTTCTCTTCCATCACATGTCCGTCGATGATGACATTGGCCACAAGGAATTCCTGTTCCGGTTTTAACTGCATATCGGCCGGAATGACGGGCCGTTTGTCGGATTTTGGAAGAAAACTTAACTGGCCGTTGGGTTCCAGCAGGATGGTCTGTAAATCGGACAGGTTAAAGTAGCCGTTGACCCGGCATTGCATCAACAGGTCGGACAGGTCGATCTTTGCTTTGAGCAGGTTCTTTTCATAGATGATATCCTGGTTCATGAGAATCAGCGGTTTGCCCGTGATGAGGCGGCGTGCGGCCATGGATCTGACAGAGATGAGAGACAGAAAAACAGCCGCCATCCCGTAAATAATCATGGAGGTCAGCGGCAGCCACCAGTCTTTTTCAAGGGAAGTTGCCATTTCCGCGGCGATGGAACCGATGGTGATGCCGTTGATATAGTCAAACATGCTCATTTCGGACATCTGGCGGTAGCCCATCAGCTTGGTGAGGATAAAAAGAGCAAGGATCGAGCCAAGGGACAGAAGAATGACATTGATAATATCCATAAAAATCCACCTTTCCAATCTTGAATGATTATTCGCTTAGTATGGGGAAAATACGGAAAATTATGCAAGTTTATATGTTTTTTCTTGCAAAAACCAGAGAAATAATGAAAGAAGTGTTGCGGGCCGGATGGTAGAATGGTATAATGCGAACAAGGTAAACTAGATTATAATAAGTTGCAGGAGGAAATTATGATTACGTTATTAAAAAATGGCGCGTATCTTTTAAATGGTACAGAAATCATTGAAGATACGGAAGAAAGCGGTGCGGCGCTCAGTGCGAAGCTGGGTTATCAGCCGTCCAAAGCGGATGCGGCGACTCAGACAATGGCTTACAGCATTTTGAAGAACCATAATACATCCGGCTCCATGGATAAATTGAAGATAAAATTTGATAAGCTGACTTCTCATGATATTACTTTTGTTGGTATTATCCAGACAGCGAGAGCCAGCGGTCTTGAGAAATTCCCGATCCCATATGTGCTGACAAACTGCCATAACAGTCTGTGCGCAGTGGGCGGTACGATCAATGAAGATGACCATATGTTTGGGCTGACATGCGCGCAGAAATACGGCGGTATCTATGTACCGCCACATCAGGCGGTCATTCATCAGTTTGCCCGTGAGATGCTGGCGACCTGCGGCGGTATGATCCTTGGCTCCGACAGCCATACCCGTTACGGCGCCCTTGGCACTATGGCTATCGGTGAGGGCGGCGGCGAACTGGCCAAACAGCTTTTGAACAGAACCTATGATATTAATATGCCGGGTGTTGTCGGTATTTATCTGACAGGCGAACCGATGAAGGGTGTCGGACCGCAGGATGTGGCGCTGGCGATTATCGGTGAAGTCTTTGCCAATGGCTATGTGAATAACAAGGTCATGGAATTTGTCGGCCCTGGCATTTCAAAATTAAGCGCGGATTTCCGTATCGGTATTGATGTTATGACAACAGAGACGACCTGTCTGTCTTCCATCTGGCGTACCGATGAGACGATTCAGGAGTTCTATGATGTGCATGGCCGTATCGGTGAGTATAAAGAACTGAATCCTGGACCGGTTGCTTACTATGACGGCATGGTGATCGTTGATCTGAGCACGATCAAACCGATGATCGCAATGCCTTTCCATCCGAGCAATACCTATACGATTGAAGAACTTAATGCGAACCTTGATGACATTTTAGAGGATGTTGCAAAGCGCGCGCAGGTCAGC
>CAYURX010000033.1:7350-21178 GCA_964447245.1 uncultured Coprococcus sp. | reverse complement strand
TGAAACCTATTTTAGTGAAATCCTTGACAATTATGATGGCAGTATCATTGTCGCTGACGCGAAGGGAACGATTCTCTGCTGTACAAAAGGAACCTGCAAATTAACAGGTCTGAACTTCGACCAATTGCTTGGTACCACTTTGTTTAACCTTGTTGACCGCGGCATTTTCAGCAACAGCGTTATTGTTGAATGCATTCAGACCCAGGCAAGTACCCAGGCTTTCCTGTATGCGCACAATGATCCCCATGAAGGCATTTATGCTTATGCAGAACCGATCTTTGATTCAGATGGTCAATTGATTCGGGTCATCGCTTTCAGTCAGAGTGAAAATACCTCTAAGATCTATTACAACAGAATGGAGAGTATTTATAAAAAGAAAATAACAGAATCTTTGAATTATGCAATGAATACGAACAGTCAGCCTTTCATTGCAGAGAGCCCCGCCAGCAATCACATATTCAGTCTGGCCGAACAGATCGCTCATTTAGATACCAATATTCTTATATGCGGCGAATCCGGTACAGGTAAAGAGGTATTGGCCAAATATATCCATGCCAACAGTTCCAGAAAGGATCAGATATTTGTTCCCGTCAATTGCGCCTCCATTCCTGAAGCGCTGATCGAGGCGGAATTATTCGGTTACGAGAAGGGCAGTTTTACAGGCGCGGATAAAAACGGCAAAATCGGTTTATTTGAACTTGCCAATAACGGCACCATCTTTCTCGATGAAATCGGTGAACTGCCGCTTCATCTCCAGCCAAAATTGCTGCGGGTTCTTGAAAGCGCGGAAATCAGAAAACTCGGCGGCAAAGATGTAAAAAAACTCAACATAAGGATTCTTGCCGCCACTAACCGTAACTTGCTTGATATGGTCAATCAGGGGACTTTCCGCAGCGACCTGTATTACCGCCTGAATATTTTCCCGCTTCACCTGCCTCCTCTGCGCCGGCGTCCCGAGGATATAGAGCCCCTGATTCATCACTTTTGTGATAAATACAACCAAAAATATAAAAAAGAAACACCGATCACCAACGATTTGCTGACCTTTGCGAAAAGCTATGACTGGCCGGGCAATATCCGTGAACTTAAAAATATTGTCCAGCGCTATGTTATTACGGATGGCAATCTCCAGTTTAATTCACTGCCGGAAATCGTGAATCCATCTCTTTTTCCTATGGATTCCTGCGATACGGACAGCACAAATAGTATTGAGAATATTGATATCGCACCTTCCAGTCACACATTGCAGTCTCAGGAACTGCCTCAGCATAAAGAATTTATCCAGGAATGTGAGCGAAAATATTTTACAAAAATCCTAATGATGGCTAACGGCAATATTGCCAAAGTCTCTGCCCTCACCGGCCTCCACATTTCGGGGATTTACAAAAAATTTGAAAAACTTGGAATTGATTATAGAAAATATAAATAAACAATTTTAAAAAAAGGGTTTCCCTCCATATGGGAATCAAAACTCATACGTTTGGGAAGCCCTCTGTTTTCAATGTCTTATTTTTCAATAAATGCTTTGATTGCCGCAACCGCCTTGTCCGGCACCTCAATCGGGAGCATATGTGTAACGCCAGGGAAAGGAATCACTTCAACATCCGCGCTGGAATGTTCCTTCAGGAAATCCGGCGATTCCTGCGGATAAAGGCCTAATTCCGGTATCATATAAAGCAGAGGAACCGTAATGTCTTTCACGATCGGACGGTAATCCATGACAAACATGGAATGCCACAAACAGGTCAGAACATGTTCGCTGTTAACGCCTAAAAGTCCCGGTGCGACAAGATCCTTCAACGCTTCCGGCAACGCCGCCATCGCCGGTAAAACGATGCGGAAAAAACGCCACATGAAATCGGCAATATTCTGTCCGAGCAATTCCATATCGCTCTCTAAATCAGCATAAACATATTGTCCCTGGGCACAGCCGCCCTTCCATTCATCGTCACTCAGCAGCTTCGGGCTCATATCAATAACAACGGCTTTTTTGATCCGGTCACAGCCGAACTGCTGCACATAACTGTAAATGGTCGCACCGCCCATGGAATGACCAACAAGAATAACATCCTGCAAATCCAAATACTCGATCAGTTCCCGCAAATCACGGCCCAACTGCGGAAGTGACAGACCCTTTGTCGGTCTGGATGATGCGCCATGGCCCCTCTGGTCATAACAAATACATTGATAATCTTTTTTCATAATATCGATCATAGGCTTAAAATGCTGTGTCGATCCGGACCAACCATGAATAAATACAATTGGTTGTCCCTCTCCATGAATCTCATAATACATTTTTGCATAGTCTTGCATTGCTAAATACGGCATTGTTACTCCTCCTTTGCGTCGAAGCCATTTGAATATATTTTTTCATCGACTGATACCTATATAAAAAAGCATATTCTATGCCAAGAATTTGTCACACATATTTTTTGTTAATTATGCGTATACTTTATCTTTTTTTATTTAAAATTTTGTTTATATTCTCTATTTAAAAATATATTATTTTCGAAGTACCTGTTAATTTTAGAATTAATTATTCTATTATTTTAGATTATTATACTATTTTAGAAAAAGAAAGAAGATATGGCATATAGTGAAGCCTGCTTTAGTGAAATTCTTGACAATCATGGCTATCATTGCCGTCAATCAAAACGGGCTGCCGCCCTTTTTAAGATATTGGGTGACAGCCATTCCTTGATAATTCTTAAAACTTATGCATGCTGATGCAAATATTTTTCCCTCGTTGCAAGTCCTCCGCGGATATGCCGCTCCGATTTGTTCACATCCAGCACCTTCCTTGCCGCTGCCGCCAGCGATGGGTTGATCTGCGCCAGACGCTCTGTCACATCTTTATGTACCGTTGACTTGCTGACCCCGAATTTCTTAGCCGTCTGCCTCACTGTCGCATTGTTATCAATAATATAAGTTGCAATCTCCAATGCCCGTTCTTCGATGTAATCTTTCAAGGATAAGCCTCCGAAGACGCTGTTTTTACAATCTATGCCCGGCAAGCGTATTCCATGCTTCACTTTTTCTTCTGTCATACAAACAGCAAGGAATATCTCCTTTAATCTCCTCTTTGTTAATTTATTCATTTAATAATGACGCCGCCAGTTTACGGGCTGTCGCCGTTGCCGCCAGACCGCCGCGGGCCGTTTCCCGCAGATCGGAATGCATCTGGCATCCCACATTTTTCATGGCATCCACCACTTCATCAAATGGAATCAGACTTGTAATACCTGCCAGCGCCATATCACAGGACAGTACGGCATTCGCAGCCCCGATGGCATTACGCTTCACACATGGACATTCCACCAGTCCGCCCACAGGATCACAGACGAGTCCCATGACATTTTTGAGAGCAATGGCTGCCGCATTCAGAGCAGTCTTTGCATCCGCTCCGCACAATTCAGCCAGTGCCGCAGCCGCCATGGCCGCAGCTGTTCCCGTCTCCGCCTGACAACCGCCGGAAGCACCGGCAATACTGGCATGTTCCGCAATGATACAGCCAATGGCACCGGCCGTAAATAACCCACGACAAAGCATCCGGTCATCCAGGCCTCTCCGTTCACCGCACACAATGAGCACCGCCGGAAGAATGCCGCTGGCTCCCGCCGTCGGTGCTGCTACGATCTTACCCATGGACGCATTGACCTCCACAACAGCCACAGCCGCTGCAACGACTTCCGCCATTTCCCGGCCCATATTACTCTTAGGCGCATAAGCCTGCATTCTGACTGCATCACCGCCGACAAAAACGCCTCTGCTCTCATTCTCCGGGTCAAGCCCCTGCCGGATGGCCTCACGCATCACCGCCAAATTTCCCTGCATTTCTTCAAAAATACTCTCCTCTGTCCGTTCGCTGCGCTCCATCTCGCTGCGCAGCATAATCTCGCTGATCGGAATATTATCACGGCGGCTCAGCGCACAGAGGTCAGTTCCCCGGCTAAACGTATACATCATAATTTACATACCTCCACAATATCAGGATTATCTGTACGGATACGATCCAGTATCGCATCCTCCACCACGCCATCCGTCTCGATCACCATACAGGCATTCTCCCATTTTGAATTGCGGAACACCCGCATAAATGCAATATTAATGCCGTGTTCGGCCAGAACACCCGTTACCCTGCTGATCATACCCGGACGGTCACGGTGAAAGATCAGCACCGTCGGATAATCACATCCAAAGGCCACTTCCATCCCGTTGATCTCCTGTATTTCAATATTACCGCCGCCGATGGATGCTCCCACCATGACCATATTCCGTCCCTTGGCATCTTCCAGTTCAATTTTCGCCGTATTCGGATGGGCCATTTCCTTATTGGAAAATGTCACCGTAATCTCACGGCCCCATGCCTTCGCCAGATCAATGGCCTGTCCCAGCCTGCTGTCATCCGGCGCAAAACCAAGCAGCCCTGCCACGATCGCCTTGTCGGTCCCGTGCCCTCTGCCCGTTTCCGCAAAAGAACCATAGAGCGTTACCGACGCTTTATGGACACAGCCTCCCGCCAGACGGCACGCAACCTGTCCAAGCCTGGCTGCACCCGCTGTATGGGAACTGGAAGGCCCCACCATCTGCGGCCCGATCAAATCAAATAAACCATAAGATTTCATAAAGTCCTCCTTCCTGCTATACTTCCCCAATTACATATCATACATTCAGCATTCTAATTGCCAATCCTTATCAGACGCTTATGATTATATCATCAAACGTCCCGGATAGACAGTCCCTTTATGTCTCACTAAAATGTCACCCGCTGTCTGCGTATGATCAGCCAGGTACCCGCCAGGCTCACTATACCCGTCAGAACTCCGGCAGTTATCCATAACTCCACTGATACTGACCGTATCAGTAATCCGGCCTGGATACCGATTCTTCCAAGAACAGAATCTAATTATACAATCTTTATAAAATTATATTATTTTTTGTTTTTCTTTTAAAATCACTCATCACATTTTATAGTCATTCAAACAATATAGGTCATATTATTGTGCATATTGATCCATATTTTCCATTCATTGTGCACATTGGACGATAAAAACATGTTTCCTGCATGGCTCATGAAAATCAAAAAACGGTGATAAAACAAATCTATGATCTGCTTTATCACCGTCACGCTTTTGTTATCATTGATAAATTTTAAATTTCTGCCAGGGCCTGTGCAAGATCGGCAATCAGATCTTCCTTGTCCTCAAGACCGCAGGACATACGCACAAGGCCGGCCGGAATACCTGCGGCTTCCAACTGTTCATCCGTCATCTGGCGATGGGTGGATGTGGCTGGGTTCAGACAACAGGTGCGGGCATCCGCCACATGGGTCTCAATGGCCGCCAGCTTCAGATGCTTCATAAAAGTCTCTGCCGCTTTCCTTCCGCCTTTTAATTCAAAGGAAACGACCCCACAGCCGCCGTTCGGCATATATTTCTGTGCGATCTCATAATATTTATCACCCGGCAGGCCAGGATAATTCACATAGGCTACCTGCGGCTGCTTCTGCAAAAACTCAGCCACCGCCTGACCGTTTTCCACATGGCGCGGCATACGCACATGCAGGGATTCCAGACCAAGATTCAGAATAAAGGCATTCTGCGGAGACTGGATACAGCCAAAATCACGCATCAACTGAGACGTACATTTTGTAATAAACGCACCTTCTTTACCGAACTTCTCCGCATATGTAATCCCGTGATAGGATTCATCCGGCGTACAAAGTCCAGGGAACTTGTCTGCATGGGCCATCCAGTCAAACTTACCGGCATCAACGATGGCACCGCCCACAGCAGCTCCATGGCCATCCATATATTTTGTTGTAGAATGGGTAACGATATCTGCTCCCCACTCGATCGGACGGCAGTTCACCGGCGTCGGGAATGTATTGTCAACGATCAGCGGTACACCATGGGCATGGGCCGCCTTTGCAAACTTCTCAATATCAAGCACTGTCAAAGCCGGATTGGCGATCGTCTCACCAAAAACAGCCTTTGTATTATCCTTAAATGCGGCATTCAGCTCATCTTCCGTACAATCCGGTGATACGAAGGTCACTTCAATTCCCATCTTCGCCATCGTAACGGAAATCAGGTTAAAGGTTCCGCCGTAAATGGAAGAAGATGCCACAATATGGCCGCCGCATTCACAGATATTAAAGATGGCAAAGAAATTCGCCGCCTGACCGGAAGATGTGAGCATGGCGGCTGTCCCGCCCTCCAGTTCCGCGATCTTGGCCGCCACATGATCATTGGTCGGATTCTGCAGACGGGTATAGAAATAGCCGGAAGCCTCAAGGTCAAACAGCTTCCCCATATCTTCGCTCGTCGCATACCTGAAAGTCGTGGACTGGACGATCGGGATCTGCCTCGGTTCCCCGTTTCCCGGAGTATACCCGGCCTGAACACATTTTGTATTTATCCTGTAGTTACTCATATGATTCATACCTTTCCTATAATATATTCGCTATGATCTTACATACATCTCTCATAGTTTATCATTTCATGAGCCATCATTCAATATTCTATTGATAGAAAGATTGTAATAATTCATCTGTCTCCGGCATTTTCTGCAGCTTTATACATAGTATTCTTCCATCGTATCAAGGCACAGGCAGGCCAGACGTCCCTCCGGCCATGACGCGCCGCAATCAATACAGATATTGCGCCCGCTGTGATAAATCTCCGCTTTGCCATTGATGGCCAGCGTTGGTGTATGCCCCATCACTACATAGACCGAAGGATCGGTAAAATACACTTCATCAAAATCCGGGCGGCAAAAGGTCAGCTCATCCAGTGCATAATCCGACAATGCCCGCTTTGGCGAAAAATTTTTCAGTCCGGCATGGACAAGGACAAAGGTCTTATCTCCTGTTTCCACCACTGCATAGGGTTCAAAATCCCTCAAATAATCCAGCAGATCCAATTGCTCGCCAGCCGTCAACCGCCGGAAATCCGTCATAGTCGCATTGCCGCCGTCACACTGCCATTCCATAAGTGCCTTCATCATGTCCACCGTCATATAACTGTCATAATTATCTTCCGTAATATGCACTAACAGCTTCTCCAGCATATCCATCGCCATCATTTCATGATTGCCGAGCACCGGATACACATTGTCACGGGATGCCATATCCCTCAGAATATCAAAAGGGCGCTCCCCTCTGTCGACAACATCCCCAAGAATATACAGATCATCTTCATCCATCAACTGAATTTTATCAAGCATGGCCCTGTATTTCTCATATTCACCATGCAGGTCCGACATCACATAAATCATCTCTTATAACCCATAGATTTCCGAATATTTCTTCGTCAGATAATCCGTATAAACCGTCGGATCAAACTCCCCGCAGGCATTTTTCACCACATCCGCCGGTTCCAGCAGACTGCCGTACTGATGCACCTTTTCACCAAGCCATGCCGAAACGCCTGACAGATCGCCTTTTGCCACCGCATCCCAGATATTCTGCTCCTGCTCCATCCGCTGTAACATCTGTGCGCCGTAGGCGCTGCCAAGGGCATAGGATGGGAAATAACCGAAAGAACCGCCCGACCAGTGGGAATCCTGCAGGCATCCGTGCTTGTCATCCGGCACATCCACACCAAGATATTCTTTATAAAGCCTGTTCCACACTTTTGGCACATCTTTGACTGCCAGCGTACCGCCGATCAATTGTTTCTCAATCTCATAGCGGATCATCACATGCAGGGAATAGGTCAGTTCATCGGCCTCTGTACGGATCAGAGACGGCTCGACACGGTTGACAGCCAGATACATCTGCTCTGCCGTCACATCCGACAACTGTTCCGGGAAGAATTCCTGCATTTTCGGGAAAATGGCCTCAATAAACGGGCGGGAACGTCCGATCAGATTTTCATAAAATCTGGACTGGCTCTCATGGACACCCATGGAGACACCGCCGGCCAGACAGGTATACTGCAGATCATCCCGGATCCCCAATTCATACTTGGCATGTCCGCCCTCATGAATAACGGAATACATGGAATCAACCACACTGTTTTCCTTATAATTCGTCGTGATCCGCACATCTTTATTGTTAAATTCCAGAGTAAACGGATGCTCCGTCTCACCGATCGTACAATGGCCTCTGTCAAGTTCCAGCACTTCCATCAGATAATCCGAAAATCTTCTCTGATCCTCGATTGGATAATGTCTGTGCAGAAAACTGTCGTCGATCTGCGGCACTTCACCGATAGCCTGGATCAGCGGCACCAGCCGCTCCCTGATGGTTCCAAAAAATTCATCCAGCGCTTCCATATCCACCCCGCGCTCGTATTCATTCAACAGGGCATCGTAAGGTTTCTTTGAGCTGTCATAATATCCTGCAAATTTAATATTAAAATCTACCAGCTTTTCAAGGACAGGTCTGAACAATTCAAAATCGCTCTGTTCCTTGGCCCGGTGCCAGACATCGCTGGCCTCGTTGGTCAGCATGGCATAAGCCATAAATTCATCCGCCGGAATTCTTGACATCTGTTTATATTTCCGGTAAAGTTCCTCCACCTCACGGCACTCATGATGGGACAATTCCTCCTTGTGCTCTGTGAGGAAAGCAAGCATCTCTCCGACTTCCGGCGCTGTCAGCAATTTCTGCTGCTCACCGGCCAGAATACCAAGAGCCACACCCCGGCCTTCTGCCGTATCCTTCGGCGCCACTGTCACACTATCCAGATAAAGGGATGAACTGGCCGCATTATAAGCATATAATTTCTTCTGAAGCAAACGCAGCTTCTCCAAAGCTTCTCTAACTTCCATTGCATAAACCTCCTGATCTTATAGTTTTTTATTATACTTTATAATTATACCTTGTTCCGGCCCGCCTTCGCCGCTTTCTCACGGAAATCCTTCAATATACCGACAACGATCACCGTTCCCAGTATACAGGTCAAGACGTCGGCAATAGGCTGTGCCATCTGTACACCAAGGATACCAAAATATCCCGGTAAAATCAACAATAACGGAACTAAAAACAATCCCTGGCGTCCCATGGCGATCAGTGAAGCCCTGAAACCATAGCCAATGGACTGAGTCATCATATTGCACATAATGATCCATCCCTGGATCGGCATGGTTAAAAGCTGCAGCCGGAAAGCCTTCGTGCCGATGGCAATGACTTCCATATCTTCCCGCCGGAAAGCCGTCACGACCTGATGGGCCAGCAGGAAAAATACGATGCCGAGCCCGGTCAGAACGACCGTCGCCACCTTCAGACAGAACCAGAACGCCTCAAGCACACGGTCATAGCGCTTTGCGCCGTAATTAAAACCGCATACCGGCTGGAAACCCTGTCCAAAACCGATCAATCCCGAATTAATAAACATCATACATCTTGAAACGATGGACATGGCTGAAATCGCCGCGTCCCCGTAAGGCCCTGCGGCCTGATTCAAAACGACCGACGCAATACTCATAAATCCCTGACGGCAAAGGGATGGCAGCCCGGCGTGCAGAATAATACCGTATAAACGCAGGCCCGGCCTGAAACTGCCGATGCGGATATGAATTGTATCTTTTCTCATATTACACTGGCATAACAAAATGCAGAAGCTGATCATCTGACTGCTCATGGTCGCAAGGGCCGCACCCGCAATGCCAATATGACAGCCAAAGATCAGAATCGGATCCAGTATCATATTTAAAATACCGCCTGCAGCAATGCCGAACATGGCATACAGGGCAATACCCTGAGACCTTAAAATATTATTCATAACAAAGGAACACAGCATAAACGGCGCCGCGATCAGAATATAGCGCATATAATCCATGGCATAAGGCGCAATGGTCGGCGTTGCTCCCAGGGCATACACCAGCGGTTCCATCCATATTGTTCCCAGTACCATCAGTAAAATACCGATGATAAACACCGTAAAAAAAGCTGTCGAAGCCGCATGATCCGCTTCTTCGCTGTCCTGATTGCCAAGGGAACGGGAAATATAATTACCGCTTCCCATACCAAAGGTAAAACCTATGGCCTGAATCATAAACATCAGCGATGCAATGATCCCAACCGCTCCCGAAGCGCTGGTGCTGATCTGACTGACAAAAAAAGTATCAGCCATATTATAAACAGCCGTAATCAGCATACTGATAATTGTTGGCACTGCCAGCTTCACGATCAGCGGCGGCACCGGCGTCTCAATCATCTGCTTATAACGTTCTTCCTGCGTCATTTTATTTGTTTATCCCCCATTTCTATTCATCCAAACTGTTCATTTTGACAAACTGAAGCGGATCACCCTCTGCATTCAGGAAATGCATCAGCATATAGGCGCACATGATCGCCACATTTTCTTCCTTTAAAATGCGCCGTACCTCGTTTCTGTCCGCCAATACGATCTGTATATCTTCGGAAGCTTCCTGTCCCGATTCGTCCGGCGTCCCCGACGCATACCCATAAACCGTCGCGCAGGATTCATCGGTCATACCGACCGTTGTAAACCGCGGCAATGTATACATATCATCGGCCGGAACAGGATCAAAATGCAGCCCTGTTTCCTCCCGGAACTCACGGATTCCGGCGTTCACAAAATCTTCGCCGTCCTCCACAAGTCCCGCCGGGAACTCATAGACATAATCCCCCAGCGGATAACGGTACTGCTTCACCAGCACCACCCGGTCCTTATTTTCACCATAAACCCCGTAAATAATAATCCCGTCAGGCCGGTTCTGATGGCTCACGGCCTTCAGATCTTCCGGCGATTTTGCCCGTGACGCCATATAATATTCTGATTCCCGGCCATTTTTATGACGTACATCCATCCTGTAATAATTCAGGAACGGATGATCCGTTTCCTTCACGATGCCATGAATTCTATCCATATCCTTCTACCCATCTTCAAAACGATCAGCCTTCCCGTCTATTCCAGTTCAAAGGCGCCGGTATAGAGCTGATAGTATTTGCCTTTCTCTGCGATCAGTTTCTCATGATTTCCCCGCTCAATGATGCGGCCATGATCCAATACCATAATAACATCTGAATTCTTAACTGTCGAGAGGCGATGCGCAATGACAAAGACGGTCCGTCCTTTCATCAGGGCATCCATACCCTTCTGGACAATGGCCTCCGTTCTCGTATCAATGGACGATGTGGCTTCATCAAGAATCATAACCGGCGGATCAGCCACAGCCGCCCTGGCAATGGAGATCAACTGACGCTGTCCCTGAGACAAACCGCTGCCGTCACCTTCCAGCACCGTCTCATAACCATTTGGCAGCATTCGGATAAATCCGTCGGCATTGGCCAGTTTAGCCGCCGCAATACATTCCTCGTCAGTGGCATCCAGTTTGCCATAACGAATATTATCCATGACGGTACCCGTAAACAGGTTGACATCCTGCAAAACAACGCCAAGGGAACGGCGAAGATCCGGCTTTTTGATTTTATTAATATTGATACCGTCATAGCGGATCTTGCCATCGGCAATATCATAGAAACGGTTGATCAGGTTCGTGATCGTTGTCTTACCGGCGCCTGTTGCTCCCACAAAGGCCACCTTCTGCCCCGGCTCGGCATAGAGTGAAATATCATGAAGAACCAGTTTATCTTCTTCATAGCCGAAATCCACATCATGCAGCACCACATTTCCCTGTAACAGCTCGTAAGTCAATGTTCCGTCACCATGCGGGTGTTTCCAGGCCCACAGCCCGGTTCGATCGGCACATTCTTTCAGTTCGCCGTTCTCGTACTTCGCATTGACGAGGGTCACATAGCCGTGATCTTCCTCCGGCACTTCATCCATCAGTTCAAAGATCCTCGTTGCACCGGCCATGGCCATAACAACGGAATTCAACTGCTGGGACACCTGTGAAATCGGATTGATAAAGCTCTTTGAAAGCATCAGGAAGGATGCGATCATGCCAAGCGTCATCGTTCCCGCTCCCTGAAGGCTGAAATTGGTCACGCCGGCAATAGCCAGGGCGCCGCCCACAACCGCCAGCAGCACATAGAGGATATTGCCCATATTTCCCATGATCGGCATCAGAATATTGGCATAGGTATTGGCCGCCGTCATGCTCTCACACAGTTCCTCATTCTTCCGGTCAAAATCCTCTTTCGCCTTTTCTTCATGACAGAACACCTTCACCACCTTCTGGCCATGGATCATTTCCTCAATATATCCGTTCACGTCACCAAGACTCTGCTGCTGTCTGACAAAGTAACGGCCGCTTCGTCCGGCGATAAAACCAACGATTTTAAGCACCAGTAAAAGAAAAACGACGATAAATAATGTCATCCATACACTCAGATAGAGCATGGAAATAAAGACAGAAACAATGGTCACTACGGACGACAAAAGCTGCGGTAAACTCTGGGAGATCATCTGACGCAGCGTATCCGTATCATTGGTAAAATGACTCATGACATCCCCATGGGTATGGGTATCAAAATATTTGATCGGCAGTTTCTGCATATGTTCAAACATATCGTCCCTGATTTTTTTCAGCGTTCCCTGTGAAATGACCGCCATGGTCCGGTTGTAGATCAGACCGGAGATAATACCGATCACATAGATACACGCCATCTGTACAATAGCCCGGAACAATCCGTCAAAGACCGGGTTGGCCTCCAGCAGCAAAGGTGAAATATAGTCATCGATCAGCCGCTGAATAAAAAGGGAGGACATGACATTGGCCAACGCATTCAGCAGAATGCAGATGATCACCACGATCAATTTCACTTTATAATTTTTCAGATAATCAATCAGTCTCTTAAAAGTCTGCGAATTAAATTTGCTTTCCTGTGGTCTACTGTTCATCCTCGCTGCCCCCTTTCATCTGAGATTCATAAACCTCGCGGTAAATATCGGAAGATGCCAGCAGTTCTTCATGGCGTCCGATGGCACTGATCCGCCCGTCATCCAACACAATGATCTGGTCGGCTTCCTGCACGGATGATACACGCTGGGCAATGATAATCTTGGTCGTATCCGGTATTTCCTCTGCAAATGCCTTCCTGATGGACGCATCCGTCTTTGTATCCACCGCACTGGTGGAATCATCGAGGATCAATATCTTTGGTTTCTTCAAAAGCGCCCTGGCAATACACAACCGCTGCTTCTGCCCGCCGGATACATTGCTGCCGCCCTGCTCGATATATGTATCGTAGCCATCAGGGAAAGTTCTGATAAACTCATCGGCACAGGCCAGCTCGCAGGCTCTGATGATTTCCTCGTCAGAGGCATTTGCGTCGCCCCAGCGCAGATTTTCTTTGATCGTACCGGAAAAAAGTACGTTTTTCTGCAGTACCATGGCCACCTCGTTACGCAGCGTTTCGATATCGTAATCCCGGACATCCACATCGCCCACTGTCACGCGGCCTTCCACCACATCATAGAGACGCGGGATCAACTGAACAAGACTGGACTTTGACGAACCTGTACCGCCCAGGATACCAATGGTCTGTCCGGAGCGGATATTCAGATTGATATGATCCAGCACCGGCTTGTCGGCTCTGGAATTGTAAGTAAAGACCACATCTTCAAAGGTAATATCACCATTTTTCACTTCATAGACCGGCTGCTGTGGATTTTTCAGCGTACTCTCCTCTGTCAGCACTTCACAGATACGCTCTGCAGACGCTCTCGCCATAATAATCATGACAAATACCATGGACAGCATCATCAGACTCATGAGGATCTGCATCGTATAAGTAAAAAGGCTCATAAATTCACCCGTTGAAAGGCCAAGGGCCTCATCGCCGCCGCAGGCCACAATGGCTCTGGCGCCAAACCAGCAGATCAGCAGCATACAGGTATAAACGGCCAACTGCATCAACGGCATATTGAATGCCAGCAATTGCTCAGCC
>CAYURX010000033.1:0-7340 GCA_964447245.1 uncultured Coprococcus sp. | reverse complement strand
GAAATTCTTATAAATCTTATCAGAAATGTGGTTAAACTTCTCAACCTCATGATCTTCCCTTGTAAAAGATTTCACCACACGGATACCGTAAAGATTTTCCTGTACCACAGCGTTCAGATTGTCATAGGTTCTGAATACCGTTTCAAAAATCGGATGCACCTTGATGATGATCACATACAGACCAATGCCGAGAATCGGAATAACCGCCAGGTAGATCAGCGATAACTGCGAATCAATACCAAAGGCGGCAATCAGGGCAAAGATCAGCATGATCGGGCTTCGTACCGCCACACGGATGAGCATCTGGAAAGCCATCTGAATATTTGTGATATCTGTCGTTAAACGTGTGACCAGACTGGCCGTTGAAAAATGATCAATATTGGCAAAAGAGTAATTCTGTATTTTATAATACATATCCTTCCTGAGATTTTTGGCAAATCCCGCCGAAGCCTGAGCCGCAAAACGGCCGGACAGCGTGCCGAATAGCAGGGAAATCATGGCTGTCGCCAGAAGAATCAGCCCGTATTTCCAGATCACGGCCATATTTCCCGCATCAATACCTTCATCGATCAGCCGTGCCATCACAAGCGGAATAATAATTTCCAGCACCACCTCCATCGCAACAGTCACCGGCGATAATATTGTCTGTTTTTTGTACTGCCGGATACTTCCGGCTAATATTCGAATCATACGCATCCTCCATTCCTGTCAAAATATCATTCATGCTCGCATATCTTTTATATTCAAATATCTTTATACTCTCGTAATCTTTCATATTTTAATAGGATACATTGTCTGTAACCTTCACCAGCAGGTCATGCAGCGTCGCAATTTCATCATCGCTCAACCCCGCCGTTATTTTTTCTTCCAGCATCATCTTTTCTTCCAAAGCATACCGGCTGATCCTGCGTCCCTCCTCCGTCAATACCAGTTTCCGCAATCTGGCATCACTGGAAACGGATTCCCGGCGCAAAAGCCCCTTGGCCTCCATCCCCGTCAGCACCTTGGAAACTGTCGAACGGGTCACGGAAAATTTTTCTTCTATATCTTTCTGATAGACATTCTCGCCTTCCCTCTCATCCAGATATTTCAAAATCCAGCCATTGGCTCCTGTTATTTTATGCAGTTCGCTCATATAAGTGTTGGCATCCGCCCTGCGCCGGATCATCGTTGCCGCCCGTATAATCAACAAACCAATATCACATTGACATGGTGTAAACTTCTCTGCCATTGCTTCACCTCCATCTCATCAACTGAATTGTTTACCATCAAACTGTTGTACATGCAACATTATAGAACCAAAATAATTGAATGTCAATACACATTTTGGATGTTTACTTTTATTGATGGCATGTTATAATACAACTAAATAAATTGGAGATTTTTGTAATTTTCCATTGTTTTACAGGGAGAAGAATGTATATGAAATTTGATTTTAAAAAAGACAGTAAAAGAATCGTTGTCATCTGTCTGGCCGCACTGATCATGGCCGCCAATATCAAATCTTTTGTCCGAACCGGCGGTTTATATCCCGGCGGCGCTACCGGCCTCACGATTTTAATTCAGAGAATCGGAGCCATGTGGTTTGATGTGGAAATACCTTACACCCTTGTCAATCTGCTGCTGAACGCCATTCCGATCTATATTGGTTTCCGTTTCATCGGCAAAAAATTTACGCTGTATTCCTGCCTGATGATTCTCCTCTCCGGCGTATTCACAGACTTTTTCCCGGCCTACATCATTACTTATGATACGCTGCTCATCAGCATATTCGGCGGAATGATCAATGGTTTTGTCATCAGCCTGTGCCTGATGATGAATGCCACATCGGGCGGAACGGATTTCATCGCCATCTTCCTATCAGAGAAAAAAGGGATCGATTCATGGAACATTGTTTTCGGTCTCAATGTGGTTATCCTCTCCATCGCCGGATTATTATTCGGATGGGACAAGGCCCTTTACTCCATCATCTACCAGTTTACATCGACACAGGTTCTGCATATGATGTATACACGTTATCAGAAACAGACGCTGCTTATAGTTACCACCAAGCCAAAGCAGGTCTGCGAAGCGATCAATTCTGTCAGCAATCATGGGGCCACCATCCTCCAGGGTGAGGGCTCCTATGAACACCGCCAGCGCAATATCGTTTACTCGGTCGTGTCCAAAGAAGACAGCAAACCGGTGATACTGGCGATCAAAAAAGCCGATGACGGGGCATTTATCAACAGTATGAAAACCGAAGCATTAACGGGACATTTCTATCAAAAGCCAAACGAATAGCGGGGACGGCATAAAAATGTCCGGTATAAACCTTCAAAAGCTGAACTGCGTATTGCTGCGGTTCAGCTTTTTTGTCTTTATAAGCACAATACGGTCAGTTTCTACCTGAAAACCCGTTCTCACAGCGACTCTGCTAAGCTCATCCTTCGTAAAACTCGGATTCGCTAAGCGCCGCTGCACGCAGGAAGTTACCGAATCAGCTTCGCTCCAATGGAGCTTGCTTCTTCGACTTCCATGGCGTCGGAGAAAAACGTAACGGATACTAAGACTTTTCGTTCGCTGCACTCCGAAAAGTCAAGTACCGACGTTTTTCTACGGTTTCCAGGTAGAATCCTGCCGTATCTGTGCTGTATGAAGAATCCGAGCTGAACAATCGCAGCAATACATGCTGTGCACCTGCAGGTTTAAACCGGCCATTTTAATGCCTGTGTATTGGCCCGAAGCCGTGGCCACACTCCCAAAACAACAGGCTATTCAACCGTACACAGGGAAAGCCAGCATTTCCTGCTGCGGCCGCCGCCTATCTCCACTGACCCCAGTTTCAAGTGATGAAAATCATAAAATTTTAGAAGAAATTGATACGGATTATTATGTGAATAGTCAAATATTCCCGCAGGTAAAGGCAGTGAACAAAAATATCAAATCAGCGATACACAAGAAAATAGTTGACCATTATTTCCGGGACCTTCTGCCGTTTGGACGGACTGAAACAGCTATTGTATATTTCAGAATCAAAGGGCTGCGGTGCAGTTCAGCCGTTTGATTGATTCAGGAATTTTCTGCAGATCATCATAAGTGAAACCCTTGAAAAACGCCGGTACTTGGTTTTCTGGAATGCAATGAACAGAAAACCTTAGTATCCGCTGCGTTTTTCACGGAGCGAGAGCGTGTTTCACGGTGATGACTGTCAGAAATTCCGGTCAACAAAGGGCTGAACTGCCCGCAGCCTTTCCTTTTTATCTAAAATATACAATAGCGTCTGAGTCCCCAAACTGCAGAAAGATTTTTTCCGTCAGTTCAGCAATATCCGGTCATTATCGAATTGCTCTTTTTTCTTTTCTGAATACATATCCAGCAAATCCGACACCGTCATATGCTTCCGTTCTTCTTCGCCGATATCAAAGATGATCGAACCGGAATCGAGCATGATGGTGCGGGTGCCCGTTGTCAGGGCCGCCCCCATATTATGGGTGATCATCAGCGTCGTCAGCTTCCGCTCATAGACGATCTGATTTGTAATGGCCATGACCTTCTCTGCTGTGGCCGGGTCAAGGGCTGCCGTATGTTCATCCAGCAGTAATAATTTCGGCGTCACGATGGTACTCATCAGCAGCGTGACCACCTGCCGCTGGCCGCCGGACAGCAGACCGATCTTCGTCTCCATCCGGTCTTCCAGGCCCATATCAAAACTTCTCAAAGCTTCCTTAAACATTTCACGGTCTTTTTTTGTAATGGCAAACTTAAAAAGACCTTTTGTATTTTTAGAGTAAGCCAATGCCAGATTTTCCTCAATGGTGAGGTTCGGCGCTGTTCCTTTCATCGGGTCCTGAAACAGACGGCCGATGGAACCGGCCCTCTTATGCTCCGGCAGATAGGAAATATTCTGTCCATCCAGCAGGATGCTGCCCTCATCCAGCAGGAAATTACCGCAGATCGCATTGAAAAGAGTGGATTTACCTGCGCCATTGGAACCGAGAATCGTGACAAATTCTCCTTTTTTCAGAGATAAACTTAAATGATCCAACGCTTTATGCTCATTGGATGTCCCTTTTGCAAAAGTCTTTGATACATTGATAACTTCCAGCATTTATCTCCCTCCTTTGGCATCGGCCATGCCCTTTTTCTTCAACTGATAATTAGCCGCCTTCACTTTGACAGCCGGTACGGCCAACGCAATCGTCACAATAATGGCAGAAACCAGTTTCAGCATATAAGCCGGGAACATGTCGGATTTTGTCGCAATGGCGATAATATATCGATAAACGATCGAACCCACGACCGCTGAGATAAAGCCGACTTTCAGGCTTCTCCGGCCAAGGAAAGCTTCACCGATGATGACCGAAGCCAGACCAACGACCAGCATACCTACACCGGAATTGATATCCGCAAAGCTCTGATACTGGGCGATCAGGCCGCCGCAGAGGGCAATACAGCCATTGCTGATGGCCAGGGATACCATTTTGACCGCATCCACATTAATGGAAGATGCCCTCACCATATCCGCATTATCGCCGGTGGCACGTATGGACAGGCCCAGGGATGTTTTGAAAAACAGCGTCAGTACAACAACGACCAGTACAACGGCGATAACGGCTACGATCAGTTTCACCGCATCCTTTGATAAAGCAGGCAGCAGATCCTGTACCAGATTAAAAATCGTCACACTGTTGAGCAGGGTCAGATTGGAGGCCCCGCCCATCACAAATAAATTAATGGAATACAGACCGCTCATGGTCAGAATACCGGCCAGAACCGGATGGATGTCGAACTTTGTCTGTAAAAAGCCCGTGACAACACCGGCCACTGCCCCCGCCGCCAGAGCGCCGACCAGTCCCAGCAGCGGATGTCCGGCAATCGTCAATACAGAAGATGCCGCCAGACCAAAGGTAAAACTTCCCTCCGTCGTCAGATCGGGAATATTCAATATTCTAAAGCTAATATAAATTCCCAGCACCATAATGCTGTAAAGGAAACCCAACTGCAAAGAACCAATCAGTAAAGTCATTCTATCTTCCTTTCTACTGTGCATCCTCCACAAAGGTTGCCGTATTCATCACATCTTCAGGTAATGTGATACCAAGGGCTTCCAATGTCTGGGAATTGATAACTGTGCTGGAGGCCGGAACCACAATGGCAGGAACGTCCGCAACGGCTGCGCCTTCAAGAATCTGAATCGCCATATCGGCCGTCATGGCACCGATCTCTGTATCACTGATGGCTACTGTTGCAAAGGCACCGGAATCAACCATTGTAGCGGAACTGCCGTATACCGGGATCTTTGCGTCTCTTGCAACTTCTGTTACGAGGGTCATGCTGGCCTGGATCACAGAATCATTTGGAATAAAAATGGCATCTACACTGCCAACCAGTGACTGAGCAGCCTGCTGTACCTCAGAAGAATTCGTCACAACAGCTTCCTTATAAGCAATATTATTTTCATCACAGTATGCTTTTGCAGATTCAACCGTATTCACGGAGTTTACTTCACTTGTACAGTATAAAAATCCATAAGTTTCACAGCCCGGTGTTAATGTATCACTTAAAGCAAAAATATCGGATACCGGAATGGCATTGGATGTACCTGTCGCATTTTTGTCCGGATGTTCCATCTCCGTAATAACGCCTGCAGCTACAGGAGCCGATACGGCAATAAACACAACCGGCGTTTCAACTTCAAGATTGACCATCGCCTGTGTGGCCGGTGTGGCAATCGTACAAACCATGTCATAACCGCCGTCAGCCATTGACTGAGCGATGGTCTGCAGATTGGTTGCGTCACCCTGGGCACATTTGTAATCAATTTCCAGTTTGTCTTCTGTATAACCTTTATCACGAAGTTCTGCAACAAAACCTTCACGCATATCATTGAAAGCGCCATTTTCAATCATCTGGATCACACCGACTTTCAATACTTCACCATCTCCGGCGCCTGCAGATTCCAGATTCTGTGCTGCTTCCGTTGCAGCCTCTGATACAGCCTGGCTTGCGGCTTCCGTCTGGCCTTCTGTTTCCTTTGCAGATGAACCGCAGCCCGCCAGTGTCATGATCGATAAAGCAAAAATACATACTGCTGATAATAATTTTTTCATAGAATCGTCCTCTTTTCTTTAAAATTATAGGATGGCCCTTTCAGCCATTGTTCCACTCAATGTCATAACCGGCTCAATTGTTTATGAATGATACAAAGCCAGTTCTTCAAATGCTTTTGCAAGCATGGTTTCTGTAATCACATATGGATTATGGTCAATATCTTTCATCGAAATCGTCTGCCGTATCACAGCCGGTAAATCTTCCGGTGTAATCTCCACATCCGCGATCGATACCGGCAATCCAACACTCTTGTTAAATTCATACACCCGCTTAAATTCTTCCTGCTGTCCGTCAATCAGAAGAAGCAGCAGCACACCGAATCCCACCAGTTCCCCATGCAGATGGCCTTCCTCAATATGTGGGAACGATGTCAGCGCATAATAGATGGCATGGGCGAGTCCTGTATTATAATCTATAATATGCTCCGTTGTCACAAGAATTGATACCACAGCCGTTGTCACGATGATCGCCAGCACTGTCTGTTCAAATTCATAGGAAACTCTGCCGGCCTTCTGATCTTCCAACGCCTTTTTGCCATATTTCATCAGCGGTTCATAACACAATTTACTCATGCCGACCCCCAGCGCTGTGTAATGCACCAGATCTTCGCCCCGCGAGGAAACCGTACTCTCAAAATATTTGGCATAGGTGTCCCCGATGCCGGCCCACATATACTTAAAAGGTGTATTCACAATGACCGACGTCTGAATAAATGCATGTACCGGCGGTTTTGCAAAGAAAAACGGTTCTCTGAAACTGCCGTCCGGATTGTACATGATCGATACACTGGTACAGGCCGAACAATTGGAAGCGATGGTCGGTATCGTAAATACCGGCTTGCCAAGCTTTTCGGCCAGACATTTTGTTGTATCCGTCGCCTTTCCGCCGCCGATCGCAAAAAGCATATCGGCCGACTGCACCACCGAATCCGCCATCAAAGCTTCCACATTCTCATAGGAAGATTCCCCGCCAAACCACAGGAAATCATCAATCACCAGCGAAGAATCCTTTACAGCCGCCAGCAGCAGCTCCTTCACTGAAGCAATGGCTCTCTTACCACCGATGGCGGCAATTCGTTTACCGTAAGGCTCGCAGATCGCAGGAATCTTACTGTAAACCTCATCACCGATTGAATAACTTGGAAGATAAATACTGTAATTCTCCATATTCCCTCTTTTCCGGCTTTTCATAGTGAACAATTGAAGTGGCCAACCTGTATCAAAAAGAATCCTGCTTTGCAGGATTCT
>CAYURX010000032.1:0-21666 GCA_964447245.1 uncultured Coprococcus sp. | reverse complement strand
TCCCAACTATTCTACATTAATCCTTGTTTTGCCGGTGCTAACTTAATGACATTGTTCTGTGAATAGTAACCACACTTTTTACATAGAATTTTAACATAAATTTTATTCATTCGACAACACGTTTCGACAAATTATATTGCCGCCTTCATATATAATAATTGCATAACGACTATGTTTTGCATTATAATAGAAGGAGGATGAGCAATGAAGGATACATTGAGGGATTACCAGGTCACACAGCATCATAAGGACAGATTGTTTCGATTCATTTTCAAGGAAAAAGAAGCACTGCTTTCTTTGTATAACGCTGTGAATGACAGTGACTATCAGGATATACAATCACTTCAGATTTATACAATGGAAGACTATCTCTACATGGGTATGAAAAACGATTTGTCATTTCTTATTGACTGGAACCTGAATATTTTCGAGCATCAGAGTACCTACAATCCTAACATGCCGATGCGGGGACTGATCTATATGGCAGCGGCTTACAGAAAATATGTAGAACTGAACCATCTCGATATTTATGCAAGCAGTCAGTTGACCATCCCTATTCCCCGTTATTATGTGTTTTACAACGGAACCAGGGAAATAGAAGATGATGTTCTGCTGCATTTAACTGACAGTATGAAGGACGCAGATGCTCTCAATCAATCATGCGCCCAATTCACCGCGCATATGATCAATATTAATGCCGGCCATAGCCCTGCAATTATGGAACGATGCCCGCTGCTTCAGCAGTATGCGACACTGATTGCAGAAATCCGGCATCAACTCAAAAAGGGTTATACCCTCAAAGAAGCCGTTAATACGGCAGTCAATATCTGTATACGCAACGGAATCCTATCGGATATCCTGCGAGCCAACAAAGCGGAGGTGACGAATATGCTTTTAACTGAATATGATGAGGCATTCCATATAGCTTGTGAAAAGGAACTCAGCTTCAAGGAAGGTCAAGAAAGTGAACGGCAAAATACAGAACGTGAACGACAAAATGCGGAGCGTGAACGGCAAAATGTGGAGCGTGAACGACAAAATGTGGAGCGTGAACGGCAAATATCCCAACAGGAAAAAATGCGGGCGAATATTCTTGCCTGCAAACTTCAGGGTAAGAGCGATGAAGAAATAGCAGACCTCGTGGGCTTATCTTTAACAGAAGTCAAAAACATCCTTCAGCGTGCGTTAACCTTAAAAGTGTAAATAGTAGATAGTAAATAGGTCCATCAATAAAGGACTGACGGGAATATTCCTGGCTCTTTCTACCGTTTGGGTATAAATAGCAGCTATTGCTTATTCCATGACAAATAAACGCCATGAAACCGTTTTATTTCGGACCTTTTTGAACAGGAATTTTCTGCAGACAATCACAAGTGAAACCCTTGAAAAACGCCGGTACTTGGTTTTCTGGAATGCAATGAACAGAAAACCTTAGTATCCGCTGCGTTTTTCACGGAGTGAGAACGTGTTTCACGGTGATGGCTGTCAGAAATTCCGGTTCATAAACCGATATCTAAACGGTTTCATGGCGTCTTTTGGCTGGAATATGCAATAGCGTCTAAATACCTAAACGGCAGAAAGAGCCGCATTACTGCAGCTGGTCTAACTCAATCAGTGCCGGCCGGTCGTTGATATTCGCAAATACCGGCACAACGCAGTCCGATGAACTGCGGCCGCCCAGAAAGTCTTCCAGCACACTGATATCATAACCTTTATCTTCATAATTGTTCTGGCACAGTTCATAAATAAACACACCGACCGAGCCGTTGACATCATCATCCAGACCGATGATTTCTTCGGCTGTGCCATCACACCAGCCGATCATCACGGTCCGTTTGATATCTTTTTCCTGCGCCAGTTCGTCCACAAGGGCTTCCACCTTTTCAGGCGCATTTTTCAGGGAATTTCCAAGCAGAATGACGGACATCTGACTGTAATCCGCAATCTTATCCGAAACCGCATTCAATTGACGGGCGCCCTCACGGATACTGGCTGCTTCAATAACCTGCACCGGTTCCGCGGAATTGGCGTCTGTTCCCGTCAGCATCGCCAGATCAGGAAACCCGTAACTGATACGCCAGCCGTCTCCTGCCGCATCAATTCCCATGCACATCATATAATTTCTGTTTTGCGGCTCTCTTTGGGCTCGACATCCACTTAATGTCAAATTTATTCCAATAACCAGAACAATCGCTCCCATTTTTAAACATTTTTTAGTTGTTTTCACCCATTATCCACCACTTTCTGCTCTTTTATACCACTGATCAATACCAGCAGCACACTGACTGGCATACCAACCCACAACATCCCTTTCTCAAAAAGGCTGTCAAAACCCGGCCACTGATGCGCCAGACATGCCAGCCCCAGGATGACAAGTCCAAGCCCCACTGCCATCTGGCGTTTTCTTTTCCTCTGCCCGTCCGTTTTCGCCAGCTCCGCCAGCATTTCAACGGCATGCAATATCATACCGCTGGTAAAAATATAAAAACTCAGCATCCACAGCATAATGAAAAAGACATCATACCTGGATATAAAATTACCGGGAAAACGGATGATCTGAAGCAAAACACCAAAAGGCTGGGCTTCTCTGGCCATTCCGGCAGGCGTCAGAAACGCTCCCGTCAGCACCAGCGCCGCCATAACCATCAGAACCCCGCCGGCCAGTCCGTACCACAATACCTGCTTGTGCCCCTTTTCCGGGCGCATATATTTGTACAGGAGCGCCGGATGATCCCCCAGCAGAAAAAACAGAGCCCCCGCATAGCCGCCGGGCAGCGCATTCCGCCATGAGACTGCCTCCGGCCCCGGCCATCCGTTCTCAAATGTCTGCCAGATGCCAACCGCAAAAAATATCAGAAATGGCACACATACCAGCCATCCCAGCAATTCCGCCGTGCGCCCCCGCACTTCAATGCCTTTTCCGGCTCCATAGACCGCCGCAATTAAAAGCAGCAGCACCGGCACCGGATACGCATAATTTTCTACGATCAGCGCGTCGATCACATGAAAGAAAAATTGTACGGCATAAACGGCCGCTGCCAGATAATAGATCAGAAAGAAAATGCTTATCGCCCACCGGACGCCTGCCGGATTCCGCCCGTACATATTTTGTCCGCCCCTCCGGTTCATCAGAAGAAACGCGCCGCCGTCATACAGCAGTACCAGTAACAGGGCCGTCCCTCCCTGAACAAGCAGATCCGTATAAGAAAGTCCTTTCAAACAGGCCGGAAGCCAGAACAATCCTGCCGCAATGATATCCAGAGTCAATATCCACGCCACCTGACGGGAGGATATGATTTGATTTTCCGAAAAACGCTGCCCTCGCTGCATCAATTTTTCTCCTTTCTGAGCCGCCTGCGATGACCTTTGCGTGTAAAGAAAGGCCGCTCATACATTTTACCTGCAGGCGCTTTGACAAGACTGTCCTGCCACCGTCCCGCAGGATCCACATCCGCCGATACAAAAGGCATCATATAAGGAATGCCAAAACTCTGCAGGCCGGACAGATGGATCAGGACCGTCAGCACAGCCGTTGTCAGCCCAATGAATCCGGCCACAGCCGCTGCTATGATACAGTAAAATTTTATCATGCGAAATGCCGACGCAAACAGATCATTCGGTATCGTAAAAGCTGACAGCGCGGTCAATGCCACGATAATAACGACCACCGGACTGACGATGTGGGCGTCCACCGCAGCCTGCCCGATAATCAGACCGCCCACAATACCCAGCGTGCTTCCCATGGGTCCCGGCAGCCGTATACCGGCCTCTCTTAAGAGTTCAAAGGCAATTTCCATGACCAGCACCTCCACTGGAAGGGAAAATGGAACCCCCTCTCGTGAGGCCGCGAAAGATAGGGCAAAACTCAGCGGCAGCACTTCCGGATGAAAACCCGCCAGCGCAATATAAAATCCCGGCAGCAGCATGGCGACGGCCGCCGCCGCAAAACGCAGCAGACGGACGAAGCACACCGCGTCCCACCGGTCGTAATAGTCATCGGAAGCCTGGAAAAAGCAGTTGAACGTCACTGGCAGCAGCAAAACCATCGGTGAATTGTCCACAACCAGCACGATCCGTCCTTCAAGCAGCCCCGATGCTGCCTTATCCGGTCTTTCCGTCGCCTGAAACTGAGGGAACGGCGAATACCATTCTTCCTCCGTCAACTGTTCCAGACTGCCGCTGTCCAATATCGCATCTATGTCAAAGCTTTCAAGCTTCTGTAAAATTTCCTCCAGGATCGCCGGACGCACCAGATCAGACATATACATCACCGCCACATCTGTTTTCGAACGCCGCCCGATGGTCATTTGCTTCGCTTTCAGCCGGATATCCCTGATACGCCGCCGGATCAATACAGTGTTTGTCCGGAAAGACTCTGTAAAGCTTTCCTTGGATCCCCGGACCGAGACTTCCGTCTCCGCCTCCGACACGCCGCGTCCCGGCAGATTTTTACTTGATATGATGACGGCCTTTGCCATGCCATCTATAAACAGGGCCGTATTACCCTTGAGCACTTCATCCACGGCGTCGGTCAGCTTCGTTTTTTCCTTAATATCCGCTGTGGCCAGGCACCGCCGAACAATAAAGGCCCCCGCGTCTTCCTGCGGAACCGGACCTGCGTCAAAAAGAAGATTTTTTATCAGAATACCGTCGACCAGATCCCTGTCGTACATGGAATCCATATAGACGACGTACAATCCCAATTTCTGCGGCCCCATATAGAGTTTGCGCATGACCGCGTCCGCGCATCCCTCAAAGACATGCGTTATAAAAGCGATATTTTTATCCAGTCCGGCGGCCACCATGGCCTCTTTCTTATGATCTGCCTGACTTTCCATCCGATCTCACCTCCGGTTATGAAATCATTTCTCAAAAAAGTTCTGCATCTTCATTTATTCTTTATCAAAATACGCGATCCTATACATGCGGTTGATCAGGCAACACAGGAAAACCGGAGCATATATAAAAGCTGCTGTATCTGTTTTTCGCCAGATACAGCAGCCACATTGATCAATCCACAAACCCTGAAACGCTGTGAATACTATACCCGAATTATTCACAGCCGCCACACACGCAAGCCACAGACCAGCTGCGCTATGCGCATCTGTCGCTGCTTCGCAGCTTCTGTCTGAGGCTGTGTGGCGGGTGAATTCTATTCACTCAGCGAGTGAAATCCTGCATTCGGCTTACAAGCAAGCTTGACGCCAGAATTGCAGATTTCACTTCGCTGCTGTGAATAATTCGGGCTATATATTCTGTTCCTGAATTTTCTTGATAACCGTCAATTCCTGGATATAAATGTGCTTCTCGATCAACTTGACAGCCTCATCTTTATCCTTTCTCACTATTGCGTCTAAAATCTGTTGATGTTCCTCCACCGTACGCTGGTGCATCTGCGTATCCTTCAGATATTCCAGACGGTAACGGTACATCTGCTCCCGCAGGTTATTTAAGATCTGAATCAGGCGGGCATTTCTGGTCGCTCTGAAGATTACATCATGGAAAGCCACATCCTTTTCTGCAATCGTTGTGAGATCCTCACTCTTTAATGAATCCGCAAATTCCTGACAGGTAGTCTGTAGATCTTTCTCGTCTTCTTCGGTAATTCTGTCACAGGCCAGTTCGATTGCCAGTTTTTCCAAAGACATTCTTACCTCAAGCACATCCCGCAAGTCCTTCTCCGTGATTCTGGCAACTTCCGCTCCCTTTCTTGGAATCATAATGACAAGGCCTTCCAGCTCCAGTTTACGAATCGCCTCACGAATTGGTGTACGGCTCACACCCAGACGGTTCGCCAGCGCAATTTCCATCAGGCGTTCACCCGGCTCCAATTCACCCTTCAGGATTGCCCGTCTCAAAGTATTAAATACAACATCTCTTAACGGAAGATACTCATCAATTGTCATTTCAAAATCTTTCATCTTACTGCTCCCTCTCTTATTGTCAATTGTGTCAATCGTATCTCAATGCTTCATTGTCTGGTTAAATGGCCTTGTCAGGAAAATCTGTCTGGCCAGGCCGTTGGCCCGCATATCTGCATATGCTTTTGCCGCCTTATCTTCATCGTCAAAAATACCGAATACCGTCGGTCCGCTGCCGCTCATCAGCGCATTGACCGCACCCGAGACCTTCATCTGTTCCTTGATCCGTTCGATCACCGGATGTTCAGGTATCGTCACCGTCTCCAGCACATTCCCAAGACGGTCTGTAATTCCATACAGATCCTGACGCTTCAGTGACTCCACGATCCCGTCAATATCAGGATGGACCGTATGGGCATCCAATTTTAAATTTTCATAAACATGCTTTGTAGATACACTGATGGAAGGCTTTGCCACCAGAATCGGGCAGTCCGGCATCGCAGGGACCGCTGTCAGAACTTCTCCGATCCCTTCGGATAAAGCTGTCTGCCGAAGCAGACAATACGGCACATCTGCTCCCAGTTTCACGCCATAATCCATCAATGCTTTTTGATTCAAACCAAGTCTGAACAATCTGTTCATACCGTATAAAACGGCCGCACAGTCCGTACTGCCGCCGGCCATCCCGGCCGCGACCGGAATATGCTTGTCGATGTCAATGCAGATTCCCTTTTTGATCTGAAAAGCATCCATCAAAACCTTTGCTGCCCAATAAGCAATATTATGTTCATCTGTCGGCAGAAAAGACAGGTTCGTCCGGATATGTATTCCCGGCTGTTCTGTCTTTTCCATATAAATCTGATCGTACAGGTGCAGCATCTGCATGACCATACGCACTTCATGATACCCATCAGGTCTCCGCCTGACAACATCTAATCCAAGATTGATCTTTGCCATGGCTTTTAATCTGATATTATCCATATCCGTCCCCCTTTGCTGATTTTATCGTCTGTATCGTGTATACAATATAATACTATAATAAAATACGCAGGCGGATTTTGCAAGCCCTTTTATGAATTTCTATCAATTTTTTGTCGTCTTAAACCGACATATGTTTCATGATAAGCAATCGGTCCCCGGCCGCGATTTCCGGTTTTTCCAGTCCGTTGACAGCCATGATGGCCTCCTGCGTTGTACAGAATTTTTTACCCAGCAGGAACAGATCATCCTCCTTCTGCACCACATAGCCGATCATATTCGGCAGTGATTCCATATAGGCATCGTCCGCCTCCGTTTCCTGGACTTCCGTCATGACACGCACTTTCTGCCGGTCATAGACAAGGGTATCCAGTCGGATGGTCATTCGCACTTCCGCCGCGTCACTGTCTGTCATAACGGCACTGAGCTGATCGATATACGGCTGTACTTCATAGCGAACGCCCGGTCTTAATGGCCCGGTTTCGATCCGGCAGGTAAATGGCACCATACGATTGACGATATCCAAAGGCAAATGGTCATCCACATTAACATACAATATCCGCACATCCACAACGCCTTCTGCCTGCAGACCGTTATCTGCCATTTCCAGACGGTCCAGCCTGACCTCCGCCCATGGATGGCAGATCTGCAGCACATTGGCCTGCTCACCGGGCATCTGTACCTTTTCATATAATTTGCATTCCGACTGATTTCTGATAACGATATGCTCCAGTTCCACATCCTTATAGACAGGCGTCAGCTTCTGTTCCAGACTGTAGACATCCGATATGATCTGTAAAGTCCGTTCCTCATAAGCCTCAAAATCCAGATCCAGGACGATTTCAATGGCAATCGTGCGCATTTCCCCGTCACGGTCCGATTTCATTTCCAGCGATTGAGAAATTTTATGTAAATAAATATTCGCAATCATGTCTTCTCTTAAACCGCTGCAGGCCACCTCCGCATGCCATGGAATATCCGATTCTATGGATTCAAAAGGATTCTCCTCTTTTTCCCCGCTGTACAAAACAAACACGGAACCGTCGCCGCGCAGCAGAATCTTTTCATCCTGCAGTTTGATATCCAGATGATGGATCTGCACTTCTCCCCAGAGAATTTCCAGCATGTTGGCCTTGTTGCCCGGCAGCGACATCTCCTCACGGATGCGCACCGTATCTTTTTTGCGCACAGCCACGCGGCTCACATCCCGCCCCTGTTTCCGAGTACAGATATGAATGTCATCACTGTCAACCGACGTGACGGCCGGGATCTCCTCCGTCTGCGACGCACAGACCTTAAAACTAATAATTGACCGCACGCTCACTTTCCGGCTATGCACCATGGTCGTTCGCAGGTCTTCCATATCCCAGTCCACCCGCACTCTCGCATCTTCCGTCAGCCCATCCATATTCATGATTTCCTCAAAAGGCATTTCGCCTTCCAGATGATCCAGCGTACAGCTCTGCTGATCTTTCAGATAAAGGATATGCCAGGTCAGCACCCCTTTCACCATCAGCTTATCCCGCATAACCTTCACATTCTGCACATGCACATCCCCGTTTTCAACGATCAGCTTTTCCATGTCCGGTTTACTGTCCGGCACATTAAAATCATTATCCAGTGTGATCTGCATGGATGCAGACGACCGGAACCGGCTTGTTTGCAGCATATAATTATCCGTCAACATAAAAAAATCCCTCCTCATATCCATATCCTATTGATATGCACATAAGAAGGAATTTATTCATCATGATTCTGTTATTTGCACAAGACAAGCTGTACGTCCCTCGTCAAAACATCCGTATAGCTATAAGACACAAGCCGTTCCGATAAATCTCCATCTGCATTCAGTTTGACTGTGAATATACTCGGATAACTCTCTAAAATAACGCCCTCCGCAATGGCATATTTATGCCTGCCCTTGTTGGCCTTCACACGAACTCTCTGACCTATATTTGCACCGACTGCTCTCCTGACATTCATAATATCCTTCTGCTGCAAATTCATCACCTCTTTCAAAGGATTTTCCTACCGTTTGGCAATATTGTATAGTTCTCCTGTATCCATTATACCCCAAATCCCACCATAAGTCAATTTGCACAGTAAAATCAGTGATTTTTCTCAACTTATGACGAAATTCATTCAAATATCCTTTGTTTTTTGTAGAAATTTCCTTCTCATTTTTGTAGATTTTCCCGAAACCAGGGACAATTTAACTACATTTTATCCGTATCACATGTCAAAAATGACCGGACGTTCTATCATTTCCATCTTCAGCACAATATAGGGATATGACGGCGCCGCTTCCACTTCCGTATCCTGCGGCGGCCCTTCCAGCGAAGTACAGACATAAATGGATGTCTCACCCAGATACAGATCATTGACCTTAATGCTGTAACCGCCGCTTTCCTGCTGCCCGTATCCGATGGTCAGATACATATTTTCTCCGTCTTTGTAAATCAGGGTAAAGGCTTCGGCCTTTCTTTCCTCGATGTGGGTCATCAGTTCTTCCTGTATATCCTCCGGATTCACCACTGTAAAATCCACATCACTGACTTTCTTTTCCTGCGTACCATCCTGACCGCATGCACATAACAAAGCCGCGAGCAGCATAATGATACTTATCCGTAATAATCTCCCTGTCATCGATTCCCTCCGGAATAAGATGCTTCTATATTCAAAAGCTTATGTAAAATCATGGTATTTTATTCATGAATTTCTACACGATATAAAAAAAACGTGCTATACTGTTTTAAGATTTCTGAAATAAAATAAAAATAAGAACAAAAACCGCATAAGGAGATCATTATGAAATTCAGATTCAGATCGAAATTGAAATTGAAATACAGATACGGGATCGGCGTCTGTTGTTTATTGGCAGGGATGCTGATCCTTGCAGGCTGCACCCGGCATTTTGACGGGGTCGGATATGTCACATCCATGATGGATGCCCTGTATAAAGGTGATTACACGGCCTATGCCGATTTTACCGGTCTCACTACCTCCGACGCTTCTCTTTACAGGAATCAATGGCTGTCTGGTGCGGCGGACCGCTTTATTGCCATGACCGGTGCGGGGACGCCTTCTGAAGAAATGCATGACCGGACAACAGACCTTTTCAAAAAAATCTATGCCAATGCCCGGTACGAGGTAACGGCTGATGAAGAAACCGGGGCCATTCAAATGAAGGTGTCACCCATGACTTTACTGACGGATAATTACGACAGCCTGCAGGCCTATGTGGATGATTTCAATGCTAAAAATGAAGCCTACGCCTTTGCGTCACTGTCCGACCAGGAATTTTGTGACACCTACCTGGACGGCCCTCTGAAAATTCTTGAAAGCCAGTTGTCCGGATTATCCTATGGTGAAGCCGTACAGATCGACATTCCCATCAGCCAGGATGCGGATGGCCTCTATACCGTTTCTCAGAACACACTGACCACGATTCAGGAAAATATTTTAGAGTGGCCGTAAAATTAATATTACCTATTATTAAGCTAATACAATAAAAGAAGCTTTTGTTAAACAGCGTATTCTGTTGCAAAAGCTTCTATATAATAATGAAATTGTTTTACATTTTAAATAAAGATCTCATCGAATACTTATCTGTTTTTAAAGTCTGGTTTTCGCTTCTCAGCAAAGGCCTGCATACCTTCCACAAAATCCTCACTCTCACTGGTAATACCGACCAGTGCCCGCTCAAACTCAAGCGAAGCATCATAGGACATCTCCAAACAACGATCGATCATAATCTTCGTATACTTGACTGCAATCGGGGCTTTGGCAACAATATCACTCATAATTTCCTCTGCCGCCTCTACGACCTTACCCGGTTCAGTCACACGACTGATAAAGCCCAGTCTTAACGCATCTTCGGCCGGATAATGCTTACCAGTAAAAAGCATCTCCTTGCAGGCCGCATTGCTTAGAATACGCGCTGCCCTTGTTACACCGGTATAAGCAGCAATGCCACCAACATTAACTTCCGGATAACCAATCTTTGCATTGCTGCTGGCGATACGCATGTCACAACAAGCTGCAATTTCAGCACCAGCACCAAGTGCATAACCATTGATTGCCGCAATCGTCGGACGTTCAAAATCCTTAAAATGATTAAAGGTATATGCAATATATAATCTAAAATCACGATTCTGTTCCAGCGGGAAATAGTCATTGAATGCACTCTTACCTCGCCCTGCACCACCTTTCAGATTGGCACCTGCACAAAAGGCACGATCACCTTCACCAGTCAAAATGACACCCCACACATCTCTGTCAGCCTTAATATCATCCAAAAGCATATTCAGTGAATCCATCATGCCATAGCTCATAGAATTCAGCGTCTTTGGATCATTCATTTTAATGTAACCGACATGTCCCTTTTTTTCAAAAATCAAGCTATCATAACTGTCTTTATAAGCCATCTTTATCACTCCACTTTTACAAAATTCTACAGTTTAACAAGCAGGGCCCCGTCTACAACCACCTCTGCGCCATTCACATAATCAGATGCCGAAGAAGCCAGGAACAGAAGTGGCCCCTTCATATCTTCCGGAAAGCCAACACGCCCCTGCGGAATACCTTCCGCAATCTCCTTCTTTCTCTCATCCGGAATATCGGACCAAATATCCGTTGCAATCCAACCAGGTGAAATAAGATTTGAATTGATTTTCTTATTAGCACAATTTCTTGCAAACGCTTTTGCCATCATATCAACCGCCCCCTTGGAAGTGGAATAAGGAATGATGTCCTGACCGGCTACATGGGAACCTAATGAACCAACAAAAATCAATTTGCCGCCATTCTCCTGTTTCTCCATGATTGTAACTGCTTCCTTTGCCATGATATAGCAATGACGCACATTAACATTAAACACATTGTAAGCCTTATCATATTCGTTTTCTTCAATTGGGCATCTATACTGTATACCTGCACATGGAACAAGCACATCTAATTGACCGCCCAGCAGCGCTACACCCTCTTTGAACATACGAAGCACATCGTCATGACTGCTAAGATTTCCTGCTACACCATAGGCATCATAGCCTTTTGCCTTAAACTCCTCAACTACCGGATCTATTGATTTGTGTGAAGACGCCATCAATACAACTGTGGCTCCATTTTCCAGTAAAGCCTCAGCAAAACCTTTACCGATACCTCTTGAAGCTCCTGTAACAATACATTTTTTACCAGATACACTAAACATTTCTTTTACTTTCATTGAACCATTCTCCTTACCAATCAACACCTAATGATACTGTTCTGTAATAAAATTATTATAGATAATCCGTTCCAGAATGTATAATAATTAATTGCATGCATAATATTAAAAAATTTTATATTTAATCCGAAACAGACATAGAAAATCTTACGGCATATACAACCCACCATTAATGTCAAGATTAACACCGGTGATATAACTGGCTCCTTCTGATGCAAGGAATACAATACCTGCTGCAATTTCATCAGCTCTGCCACGTCGAAGCATCGGGCAGGCCGGATTCGGCACACGGTCCTCAAGTTTTAAACCGCCGCCATCTGTCAGACACTGACCAGGTGCCACACAGTTAACAGTAACTCCATCCTTCGCTACCTGCTTCGCAAAATGTTTGGATAAAGACACAGCTGCCCCCTTCGTTGTTACATAATGCGCACCGCCATGATGTCCGCCATCCCTGCCTGATACCGATGAAATATTAATAACACGGCCGTATTTTTGAGCAGCCATAATCGGAAGCACTTCCTTACAGCTAATAAACATACTGCTGAGATTAACAGCAACAACCTTATTCCATTCTTCAACACTAATTTCCTGATATGTATGTGGAATAGAAATACCGGCATTATTTACAAGTATATCAATTCTTCCAAACGTGTCCATTGCTGTTTTAATCATGGTTTTAATACTGTCTTCACTTGCAAGATCAACAGCCACCGGGATCGCCTTTGTGCCAAAATCCTTCACGATAGCATCCGCATTTTTCCTGGCACCAGCCTCATCAATATCAGCAATCACAACATCACATCCATATTCCGCCAACTGCCTTGCGGTCGCATTTCCAATACCACGCTTTGAACCGGCCCCGGTAATAATTGCTACCTTACCTGTAAAATCCATAAAATTCATACATTAATCATCCTTTTTCTAAATTAATAATTATATACTCTATAAGTCAATTATATCCACATACATGCACCCTGTAAAATTTGGAATACACTTTATAAATATAGAAAAAATATATATTTAAAATTCATACTACTGCAGACATTCCTGGCTTTATTGCACTTTCGACCTATTTCGATTATAATAAGACAATAGGAGGGATTACATGCGAATAGAATTAATTCAATCTTTTTTAACCGTTGTCGAGCAGGGTTCACTTACCCGTGCTGCAGAAAAGCTCTACATCACCCAGCCAACCTTAAGTCATCGTATTAGTGAACTTGAAAATCAGCTGGGCGCCAAACTTATCATAAGGAAAAAAGGAATAACCACTATACAACTCACTCCAGCCGGTGTCTCCTTCATTCCCCAGGCAGAAAAATGGATGAATCTTTTATCAGAAACCGAAAATGTTATTAAAGTTGCTTCAAGAGAAACTCTGTCTCTTACAACCTCCATAAGCGTCGGCTCCTATCTACTCGATGCATTCTATCCATTTATTCTTGAACGCTTTGTAAATGACTGCTCATTATCCCTTTCAATGGCACCTTCCATCGACATCTACCAGCGTATTGAGAATCACGAAACAGACATTGCCATTTTATGTAATACACGTTTTTCCAACAAAGCAATTTCTTTACCGATCGCCTTTGAAGAATATGTACTGATATGTTCCAAAAGCAGTTCACTTGAAAATATTGTTCATACTGGAAGCCTGGATCCCCGTAAAGAAATATTCATTCCATGGGACAGCAATACAAACCTCTGGCATGACTACTGGTTTGGTAATGGCGCTACTCCATTTCTCAAAACTGAATGCGTATTATCTTTAAAGACGCTCCTGTCCCATTACGATGCGTGGTCAATCGTCCCTCATTCCATAGCAGAAACTCTCGGTGAATCCGTTAAATTTTGCCGATTGGATGATGTTCCTAAACCACGGACCATCTACCTGGTCACTCAACGTAAGCAAAAACAGCCTTATTGTGATATCGTCAAGGAACTGCTGATTAATACCTGTCCGGCCATTCCGGCATTACGCTATGTAATCCATGATGAATACACAAATTAGCGCCGCCTATCTGACCCTTACCGAATCTTTCTGTACGTAAAAAAACAGCCCCATAATTCAAAATATGGGACTGTTTGAAGGGAGGGATTGGCATTATTTAATTACTCTGAGAAATGACCTTTTTATCGAGCATATCCTGGATCTCCTCGTCTGAATAGCCGTATTCCTTCAAAATCTCCACCGAATGCTCTCCAAGCTTTGGTCCTTTATCAGTATTTTCTGTACCACAGTCAACATCTTCTACCTTAAGTGGTGCTGCAGGTACCCAGATATCCTTCTGCCCCTCTGCAGGCAGTGTTGTTGCCTCACGTTTAAAGATGTATTTATTATCCAATACCTGCTGGTCTGTCAGAAGGTCTGCCGTTGACTGCACGGCATCAACCGGCGCATCAATCGCCCTGAGTCTTGCAATCGCTTCATCTCTTGTCATCTTGCTGAAAGCTTCATCAAGAATCTGAACAAATTCCGGTGCATTCTCATACATGGTATCTTCCATACACTGATACTTCGGATTATCTGCCAAGTCTGGCCGGTCAATAACCTCTGTCACAAATCTATTGAAATATCTGTCAAAATTCTGTGCAATAGATAGCACGAGCCACTTTCCGTCACCGCACTGATATGTATTCAGCAATGAGCGTCTTGGTGCAAGACGGGTTTTTGGGTATTCCTCACCATACTGAAGTTCAATCAACGCATCATGATTCAAATAAGCTGCATTGGCAAGCAAAGATGTAAACACATGACACCCCTTACCAGTCTTCTCACGATTATACAAAGCTGAAGCCACGCCAAATGCCAGACACATGCCCGATGTAATATCTCCGACGGCAATCGGCGGAACAACAAGACTCCCCTTTTCGGCAATATCCAGCAATAAACCACCTTCAGCCCAGAAAGCAACCGGGTCATATCCAGCATTATTCGCCTTCTCACCTTCTTCGCCAAAACCTGTCAGTGATGCATAAATCAACCCTGGATTCAGTTCTTTCAATGTCTCATAATCAAGACCAAGCTTTTTCACTGCCTTTGGACGGTAATTTGTCACAAAAACATCTGCTTCCTTAATCATTCGATAAATGGCCTCTTTACCTTCCGGCGTTTTCAGGTTTAATGTAATATTGCGCTTACCAGCCGTATAAAAATCATATTTATGAACAGTTCTCGTAGATGTGCCAGCCAATGGTTCTATCCATATATCATCTGCTCCAAACTCTGTCAACAGCTTTGTACAGGAAGGCCCCGAACCAGCCAAAGTAAAATCTACAACTTTAATCCCATCAAGTAATTTAAACATATACTCTCCTTCTTCTATTCCGTTTCTTTATCAATACCGACAAACTGAATGCCGCACCAGTCCTCATATAGCCGAACAAGATGCATGCAATCCTCATTGCCCTTTCCCTGAGCGACTGGAATACTCCACAACTGATTAGTTATATTTGACATGAAAGCCGGAACCTGCAAATCCTTTGCTGCTGCCGCAAACAAGCCAACATCCTTGGTCATTAAATTTAATGTAAAATGAAAGTCTTTGCCCTTAAATACATAATTCGGATATTTATTCATGGAAGCATCACTTCTTCCGCCGCTGTTTGCAATCACATTTGCAGCAACCTGAGGATCAATACCTGCCTTCGCACATACCATTAATGCCTCTGTTGTTGCTGCTGTACAACAGGCAGACAGGAAATTATTTGCCACCTTTAAAGTGTGGCCCGCGCCAACCGGCCCAATGTACTGAAGTTTCTCAGGCTTGCCGATTGTTGAAAGAATCGGCAGACACTGATCATATATCTCCTTTTTCCCACCTGCCATGATAGATAATGTATGGGCAATGGAGCCTGCTGCGCCGCCGCTGACTGGTGCATCCATCATCTCTATTCCTTTTCTCTCCAATTCTTTACTGAGTTTCTGCGTACTCATTGGATCAGCCGATGTCAGATCAATTACAATCGTTCCTGCTTTTGCATTTTCAATAATGCCATTCTCACCATACATGAGACCTTCTACAAATTTCGAATTTGGCATACTAATCATGATAATATCGCTCTGCTTGATCAATTCCTTCTGAGAAAGCATTGCCTGAGCACCATTTTTTACCATATCATCTATCAGGGCCATCTTCGTTTCATAATCCGGAACCAAGTCTGAATAACCGCTTCTGCAATCATCTTCCTGACGATACACCGGTAAAAACATTGTATAGCCAGCTTTAAAAAGATTATAACACATTGGGAATCCCATAGTGCCAAGCCCCATAAAACCAATCTTTTCCTTACTCATTATCAGTATCCCCTTCCTACTACTTTATTTTGTTTTCTGTGGATCCTTACCCGCAAGATTCTTAGCAATGGTTCTTCTGATAATCTGATTTGTACCGCTGAATATCTGGAAAATCTTCGCGTCACGCATTAGTTTCTCAATACCATAATCCTTCATATAACCATAACCGCCAAGTACCTGCACGGCATCTGTTGTTGTCTGCATTGTAGAATCAGAAACAAACACTTTGACACTGTTTGCCATATCACCAATAGGTACACCGGCATCCCTTGCAGCACATGCCTGATACAAAAGAGCTCTTGCAGCCTGTGTCCGAATCTTCATATCAGCAATCAGGAAACCAAGACCTTCATGGTCAATGATACGCTTTCCAAAAGTCCTTCTCTGTTTTGCATAGTCAATCGCTGCATCCAATGCGGCCTGAGCCATACCAAGCGCATACGACGAACCAAACAGACGGCCTTCTTCACCGATAACACTCATACTGTGACCAAATCCCTTACCGACCTCGCCAACAACATGATCCTCCAGCACACGTACATCCTGGAAAATAACATCTGAAGTCATCGCCAGCTTCATGCCCATTTTATTTTCCTGTTTGCCAATAGAAATCCCCGGTCTGTCACCTTCAACAAAGAAGAAGGTGACACCCTGACTTGCTCTCTTTGTTTTATCTGTCCATGCTGCAACAAGGAAAAAGTTAGCAATCGGCCCACGGGAGATAAAGCACTTTGAACCATTAATTACCCATTCATTACCATCCTTGACAGCTTTTGTCTTCATGGCCGCCGCATCAGAGCCGGCCTCCGATTCTGTCACACAAAAAGCGCCGATTGCTTCACCGGATAAATGTTTATCAGCCCACATCTGCTTTTCTTCATCAGGAATGCCTGTTGCCAGAATCTCCGGAAAGAAAGCCCCTGCATTATAGAAATCAAAAGCAAACGCCGCATCAACCTGTGCCATTTCTTCCATAATAATACAGCGTGTGACCATATCCAGATTCAAACCGCCCCACTCCTCAGGCATATTCATCGCATAAAAACCTGCTTCAGCCATAATTTTATGAACATCCATCGGATATTGACCAAGGCCATCATTCGCTAACTCCAATTCATGTAATCTTGGCTTTAATTCTTTATTCAAGATCGTTCTTACTACTTCTGCATATTCCTTCTGTTCTTCCGTTGCCATCGGATAATAAACCATTTCAAATTCTCCTTTTCATTACGCCACTTTACGACTATACACTTTTATTTGAAACCCGGCTTTCAAATAAGTAAACCAGGTTTCTATCTATAGCTAAATTATATATTGACTGACCGTCTTTGTAAAATTGTCAATCCGCATACAGAATATAGAAAAAAAATATATTTAGTTTCTATTCAAGGTCCAATAGTTTATATGGATTCTTTTTAACGAGATATTCAACCTCTGCTTCTGTACAACCATACTGCAGCATGGTGCCAATAGCCATACGCATCCCTTCCGCAGGCATTGGATCGGTATTCTGAGCAAAATCTGTTGACAAAATCGAACGCTTTGCACCAATTTCCTTAATCGCGTCCACATAAATCTGCGGGTTCAATGAGCCCAGCCTCGAAAAACAGTTGCCATAAACATGTTCTATATAAGCGCCCATATCCGCCAGCACATGAACCTGATCCATGGTCATTCTGCATGGTGTTGTTGCCAGAGGATGGGTAGCAATCAATTTGGTCACACCCTGCCGATTTGCCTCCTCAAAAACCTTTACAGTTTCATCAAAACAAAGATGGCCACTGCATAATACCATATCATACATCTTGACAACTTTTATAACATCCACCACTTCTGGAAGTAATCTGCCGGAATCATCAAGCACCGGAATACCTCCTGCAACCCCCAGACCTTTACAAAAATAGTATGCATCGAAGGCAGGCATCCATACGACTTTACAGCCCATTTTTGCCTGTTCTTCAACTGCTTTCGCAGACAAACCTCCCAAAGATTCACTGATCGTTATACTGCCAAATACCTTCACATCCGGTGCAACCAGCCGTGCGGCATCCTGAATACAGGTTGTTGTATAATAGAAGCTTTTTAACACAATAGCCCTCATACCTGCCTGTTGTGCGGCAATAGCCATCTCCAGTCCATTGGCCCGCCTTGCTACCTCCGCATCCGGGGCCGGATGGGTATGCATATCTACACTCCCTTCCCAAAGCCTCCCCACTGCTTCATATGATGGAGCAATCCTATTGTATTTCATCCTCAATTTCTCCTTAATAATTAGACAATTTTTACTTACAGGTTCTGTTTTTAATTATAGATTGGCCTTTTATTTGTGTAAAATTAAAAACCTTCATCTATAATATGCAAAAAAATAATATTTAACGTGCAATATTTTAGTTGTCACCTGATAACATATCAATTCTTCCCAGCAGGCAAAATTTCTAGTATATTAAATCCATAAATTGCACAACATTTTAAATTTGCTAGCAAAAATATAGTGCATATTATTTATTATCTTGTCAACCAAAGACAATTAATCTGTCATTATATCATTCTACTCATGTGAAAGGGGAAATTTTTATGGCACATGCAACAATTAATTTTATTTCAGATGCATTAAGAAGACCAATTACCATCGATGTTATTTTTCCAACAGATAAAATGGTATCTCCAACAAAAAAAATTCCTGTTAAAGCACCATTAAAAACACTTTATTTTCTTGAAGGTTCAACAGGAAATTATCACAGACTTTTAACACATACACTCATTGAGCCTTTTGCCGAAGACAATAATCTCTGTGTTGTCATTGTTGGCGGCGAGGACAAGTGGTATGGTGATTCCGATACTTCCGGAGATTACTACCATACAATGGTTGCCGAAGATCTTGTCAATTTCACACGGGCAACATTTAATCTTTCTGACAAGCGAGAAGACACCTATATCGGCGGTTTTTCCATGGGTGGTTTTGGTGCCATTACCATAGGACTTCGTCATCCGGATATCTTTGGTAAAATCATTTTACACGCACCGGCTCTGTGCAAATCGTTAATGCTGAATTCCTATGACGAAGCAGGACATGACGCATGGACAAGAACTAACTATATGGCCATGTTTGGTTTAAAGGATATTAAGGATTTAGAAAATTCCGAATACGATTATGATATGTTGGCAGAAAAAGTTGCAGTTCAGGACATCAAACCGGAATTCTTTATTAGCTGTGGTGATATCGACGGTCTTCTTGAACAGACAACCTTATTCAGCAATAAACTGAAGAACCTTGGTTATGATGTAACCTTTGAGACCGTTCCGGGCAATCACAATTGGTGCGCAGCATTAAATAGTGGCTTGCAAAAAGCAATTGAATGGCTGCCTACAGATGATTTCGCAAATAATTTCAAACAAACAGGTATTGCGGCAAATTATGAATGGCCTGACTTCTTCATCTGGAGAACACACTATAATACAAAAGATGGCAAGGCAGAATTAAAAGCAAAATTTGAAGGGACAGAACTCGCAGGTTATCGCTTATAAAAATAAATTTACACGGGGGATTTCTTATGTCTAATGAAAAAACAACAAATCGCGGCATGGCTGCCATTATAGGTGTACTCGCCATATTTACCGCAACACAGGCAACCTTTATTCTGAATCCGGCACTGGCATCCTTGTCCACAAAATATCCGGATCTTCCATATTCCACATTAACATATTTGACGACCATACCAAATCTTGTTGGTATTCCAATGGGTGTTATATCCGGTGCATTAATCAAAAAGAACATGAAATACAAACATCTCTTAGTTATTGCACTGGCACTGATGATAATTGGCGGCGCTTTGCCATATGTCATCACTAATTTTACGGGATGGCTGGCAGCCCGTTGTCTCTTTGGTGTAGGTTTTGGCATTGTTGTTCCGATGAGTGGTACAATGGTTATGCGTACTTTCCAAGGTGCACAAGCTTCACAGGTACAGGGTTGGGGAACCGTTATTCAAAATCTGTCAGGAATTATACTTCAAGTCGTATCCGGATGGATCTGCATGCTCAGTGTGGATTATGTATGGCTTGTACACTTTATCTTCGTTATACCATTAATTGCCCTACTTGTCTTTGCACCCGAACCAGCGGCTGAAACAACAGATTCAGTTTCCGACACAGGTGAAAAAGCAAAACTCCCAGTTTCTGTTTACCTTATGTCAATGGGTTATGGCCTCCTGTTCATGTGTGTCTATCCGCTTCTCTTAAATATGTCAGGCATTTTGGCCAATGAGGGGATTGGCGATGCAGGCCTTGCAGGTACAATTTCCTCATTATATACTGTCGGTGGTATGATTAGTGGTATCTTATTCCCTTATATGCTGAAGGCACTAAAAAAATGGTTAATTCCAGTTCTGGCCGTAGGCACAGCCATCGCAATTATGATTGGTTATATAGGTACAACACCTGCTGTTCTAATGTTTGCTTCACTCTTAACAGGTGTCTGCGCCATGATGATCTGGCCGGCCAGTATCGTATACTTCAGCGGTATTGTCGATGGCAGCGGTATGGCCCTCGCAAATGGTATTTTCAGCGGCGCCATTAACCTGTTCTGTTTCCTGGCATCCCCATTCATCAGTACCGTAGCTGCAGTTATGGGTGATAATCCACGAAACGCACTATTAGCAGGTGCAATTGGCATTGCGATCATCGCCGTATGCTACTTTATTGGTATGGCTAAGTCAAAAGATAACGCATAAAATGATAAATAAGAACGAGGTCATCGAAAACCTCGTTCTTATTTATCATTTTGTGCACTCACACGATGATTGATTATCTACCAACTGCTGTATTGCCTTAAGCAGTTGTTTCAGTGATGCAGGTGCCAGCTTCGAATATAAGATTCCGTAAGGCATTTTGTAATCCCAGTCAACGGGAATTGTTACAAGAAACGGATTAACTTCCTTCCAGCAATCCAGCGTCAGCATAACGCTATTCTCCTGCTCACATTGATTAAAAACCGTAACATCATAAAAAGGAGCAATTGTTTTTATACAAATCGTAGGATGATTATGTATTAAATCATTCCACAATGCATTTAACACCTCTGAATCTTCAGGATAAGACATAAGCAACGTCTCTCCATGCAAATCTTCCAACATAAGCCTCTCTTTTTCTACCAGTCGATGATTGCGGGGAACAGCACAACAGAGTTCATACATCCCAAGATGTAAAAAATTGCATTGTCTGAACCATTGCCTGGAATTACAGGCAGCCACAAGGAAGTCATATTTACTGCCAATAGCTGACAAGTCATCCGGCACATTATCGCA
>CAYURX010000031.1:576-21854 GCA_964447245.1 uncultured Coprococcus sp. | reverse complement strand
CCTCTATTCCCTGCGGCATGGTTTTTTATCCCTCATACCTTACATTCCTCTGCTCGCAAGCCTTTTCTCCATGAAATGGCTTTCATACTCCCCATCTTAAACAGAATCCAACACTTGTTTTACAGCTACTAAATAACAAAAAAATAACCCATTGAATTACTCTCCCACCCGTCTTTTATAAGCGAGTTAATTTGTAACTCAGTGGGTTAATAATTCAATGGGTTTACTATTTAACAGGTTTGTAATTCAACGGATTTGCTATTCAGTGGGTTTAATTCAATGGGTTTGCTATTCATATATTAATAATATAAACTGCAACGTACATAACTATAAACGTTGAATGTCCATCGAACGTACTTCTACTACAATCTGTTCTTTTTCTATTTTCACCGATTGAACCTCCTGCTCAAATTTTTTAAAATCAAAGCCAGCCTCACCGTACCAGGGCCATTTCAGTTGTCTGCTGATTTGTTCCAGCAACTGATCTTCTCTGATAATCAGATTTTTACAGCCATTCCCCTTTTTCCCTTTTTGGCGTTCTCTGCAACTCCATGCCTTATAAATATTCCTATATTCACAATTATGATTATACTCATTCATATATACCGCTCTTTTTGTCGAACTCTGCAAAGTTCGGCGCACATAAGGGGCACCGCATTCTCCGCAAAATAATTTACCATAGAGGCAGTGACAGTTTTTCCCTTTCCTATGAACGCCTCTTGACAAATCTTCCTTGCACTTTGTGAGAATTGTTTGTACTTTCTCCCATGTTTCCCTGTCAATTAATCCCTCATGGTCATCTTTCAGATAGAAACTCCGATAAGGCAAATACTTGTCTGGCTTTTTAGTCAGATAATCCACTGGCGGCTTTTTTTGCAGCAGTTTATCGCCAACGTAAGTTTCGTTGCTTACCATATTTCGGATGGTTTCCGGAGAAAACGGATGATTCGTACGCAGAGGCCGGCCACCCATGGCCGTGATTTCTTCCGCTATTTGTCTGTAAGATTCCCCGGCTAAAAAGCGTGCGAAGATTTCTTTTACGATCCAGGCATCCTGATTCGGCACCAGCTTTCCGTTTTTGTCCGTATCATACCCCAATATTCGCTGGTTTCCCAGGCAATAATAACCTCTCTCAAAGCGGTTCCTATAAGCCCATTTCACATTTTCACTTATAGAATGACTCTCATCCTGCGCAATTGCACTAAGTAAAGAGAAAATAAATTCACTGGCCGGGTCATCGGTACTGATATTCTCCCGCTCAAATTTTACAATAATACCATCTTCTTTTAGTCTTTGGACATACCGTTGACTATCGATCACATTGCGGGCAAATCGTGAAATACTTTTAACCAGAATAATATCAATCCTGCCATCCATGGCATCTGCAATCATTCGTTGAAACCCCGGACGCTTCATTGCACTGGTTCCTGTTCGGCCGCTGTCTGAATAAATGCCGGCAAAAACCCATTGCGGATTATCATTTATCATTTTCTGATAAGCTTTGATCTGCACTTCGAAGCTCTCCTCCTGGCTGTCCTTATTTGTGCTGACACGGCAATAAGCCGCCACATTTTTTGTCCTTTCAGGCACATTCCTGGTAATTTTATGTATGATCATAAACGAGTTCCTTCCTATTTATATAGTGTATTATTTTATATTATATAGATATCGTATAATTTTATTTCATAATATATCGTATAATTTCATATCATATGACATATGACATATGATTTTGTATCTGCCAGAGAAGGGACTAATTTTCCATAGCCCGCCGGACAGCAGTTTCTTCAATCCAATCCCGCGGCTGCGCTGGAATATATTGACCGGATGACAATCGCTCAAGATATTGCCGGTATAATTGTGCCACATGTCCAGGTTCCTCTTTTCTCTCATAGGCAAGCCTTCCGCTGCTTTTGGATCCATCCTTCCAATGAACATTTAATAACGCATCACAGCCGGGTTCAATCATTTCCACCAAATTGTCCAACCAAAAATATTCCACTGTCTTTGTATCTGTTATACTTATTTGATTCACTCTGCTCATTGTATCTACTTCGCTCATTATATATGCTTTGCTCATTGTATCTGCTTCAAACACGGCTTTCACCTCAGATATTGCATCCGCCCCGGCTACCGTTTGATCCGCCCCGGCCGCCGTTTTGATCTGCCAATTATAATAGGCTTCCAGTACCGCCGCATCTAACAGATAACTCTTAATGGCATACCTTTGACACCCTTTCTCCCCAAAGCAGCACCATGCTTTTTTCTTTTTCTGTGATTGCATCATACGCTGAACGAGGGGCTGGCCGCAAAGCGGACAGGGCATTTTGATATCCCCATAAGGATACTGGGGAATATGGTGATGATTGCAGTCCCGAAAACCTCTTATTTTCTTGACTCTTTCAAATGTCCGCCGCTCCACCAGTGGTACATGATGATCTTTGACATAATAGCTTGGCACACGGGTTGCGTTATTTTTGATTCTTTTGTGTGAAATATGATCCACTGTGACCCATTTTTGCATCACTATATCACCCGCATATCGCTCATTCATTAACATCTGCGATACCGAAGCCACTGTCCAGCGAGTCCCGCCCGGCGACAAAACGTTCATTTCGTTCATCTGCCGCGCGACCTGCGACATGGTTTTCCCCTTTTCATATAAATCAAATACTTTGCGGACGATCTGCGCTTCCGCCGGTTCCTCCACAATTTCCCCGCTTTCCAAATGGCGATAACCATATAAAGGCGCCCATCTGGCCTCGCCCGCCTCAAATCTTTTGCGCAGCCCCCACTTCAAATTCTCGGAAATTGAACGGCTCTCCTCCTGAGCAAAAGCCGCAAGAACCGTCAGCAGCATTTCAGAAAAAGCCGTTCCCGTATCCACATTTTCCTTTTCAAACAGCACCTGTACCCCCATACTCTGCAGTTCCCGGACATAGGATAAGCATTCCACTGTATTTCTTGCAAATCGTGAAATGCTTTTTGTAATAATATAATCAATTTTGCCTTTCTTACAATCTTCCATCATACGCAGAAATTCCTTTCTGTTTTTCACACTGGTACCAGTAATCCCTTCATCCGCATAGACACCTGCCAGTTTCCATCCGGGATGCTCTGAAATTTTCCGGCCAAACACCTGCATCTGCGTTTCCAGACTACTTTGCTGAATATCCATCACCGTACTGACACGGCAGTAGGCTGCCACACGCTTGATATCCATTTCCTGCAAACCATTGTTCTCTCCTGCTGTATTGCCGCCATAAAATATTTTCTCAATCATTCAAATGCCCCCTGTTTCACAGCTTTTTCATCGCCGTCCGCCTTTGATCGTTTCCAATTTACATCTGCCTTGATTGCCTTTGATCGTTTCCAATTTACATCCGCCATGATCGCCTTTTCTTCTTCCGTAAAATTAACTCTGTACGAATGCAGCAGCCCTGCCGACTTCACTTGCTGTACTCTCTGAAACATTGCCCTGTCAACGATGGCCTCATGATGGCCTTCCAGATAATACTGATCCCGTTCCCCTCTGTTCTTTCTCTGCTTATGCCCGCCGGCTCTGTAGGATTTGCCAGTGAGATAATCCCCGATATAGCAGACATTTGAAAGCAAATAACCCAGACGCTTGCGGCTCCACTTCACGCCCGTCTGCTCCTGCTCCTCCATCGCATTTAATCCCTGCAAAATTTCCCGGTAACAGGTACATACGGATGCCTTTTCAAATGCATAACGCACCCGCATGGCCTCCGAGGGTTCAATGCGCCACCCACTGCCTCCGTCTTCCCGGCGATAACCGTAACTGATACGGCATGAAGTTTCACCTCTTGCATTCCGCTGCTCATAAGCCCACAATATATTCTGACTGATACTGTTGCTTTCCTCCTGGGCAATGGATGCCAGAATACACAAGAGCAATTCGCTGCTGCTGTCCATGGTATTCATATGATTTTCCTCAAAAATAACCGGAATCCCCATATGTCTGAGTTTTTGAATATTTTCCATGCAATCGGCCAGATTTCGCGCAAATCTTGATATGGATTTAGTAAGGATCACATCAATTTTCCCGGCTTCGCAATCCCGGATCATCCTCTGAAACTCCGGCCGCGTCTGCACAAACCGTCCGCTTTTGCCATAATCACCGTAAATTTCCACCAGTTCCATTTCAGGACTTTCGGCAATCTGCCTGGTATAAGCGGCCTTTTGCATGGCAAACGAGCCTTCCTGCATTTCCGTGGCTGTGCTGACCCTGCAATAAACCGCCACTCGCCTGATCGTCCCTTTCCCTTCCGATGATAGGATTTCACTCATGCTGATTCATCTCCTTTTTCAATATGTATCCTATATGAATGCATTTATATATAGATACAATTATATATAAGTACAATTACAGTTTATCACAATCATAGTCGAACCCCTTTACTCCTCCCTTTGTGGTCGGGCAAAACCCTTTTCCCGCGTTTCCACGCAAAAAAACAGGCAATTGCATGAAAATACACACAATCGCCTGTTTATTATACAACTGTCACACTTATTCTGTTATTTCTCTGGAAACCGTCTTACCGCCTTATAAGTCAAATTTTCAGGCAAGCTTGCCTGCCTCATTACGATCAGAGATAAATCTCACAGTCGTCTTCGACTTTCTTACAATTCTTGAGAACCTGCTGCATGACATCCTTCGGTACAGCGCCTTCTTCAAATTCAACGCTCATCTTCAGCGTCATAAAATTGACGGTTGCATTCTTCACACCGGCTGTCTTCTTTGCAGCTTCCTCCATCTTATTCGCGCAATTTGCGCAGTCGACCTCAATTTTGTAAGTTTTTTTCATCATCAATGACCCTTTCCTTTTTATAGAATTATTCATATGCTCAATTATTCATATATTTATATTAAGTATAGCACACTCTATAGGAAAGTCAAGGGCCATTCGCATATTCATTCAATCAATTTTCCATCTTTAATGACGGCTCTCAGGCTCAGATCCTGATTCAGCAATACAACGTTTGCTTTTTTGCCCGGTGCGATTGAACCATACTGACTGTCAATCCCAAGACTTCTCGCCGGATTGATGGTTGCGCAGGCCACTGCCGTTTCAAGCGGAATATGCATCTGTTTGACGATTGTCCGCATACAGTCCATCAAATTGGTAGCGGAACCAGCCAGCGCACCGTCGGATACAAGCGTTGCCCGGTTGCCAACCACATCAACCTCAAGACCCCCCAGCAAATAGCGGCCGTCGGACATACCTGTCGCACGCATACTGTCACTGATCAAAATGATCCTGCTGCTGCCAAGCATCTTGAAAGTTGCCCGCACGACAGCCGGATGAAGGTGGATACCATCACAAATCATCTCCGCGTCCACATGCTCACTGTCTGCAACTGCCCCAATGACACCCGGCGCGCGATGGGTATAGGCGGGCATGGCATTGTACAGATGCACCGCATGGTTCGCTCCCGCATCAAAAGCCGCCATGGCCGAATCATAATCGGCGTTGGTATGGGCCAGAGACACATTCACTTTGTCCTTGACTGCATGGATAAATTCTACAGCATCCGGGTTATCTTCCGGTGCAATACCGATGAATTTGACCAGCCCTTCGGAAGCCTCCAGAAAACGCCGGCAGACACCCACATCACACGGAATGATATTGCGCGCATCCTGCGCCCCTTTTTTGACTTTACTAATAAAAGGACCTTCCATATTAATACCGACCAGATCGGCTCCATCCACAGCCTCTTTTTTGTATTCGGCGGCCACAGCCAGAATACGTTCAAGCTCATCCACCGGCAGCGTCATCGTTGCCGGTGCGATCGCCGTTACACCGATGGATGCCTCGTATCTGGCAATCTCATGCAGCGCTTCTTTTGTGCCATCACAGATATCATGACCCATGCAGCCATGAAAATGCAGATCGATCAATCCCGGAATGGCATAGCACCCATCACCGTCAATTATCAGTTCTGCATCCTTACCTGTTGCATCGCCAACTGTTCTTCCTCCGTTGATATTCGTGAACAAACCGTCCTTCATCACGATCTGGCCGTCTTCAAAGACCTGGTCCTCCGTATAAACTTTTACATTTTTGATAATCATTTCCATTACCTCCAACCGAAGTTAAATCGTTACATGATGCGAAGGTTTCCCTTCTCTTAAGGCACGCAATGTATCGTCATGCAGCATTTCCTTGCTGTATGTATCCTGACTCATATAATAATAATAAATGATATCCAGCATAACAAGCACCGGAAACTGAGGGGAAATAAGATTGCCGCGGTTGAGCTGTTTTAAGGACGCCACAAGAATAACTTCCGTGCAAAATTCCGCATAACTGTCCTTGTTATTTGCTGTAAACAAAATTGTCCGCGCACCCCGTTTATGGGCTTCCCGCAATAGATACAGCACTTCTTCCGTTTCACCGCTGATACTGATGCCGCATACCAGCCGACTTTTGCTCTGAAAAACAGCCTGCATCCGCATCCGGTCCGTATCCTGTATGGAATCAATATCAACGCCGATCCGCATGAAGCGGCTCTCCATTTCACTGGCCGCCAGTCCTGAACTGCCTTTGCCGCAGGCAAACACACGTTCAGCCTCATAAAGATATTTCACCACTCTGGCGATCTGTCCTTCGTCCATCAGGCTATAGGTTTTATTCAGCAGATCCTGATAAATATTCAGAACCATTCTTGTATTACTTGTCACCGCATCCTTTTTTTCAACAAAAGTCGACTCATATTGATAGATGAATTCCCGATATCCCCGAAAGCCGCACTTTTTGGCAAATCTTGAAAGAGATGCCTCAGACACAAATAACTGTTCCGCCACATTTTTTGCGGAAAAATCCATTTTTGTCTGGTTTTTCAGGAAAAAATCAGCAATACTTTTCTCTACCTGTGTTAAATTATTATAATTTGCCTCTATAATTGGCGAAATAGCTTTTATATAGTAGCTCATATTTTCCTCCATTGACTTTTCCGGCATCATCGTTCAGTTTACGACAGTGCCCTCTGCACTGTATACATTACAGATTTCTGCGGTTTTTAAAATGATAGAAGGCGCCAAGCATCCCGGCATCGTTCTGATGCGCCGCCATTTTCAATGCGGTTTTCTCAGCGATATCCGGCACCAGATAATGATCCAGCGCAGCCCGGATTCCCGGATACAGATAATCCTCCTGCGCCATGATGCCGCCGCCAAGGACTACCGTCTGAGGATTGAGGACATAGCAGATATTCGCAATGCCCCGTCCGAGGACATCAGTCATTTCATCAATGGCCTGACGGCAAACCGTATCACCGTTTCTGGCCGCCTCAAAAATACGATAACCATTCCATTCATCCCTGGCATCGCCCTTTCGCGCTGCCACCTTTGCGCTCAGAATGCTTGCCGCCCCCAGCGTCTGAAAATCGCTGTCAAACATATGCATATAACCAACCTCACAGGCACTATTACTGTAACCGTGATAGACGTTACCGTCAATAACAATGCATCCGCCAATCCCGGTTCCTATGGTGAGGCACAGTGTGATCTTACTGCCTTTTGCCGCACCCGACACACTTTCGGCCAACCCGGCACAATTCACATCATTTTCAATCTCACACGGCAGCCCAAACTTTTCTTCCATCGTCTTCTTAAACTGCGTTCCGGCATAATTCGGAATCAGCGGCGCGGAATAAAAGATCTCACCTTTTTCCACGTCCACCATGCCTGCCGTTGAAATACAGATACCGCTGACCGTCTCTTTTTCCTGATATCCCGCAACAATATCGACCGCTTTTTTCAGGATAGACGGCCCGCCTTTTTGAGCCTCCGTCGGCATTTTGCCGCGGACAAGGATACGTCCGTCTTCATCAATCATACCATACTTAATGGCAGTACCGCCAATATCAATACACACATATTTTCTCACAATACATATCTCCCTGTTTATCTCATTCTGGTTACCGGTCAAAATGTAACTGTCCGATCCATCCGCCAACTGCCAATTGCCAACTGCCCGCTCAAATGATATGATAGAAGCGGCTATACGATTATTCTTCACCACTCAAGGAGGTTTTTATATGAATCATACACCAAAATCCATTATCTGCTTTGGAGATTCCAACACCCACGGTTATAACTCATCCAATATGGGCCGTTTCACAGAGGAAGAACGCTGGACATGTCTACTGGCCGACCTGTTAGGGCCTGGTTTTCGAGTCCATGAGGAAGGGCTCAGCGGCCGGACGACCGTATTCGACGATCCCATCACGGAAGGTTTAAGCGGCCTGTCCTATCTTTCCCCATGTATGCTTACTCATGAGCCATTGGATCTTCTGATCATCATGCTCGGCACCAATGACACAAAGGAACGTTTTGGCGCTACGCCTGAAAATATTGCCAGAGGTCTGGAGCGTCTTGTGCACAAGGCCATCGACACAACCGAAGCATGGCGAAATGAACCGAATATTCTGATCATTACGCCGCCTCCGATTGAAGAAGGTTATCTCGATACTCCAATCGGCGGTGAAATGGGCAAAGGCTGTCTTGAAAAATCCACAGCACTGGCGCCGCTTTATGAAGACATTGCCTCACGGCTCCACTGTCATTTCCTTGATGCCGGTTCCATCGAGGGCGTCCATATGTACCCTTATGACCATATGCATTTAAGCCTTGACAGTCATCGTCTTCTGGCCGAAAAATTAGCCGAACTGATTCCAACATTATTTTAAGCTAATCCCGAATTATTCACAGCAGCGAAGTGAAATCTGCAATTCTGGCGTCAATCTTGCTTGTAATTGTTAAACTCAATGCTGTTTGAAACAAATTTTAGTTAAATTCCTAAATTCCAGTTAAAATAAACTTCAGCCATTCATTTTCGAAAAAATTATTAAGTTCATGGCCATGCTTTGGATAAACCACATGCCGTTTCGGGCATACCAGAGCATTGGCCACGGCAAATTGCGCGGATGGCGGCGAGACAATATCCTGCAGTCCCGTGCTGATCAAAACCGGCGCCTGGATCATCGGCGCAAAATTTTTGACATCCATATAGGCCAGTTTTTCAAATATTTCGTCTTCCCGCTCATGCAGCGGATCATGCCAGCGGAAGAAATAGCGCAGCCCTTCATAGGCATTGACATCAAAGTCCATGTCCCATACCCGCTTGTAATCACAGAGCATCGGATAATGGGCCGCGCATTTTTTAATGGCCGGATACATGGCCGCGCAGGCCAGTGCCAGACCGCCGCCCTGCCCTTCTCCATACACAGAAAGATCGTCTTTATCCACCGTTTCCATGTTTTTCGCTGCACTTATCCACAGTAACGCATCTTCAAACAGGTGATACAGGTACATATTTTCCGGTGCGCCCTCCAGTCCCTGAAACAACGGGCCGCAGGCTGTCGGTCCCCGTCCCGCCGCGCCCGCTTCACTCTCTCCGCCCTGTCCGCGGCAGTCCGGCGCCAGCACGCCGTAACCGATGGACGCATAACGGCTCAAATGAAACCAGCTTCTCGAAGACTGGGGATAATCATGGAACTGGATCATCGTCGGAAAGACGCCGTCCCTGTCCGGACGGATATATTTTGCCCGCAGCACGCAGCCATCAAGGGCGTGGATCGTTATCCGGTAATATTTCAGCCTTTTCTGTTCAAAAAACACTTCCTCCTGCTCGATTTTAACCGGCGCTTCTGATATCTTTTCCATGGCAGCCTTCCAAAATTCCGAAAAATCCTCCGGTATCGGAAAACTGCCTTTATAAGTCCGCAGTTCTTCAAGCGGCAGATCTACTCCAGGCATGAAGCATCATCCTCCTTTCCGAAAAATGAAATCAGCTTGTCATCGAATGCGCCGATTTCCTCATGACCATATTCAGGGAAAACAAAATGCTTCTTCGGCGCCTGAATTTTTGAGAAAACGGCAAATTGCGAGGACGGCGGGCATACATCATCCATCAGTCCCGTTCCGCACAATACGGGACAGGTAATGCGTTCGACAAAATTCTGAGTATCAATATAGCCAAGCTTTGTAAAAAACGCATCCAGATCATCTCCCGAAGGATCAAACCAGCGTGTATGATAATTTAAACCATTATAGACAACGATATCTCTGTCCATCTCCCAGGCCCTGCGGTAATCAGCCAAAAACGGATACAAAGCCGCGCAGCGGCGGATGGACTCGTGATTCAGCGCCGTGCACACCAGTCCCAGTCCGGCTCCCTGGCTGGCCCCATTGACATAAATTCTTTCTTTGTCCAGACCGGGGAGCATCTGCGCCAGCCGCACCACCAGACAGGTATCGAGAAACGTCTGCACATAATACATATCCTCCGCCGGGCCGTCCACTCCCATAATAATATGATCAGAAGCCATCGTTCCCTTCCGGCCGCCCATATCCTGGCTCCGGCCGCCCTGTCCCGGGCATTCCATCGCCAGAACGGCCATACCAAGTCCCGCAAAAGACGCCTGCTCAAACCAGCCCCTTGAAGAACCCGGATACCCATGAAACTGCAAAATCACCGGTACATCCTGACTGCAGACGGGTTTCACATACTTGATCACCAACTCACCGCCGCCGACACCCTGCATGCGGATATCATAAAATTTCGTTTCGGCTGTATGGGGGATCTCAGCGTCCTCCACCCTGTACTGAACCGGCATCGCCATGACCTTTGCCACCTGTCTGTCCCAGAACTCCCAGAAATCATCGGGTCTGGGCGTACAGCCTGTATATTGTTTCAACTTGTCAACCGGCATATCCTTTGTTGGCAATGTCATCATCTCCTTTTAAAGAGAAAAGCCCCTTTTCAGCCTTTCCATGCCTCCAAGGGGCTTTTCGTCAAATTTTAGATTTGAACTTTAAAAATTGCTTTTCTTATTTTCATCGGTTCTCCGACCTGAATGGCCGTACGGTGCCCGTCATGGGGATAGCATACAAGGAAATCGCCTTTTTCAAGGACCACATGGCCATTTGGCTCGCCTTCCATCGGAAGGAAATCCTGCGCAGGCACATATTCGCCCTGCCGCATATTTTCAATAAAGCAAAGGTCGATCTGCTCCTATAAATATTTTGCCTTCGCTTCACGAATCATCTTCGCAGCTTCTTCAACGATCGGCATATCCTCCGGGATAATGTCCGTCAGAGGCTTGCGCACACCGCCAAGATCAAGACCGTCATTGATACGGAGGATCTCTTTGATGACCGCGTACATATTGCCATGGCCTGAACACATCTTATAGATGATCGCGTCCACATCATACTGGATCGCGCGGGCTGTCGCAAAATCACCTGCGTTGACACAGTCGTTCATCTTCACGATCAGTTCAGGATACACACCATATGTACCGCCGATGGCGCCTTCCGCACCGATCACACGGCCGCCGATGAACTGTTCATCCGGGCCATTGAATACAATATAATCTTCTCCGGCTGCCTGTTTGAACATCTGGATATCCTGGATCGGCATGGAAGAATTTTTCACACCGATCACGCGGGGATTCTTTCTCATTTCAGCAAATAAACTCTGGGTCAGCGCCACTCCGGCCAACTGAGGAATATTGTAGATCACAAAATCCGTATTCGGAGCAGCCGCACTGATATCATTCCAGTACTGAGCGATGCTGTATTCCGGCAGGTGGAAATAAATCGGAGGAATGGCGGCAATGGCATCAACGCCAAGACTTTCCGCATGTGCAGCCAGTTCCTGGCTGTCCTTCGTATTATTGCAGGCGACATGATTGATGACCGTCAGTTTGCCTTTTGCGATCTTCATGACATTTTCAAGAACGAGCTTGCGGTCCTCAACGCTCTGGTAAATACATTCGCCGGATGAACCATTGACATAAACACCTTTCACGCCTTTGTCAATCAAATACTGTGTGAGAGCCTGAACGCCTTCAGGACTGATATTGCCTTCTTTATCGTAACATGCGTAGAATGCAGGAATAACGCCTTTGTACTTGTCTAAATTTCTCATAATTTTGATCTCCTATACTTAAAATGCAGAATACTCTTGATTAAACAGTTACCTGATTACACCCGTTTCAATTTCTCCCCGGTTCAGCCTGCTTGTGACAGGCCTTGCATACAATTGAGACTTTTCTGGAAAGTCCGCTCTAAAATGTGAACCACGGCTTTCTTTTCTAAGGAGAATCGCCTGATGCAGCGCCGTCGAAAGCGCAATTGCCGCCTCCAGATCATGAAAGGCTGCCACATCAGCCATCGTATCACCGACCGTGAAGGCCATTTTCTCCTGCTCCAGCTTCTGCCGGATTCCGGTAATGGCGGTCAGCGCCTGTTCACTGCCCGTTTGACTGCGTATGACCATCGCTGTTTTAAAATTCCACTCCCGGATCTCCTTCAGATATTTTCCGGCATTTTTCGCCACATACACCTCACATGGCAGATCCAATGACGGTTCCTTCACCGCATCCGTTGACAGACCATCTGCTATCCGCCGACCATTGGCTGTTGACAGACGATCCGCCGTCTGCCGTCGGCTGTATGCTGCTGCCGACCGCCCGGCGATACGCCCGAACACCAGTCCGTTGGCCGTTGACAGACCGCCCAGCCTGTCCGCGCCATGCATCATGCCTGTCACCTCACCGCAGGCATAGAGTCCCGGCACGCCGGTTTCCGCCGACCGGTCGATCCGAATGCCGCCATTGGAGGCATGGGCAAAGATACCGATCCAGATTGGATCATCCATGCTCAGATGTTTCTCTTTTTCCAGCCAGTCAAAATAGGTTTTGATAAATTCCGGCTGATTTGTCTTCATTCTGTCCTGATAAGTGACCCGAACCCCTTCCGGATGCTCTAAAAAGGCCTGAAAAAGTTCACGGTCTATTTTAGCAGATATTAATCTGGAAGTAAATGGTCCATGGGTCGAGCGAACCGCCATGGCCTCATCTGCTTCCGATGCGGGCCAGCCGCTAAAAAGCCTGCGGCCCGCTGCCTCAAAGTCACTGTAGCAGAACATTTTTTCATTATAAATCGTCTTTGGCGCCGGTTTGATATAACCCGGCATCATCTGCATAAATTCAAGATTCACAAGGCTGGCCCCGGCTTTCAGCGCCAGGTACTGCCCGGTTCCCCGCACATCGCTGGTATTGAGGCAATACCGGAACAATCCGCCCATACCGCCTGTTGCCAGAATGACTGCCTGGCTGCGGATCTGTATCATCTGCGGGCCGCCGTCATTTTTGACAGCCAGCGCGCCGCAGATCCCGTTCTCATTTTTCAAAAGCTGAAGGACGGATGTCCATTCCAACATGCGAACACCCAATGTCTTTAGTCTTGCTGTAAATATCCGTCCGGCACTCTCTTTTTCCAATCCATGCCAGTCCCTGTTTTTATGGTCAAAGCACGGAATGAATTCTTTTTCACCTTTGTTTTCGGCCTCCCGTAAACGGACATTCATCTGCTGCAGATAATGGATCCCATCGGCGATCCCCGAAACCAGTGTGTGTACCAGTTCCGGGTCCGCCATCTGCTCCCCGATCCTTAATATGGTTTTCTCCAAATCGGACTGATCGGCTTCATTCTCCGGTCCCACCAGGCCAAGCCCCCATGTGCCCGGATAAAAACTGGAACCGGAGCAGACAGGTCCACGGCTGACGATACACACCTGCGCGCCGCTCTCAGCGGCCGTCATGGCCGCCATCACACCGGCCAGACCTGCGCCAACAACCAGTACATCCGCGTCTATGCGGCTTACGTCTTTCATCATTATGCCTCTGCTTCTGTACAACGCTTAATATTTTCTTCGGCAAAGTGGCAGGCCACAAAATGTTCCCGGCCATTGATCGTATATTTTTTCAGTTCCGGTCTCTCGCTCCTGCAGATTTCCTGGCACTGTTTGCAGCGTCCATGGAAATGGCAGCCACTCGGCGGATTCATCGGGGACGGGACATCGCCCTCAAGAACGATCCTGTCTTTTTTGTGATGAATATCCGCCACAGGGATCGCAGAAAGCAGCGCCTGTGTATACGGATGCACCGTATGGGAATACAATTCATCGGCATCGGCCAGTTCAACGATCCTGCCAAGATACATGACAGCAATACGGTCACTGATATATTCCACAACGCTTAAGTCATGGGTAATAAAAATATACGTCAGATGATGCTTTTCCTTCAGTTCCTTCAGCAGATTCAATACCTGAGCCTGGATGGATACGTCCAGCGCGGAAACCGCCTCATCGCAGATGACCAGTTCAGGATTGATGCAGAGCGCTCTGGCAATGCCGATACGCTGACGCTGGCCGCCGGAGAACTCATGAGGATAACGGTCCATATATTCACGGCGCATATTCACCGCTTCCAGCAGATCACCGATCACCTTGCGGCGTTCCTCCTTCGTCTTCACACCGAATTTCTTCAGCGGATCGGACAACGACTGATAAATGGTAAAGGACGGATTCAGTGAGGACTGCGGGTCCTGGAATACGATCTGTATCTTCTGTCTGGCCTTGTCCATCTCCTGCGCGCTCAATTCGGCAAGATTGCGGGGACCGTCCTCAAATTCATAAATCATTTCACCGGCTGTCGGCTTGTAGAGCTGGAGGATCGTTTTGCCGAGGGTCGTTTTTCCACAGCCCGACTCGCCCACCAGACCCAGTGTCTCGCCTTTATAGATCGTTAAGTCGATGTCATTGACGGCCTGTACATAGCTCGTCGTCTTACCAAAGAAGCCGCTTTTTACCGGGAAAAAAGTCTTTAAACCTTTAATCGTCAATAATGGTTCTTTCTTATTTTCCATCCTTTAACACCTCCTGATATCTGGCGCAGCGTACCATATGCGTACCGCTCATGACAACTTCATCCGGCATACACTGATCACATTCCGCACATGCGTAATCGCAGCGAGGCGCAAACTGACATCCGCTCGGGCGATTGAACGGGTCCGGCGTGGAACCCTTGATCGGGTTAATGTCCTGATCGGCGCCTTTGCCGAGGATCGGAATGGATTTCAAAAGAGCGCGGGTATAAGGATGTGCCGGTGTTCCCAATACTTCTTCCGCCGTACCGCTTTCGATGATATTACCCATATACATAACGGCCACATCATCGGCCAGTTCACAGACAACACCCATATCATGGGTAATCATCATGATCGCTGTGTTGTATTCTTTCTTCAAATGATCCATCAGTTCAAAAATCTGCGCCTGGATCGTTACGTCCAGCGCTGTTGTCGGTTCATCGGCGATCAGCACCTTCGGATTACAGCTCATGGCCATGGCGATTATGGCACGCTGGCGCATACCGCCGGAAAACTCATGCGGATACTGGTCAATACGTTTCTGAGGATTCGGAATACCCATATCCGTCAGCAGCTTCAGCGCGCGCTCGCGGGCTTCCTGCCTGGACACATTTTCATGGGAACGGATCATTTCAACGATCTGCCAGCCGATGGTATAGACCGGATTCAGCGCCGTCATCGGATCCTGGAAGATCATGGCGATATCTTTGCCCCGCAGAGAACGCATTTCCTTACCGTTACGCTCCAACTGGTCAATGCGGATATCCCCTCTTTCATCACCGCTGTGGTAAATGATCTCTCCCTGCTCGATTCTGGACAGCTTCGGCAGCAGCTGCATAATGGATGTTGCCGTCACACTCTTGCCGCAGCCGGATTCGCCAACGATACAGAGGGTCTTTCCTCTTTTGATATCCATGGAAACACCGTTGATGGCCTTATTACAGCGCTGATTGGTATAAAAATAAGTCTTTAAATTTTTTACGGAAATAATTACATCATTTTTGTCGCTCATAAGAACCTCCTAACCCTGCTGTGTCGGATCTGTTGTATCACGAATACCATCACCCAGGAAGTTGATACTCATAACAAACAGAGATACGACGATACCTGTCGGCAGCCACAGCCACCAGCTATTCTGAAGTGTATAAAGGTCCTGAGCGGCATTTAAGATATTGCCCCAGGTCGGCACTTCAAGCGGTACGCCCAATCCCAGGAAACTCAAAGCCGCTTCTTCCAGAATAAACATCGCTGTACTTAAGGTAATATTAACAACGATCGGGCTTAGAGCATTCGGAAGAATATGCTTGTAACAGATGACAAACGGATTCAGGCCGAATACCTTCAATGACTGAACATATTCTTCTTCACGAATGGAAAGCACCTGGGATCTGGCCATACGGAAACAGGAACCCCACCCGCATATAATAAAGATAATGACAATATTCTTCGCGCTCTGTCCAAGGATCGCCACCAGCATCAGCACGAGGATCAACTGCGGAATGGACATGAATACTTCTGATATACGCACCATCAGACTGTCAAACCAGCCGCCCCTGTAGGCACTGTAGCATCCGATCAATACGCCAATCAGCGCGCATCCCAGGGCGCTGCCGAAGCCGATGACAATGGACATACGTCCGCCGTATAACACACGGGAAAACACATCCCGGCCCAGTTTATCCGTGCCAAACCAGTGCTCGCCCGTTGGCCCTGACAAAATATTCTTCATATCGACGGATGTCGGAGAATATTTTGTCAAAAGAGGGGCAAATATACAACAGAGCAGGATGATCAGAAAAATCGCACCGCCGATAATAGCCAGCCGGTTATTCAGCAGCTTGCGCAGCGCACGGTTTCCCTGTTTTTTCTTTTTCAGTTCACCTGATTCCTCAAGGGCTCTGATCTTATCAAATTTTCTATTCAAACGCGCTTGTTTTGTCGCAGCACTCATTGTAACCCTCCTTAACCGTTTAACTTGACACGCGGGTCTAATGCAGCCGTCAGAATATCAACCAGCGTACTTGCAAATAATGTCATAAATACAAAGAGCAATGCCAGCATCATAACCAGATTATAGTTCTGAGAACGCACAGCCGTATTGAAAGCACTGCCGATACCCGGCCACTGGAAAACTGTTTCAATAACAACGGAACCTGCAATTAATGTCGGCAGACGGAAACCTACCAAAACGATAACCGGCGTCAAAGATACTCTGAAGCCGTGCATGAGATTGACACGCCATTCAGGAAGGCCTTTACTTCTGGCAGTTTTTATGTAATCTTTGTTCATCGTATCCAACATACTGCTGCGCGCGTAGCGCATAACGCCGGCGGTCATGGAAATACCAAGAACCAGCGACGGCATCACAAGATATTTAATCCGCCCAACAAAATTCACAACCTCCGGGTCCGTTCGTCCGCCAACCGGAAGCCATCCCAGATTTAACGCAAAAATCAGGATCGCGCAGACACCAAAGAAAAACTGCGGAATGGAAACGCCGATCATACCGGCTATTGTCAATACGTTATCGCCGATACTGCCTTTTTTGATAGCGCCAAGAACGCCGAGGACGCTGCCAAGAACCGTCGAAATCACAAGGGCACAAACGGCCAGTTCAAGTGTGGCCGGCAGACGCTGGGCCATGATCTGAATAACCGGTACACCGCTTGATGTACTGTAGCCGAAGTCACCCTGCAGCAAACGTCCAAGCCATTTAAAATAACGAATAACAAACGGATCATCCAGACCGTACTGTGCTCTCAGCGCTGCCAACTGATCTGCGCTGAGCCGGGCCAGAGCCTCAGGGTCCATCAAATAAGAAGTCGGGTCGCCAGGTGTGAGATCCAGAAGCCAATAGATGATAAATGTGATAATCAGTAACATTGGAATCATACCCAATATTTTTTTCAATGCATATTTAGCCATCTGTTTTACCTTTCTAAAAACCAGGGGATTGTATAACATACAATCCCCCGCCTCGTTGCTACTTAATCTTACAGTGATTCATGATCCCTGTCTATTATTTAACTACCCAGTTCTGAATATCCCACTTGTAGTTGAACTGCGGATTACCAATGGCACCGATATCCTCGATCTTGTCACTGTGTACAAGGAAGATCGGCTGGTAATACAGAGGGATTTCGAACAATGTCTCATTCTCATACTTCTGAAGTTCGAAGAACGCATTCTTCTGTACCTCAGGATCAACAGACGCATTGGTTGCTGCGATCAGTTCATCCAGTGTGCTGTCACTTGGCGTATGAGAGTTGATCGAATAACCTGTTGCGTATCTGTCATAGTATTCATGCATGGAAAGCGCTGCATTTGCCGCATAGCACATATCCCAGTCAACGGCACTTGGTCCGTTTACAGGATCTTCAGGTGCTTTCCAGAGGATCGTTGCCAGATCGCCTTCTACAAGGCTGGCATTCATCTTGATACCAACTTCTGCCAGATACTGCTGAATAACTGCCATCAAATCCTGTGTTGCCTGATCTGTGTAATAGTAAACAACTTTAATTTCCGTATTGGAATCCCATCCTGCTTCCGCAAGTAATTCTTTTGCCTTTTCAGGATTGTAATCGTAATCGTTCAGACCGTCAACCTTGTCTGCGCCATCCGGTGTCAGGCTGTTAGCCGCAACACCTGAACCATCCATAACGCCTTCACAGATCGCATCCATATCGATGGCGTAAGCGATCGCCTGACGTACTCTTGCATCTGCCAGAGGTGCTGCTGTACCGTCTTCTCTCGGGAACTTGTTCACATAGAACAGACGTGTATAACGTACATCGACCTGATCAATGGTGATACCTTCTGTACCTTCAATCGCCTGAACATCAGAGATCATCTTTGTATAGGCGTAATCAAGCTTGCCTGCTTTGACATTTGTCGCAAAGTTGGCATCAGAATCGCCCGCACTTGGATTCAGGTGGATCTTAAAGGACGGCGCTCCGCCGTAGTAGTCTTCAAACGGCTCAAGAATGGTGTAGTTGCCCATCTGAACTTCGCCAACCTTGAAAGGACCGGAACCGATCGGGCTCTGGAAATAGCTGGCCTGCTGCAGGGAAACAGGATCAACATCCGCCAGGTATTTTTCCGGCAGTAATGCGAATTGTGTGAATGTCAGCAATACATCCGGCGCTACCTTTTCGAAGGTTAACGTGATCTTATTGCCATCGACCGCAATACCGGAAATATGGTCTGCATTGCCGGCTTCATAATCAGCAGCGCCTTCGATGGCTTCAAATGTAGAACGGAATACAGAGTTCAGTACGGTTGTCTTCAGAGAATATTCAATATTCCACTGAACTTCTTCGGCTGTGATCGGCTCACCGTCATGCCATTTGATGCCGTCTCTTAATGTAAAGGTTAATGTGGAGCCGTCTTCTGCCAGTTCATAGCTTTCGGCCAGGTCACCTTCACCTGCGATCGGCTGAAGATTCTCATCAGCAAAAAGCAGATGCCCGTATAATGTTTTGTTAAACATATAAGCGCCCGGATTCAGCCAAGGTGTTTCAAAAAATTCGACAGGACCGCCGTTGCTGTAAAGCACGCCGGATTCACCTGCTTCGCCGCTGGCTTCTCCGCCTGCAGCCTCTGTTTCTGCTCCGGCTGTTTCACCGGAATTGCCTGCCGCTTCTGTAGCTGGTGGGTTGCCGCTGCCGCATCCGACAAGAGCGCTTGCAGCCAGTGCCACTGAAAGAGCCAATGCTAAAATTCTCTTTTTCATAAAAATTCCTCCTTTTTTTCTTTGCTTATCCAACAAGATTCTATACTACACAAAACGTTCATCAAACGTTGTAATAGTCCTGTCAATGTCCTGTGAATCAGTCAAGCGCTTCCGCAAATGCCTTTGTAATCAGCTGCGGTCTTGTAATGATCGAACCAACCACAACACTGAATGCGCCAAGTTCAATCACACGTTTTGCTTTTTCCGGCGTATTGATATTGCCCTCGGCAATGATCCTGTGCTTTACTTTCGCTGCGATTTTTCTCAATATCTCAAAATCATTCGCCTCAATTTTGTCGCCCTTGCTCTGATCCGTATAACCAACCAGCGTTGTTCCGATAAAATCGAAACCAAGTTCATCCGCATGAAGCGCTTCTTCCACGGTCGAACAGTCGGCCATCAGAAGCTGATCCGGATATTTCTCCTTGATCTGATGGAAAAATTCATCAATTGTTACGCCGCCCGGCCTTGTATCAATTGTCGCATCCACCGCAATGATCTCCGGCTTTACTTCCATCAGTTCCTCAATTTCTTTCATTGTCGGCGTGATATAAACCTTGCTGTCTTCATAATCCCTTTTCACGATACCAATGACAGGAAGATCAACCTGTGACTGAATTTCTCTGATATCCTCTTTTGTGTTGGCCCGGATACCGACCGCTCCGCCTTCCCTGGCTGCCAGCGCCATTCTTCCCATAATAAACGAGGAATGCAGCGGCTCATATGGTAAAGCCTGGCAAGACACGATCAATCTGCCTTTTAATTGTTCAACTTTAGCGTTCATTTATCTCCTGCCCTCCTTTGTACATTCAGTATAACACCTGCGAATTTATTTTCAATAACCCTTGGCTATTCTGAAAGTCCGTTCACCCTTTTAGTTTAATCTCCTATCCAACGGAAGTTTCAAGTGATTATTTTTAGTTAAAATGCACAACCTCTTGTTTATTCTTTCTAACTTCCCCGGTTCCATTGATTTATTTATTTAATTTGTTATACTTTCTTTATGAATAAACCTATAATACTTAGCAGATTGCTTATTTTACCGCAGAACGCTTTGCAGAGCCATTGGCAAGATGAATAATTGGCCAAATTGCAGGGTGAATTGCAGAAAGGAAAGATTACTATGGTTATTTACAGAGCAGCAGATTATTACGATATGAGCCGCAAAGCAGCAAATATTATTTCCGCGCAGATTATTATGAAGCCAAACTGTGTACTCGGCCTGGCCACAGGTTCATCCCCGGTCGGCACATACAAACAGCTGGTGGAATGGTACAAGAAAGGCGATCTGGATTTTTCAAAAGTGACCAGTATCAATCTTGATGAATATAAGGGCCTTGGCCCGGACAACGAGCAGAGTTACCGCTATTTTATGAACACACACCTGTTTGATCTGGTTAATATTGACAAATCCCGCACTTTCGTTCCGGACGGATTGGAACCGGATTCAGAAAAAGCCTGCAGCGTTTACAACCACATCATCGCCCGTGAAGGCGGCATCGACCTCCAGCTTCTTGGCCTTGGCCGCAACGGTCATATCGGTTTCAACGAACCGGGCGAGGCTTTTGAAAAAGAAACACATTGTGTAGATTTAACAGAAAGCACCATCGAAGCCAACAAACGTTTCTTCGCTTGCGAAGATGACGTTCCGCGCCAGGCGTACTCCATGGGCATCAAGAGCATCATGCAGGCCAAAAAAATTCTTGTTGTCGTCAGCGGCGCAGACAAAGGAGACGCATTAAAGGCTATGATCAGCGGCCCGATCACCCCGTCCGTACCTGCATCCATCCTGCAGCTCCACAA
>CAYURX010000031.1:0-566 GCA_964447245.1 uncultured Coprococcus sp. | reverse complement strand
AACGATGTTATCATCGTTGCAGACGCAGACGCATTATCAAAATTGTAAAAAAATGAACAACGCTATGCAGCCATCGAAAAAGGGGAGTTATAACTCCCCTCTTTCTGATGATTTTAATACTTTAACTCACCGCATTTTCACTTATTATTATTACGTGACAACCACTGCAAATCAAGCACCGCATAATTTTGAGTCGCAATCGTACATAATTCATTGTCCCGATAAATTTTAGCATCCGCAATAATCGTGCGTCTGCCAAGATGTAAAACACTGGTTTTAATACGGATTTTTTCACCTGTATAAAGCGGCCTCAGGCAATTGAACTGCATGTCCGCAGTTGTAATAAATACGCCCTTTAAAGCCACTAACGCATAGGCAAAAGTACCCATACACTCATCCATCAAACCACAGAGATAGCCTCCATGGGTCCTTCCGGCAGCATTATTCGTCCCCTCAGGAATAACAAGTTCAAATTCAGCCCACCGCTCATCAATATTGTAATTCACGAGGTTTCTGTCAAAAAACTTTACAATGGTTCCATCCGGCGCATTATGACTATTTTCCAT
>CAYURX010000030.1:0-21949 GCA_964447245.1 uncultured Coprococcus sp. | reverse complement strand
ATCAGATTAAAGCAATCTCTCGGCGTCTCCCAGCCCTTCAGCGCATCTCCCATACCAAGGGCTTTGCCGACACCCAGCACGGCCTCATAGTCCGAGATCTCGTTCTCTCCCCGTTCCAGCACCGGACGCATGGCTGCCAGACGGCGCTCCATATTCATATAGGTCCCTTCTTTTTTCAATCCCGGCACCACAGGGAAAAAGACCGTACAATCTTCCGCGCTTTCGATAGTATCATAAATATCCTGAACAACGAACAGTTCCAGCTTCTTTGCCGCTTCGGCAAAGGTTTCATTGTTTGTCCAGCTATGTCTCGGATTGGTGCACAAAATCCAGAGCCCCTTAATTTCCCCGGCATTGATGCCTTCGATGATCTGGTTGTAGGTCTTCGTCGGCTTTTTGGCCAGCATGGTTTCATCCACGCCTAATACTTCTGCGATGCGCTGCCGCCTGGCCGGATCAGCAAAATCCCCGCCGGCAAAAAGGACAGATGTGTTGCTGTAGGCACGGGAACCCATGGCGTTGCACTGTCCCGTAATTGAATTGGCGCCCGTCCCCGGTTTGCCGATATTACCTGTCATCAGAGCCAGATTAATAATGGCCTGGGCCGTACGCACGGCATCATAGCCCTGGTTCACGCCCATGGTCCACCAGAAAGACACCCGCTTGCCGCTGTGGATCAGTTCCACCAGTTCCAGGATCTGATCTTTTGAAAGTCCGGTACCCTCCGCGCCCCGCTCCAACGTATAATCCTTCACGAACTCGCTGAAAGCCTCAAAATTCTCCGTATGCGCCTCAATAAATGCATGATCCAGATAATCTTTTTCAATCAGCAGATTGGCAATGGTATATAAAAGCAACAGATCGCTCCGCCATTTGAGACCATACCAGTAATCCGCATTCATGGCTGTTTCAGATTTGCGCGGATCAATGACAATAATCTTATGATCCGGCACCTGATTCTGACGGACACGGCCCCACAGAATCGGATGGGCCACCACCGGATTGGCACCGATAAAGATCAGCCGGTCAGAAAGTTCCAGATCCTCCAGCGTAAATCCCGGCGCGTCAAAACCAAAACTCTGCTTGTGGGCCACGACGGCCGTTGCCATACAAAGACGGGTATTGCCGTCCACATTGGTCTGCAGATAATTGCGCATCACATGGCCAAAGATGGCAAATTCCTCCAAGGTCAACTGTCCCGTACTGATACCGGCCACGCTCTCAGTTCCATATTTTGCCTGCAGTTCTTTTATCTGATCGGCCACATACTGAAACCCTTCCTCCCATGAAACCTGGCGGAAACTGCCGTCCTCCTGTCTGATCTTCGGCAGGCTGTTGGGCTTGACGGTCTGCTGCTGCTTGTCCAGAGACAGGCCCTTGATACAGCAGAAACCGTCGTTGACCGGATAACCCTTTGTCGGCACGGTTTTAACCACTCTGTTATCTTCCACATAAAAATCCAGATTGCAGTCGATGGCACAGTAATTACAGGTTGATTGTATCTTTTTCATCCTCATCCCCCTTTTACCGGTCAAAATGAATACCGTCCCAGTAGACACACGCTTTCATAATTGTCTCCGGCATCAGTTCCACGCCATCCAGCGCCCATTTCTTATATTCCTCAAAGCCAACACGGTCAATGATATAACCGATATGCTCTTTTCTCGCCGGTGCATTCGGGGAAATATATTTTTCAACGAATTTGTACGTATTTAAAATGATTTTAATAATATTGTCGGCGTCGGCCCACACAAGGAAATCCTGGCCCAGACGCGGATTACGCTTGCCTGTCCGGCCCATGATCGTCAGTTTATAATATTTTTTCTTACTCCGGGTCAATGCCCTGGTCGGACATTTTGTCACACAGACGCCACAGCCGATACATTTTTCCTCGTCACGGACGATCTTATAGTTTTCCACACGAAGCGCATTCACAGACAGACTCTTACAACCCTTCACACAGGCCTGGCAGGTCACGCAGCGGGTCGGATCATACTGCGGCATGGTCATACCGATAATTCCAAAATCATGCATTCTCGCTTTTGCGCAGTCATTGGAACATCCTGTAAGAGCGATCTTAAAATGCAGATCATTCGGGAAAACCGCCTTCTCAATTTTTTTTGCCAGTTCCGCCGTGTTATAATTGGCAAACGGACAGACATTGTTGCCGATGCAGGCGCTGATATTTCTCGTACCGGAAGCCGGATAACCTGTGCCCGGATCGGTCTGATTGATTTCCAGCTTTTCGATGATCGGCTGCAGTTTCTCGTTGATTTCATCCATATCCTCCAAACGGATGCCTTCGATCTCAAAGCCCTGGCGGGTCGTTAAATGCACATAGCCATTGCCGTAGGTCTGGGCGATTTCCTGCACCATTCCCAATACTTCAGCGTTTAAATAGCCGCCAGGTACACGGATCCTTGACGCGCCGATCCCTCGCACCTTTGATACACGGAATGCATTCTTTTTCAGTTTTTTTGTATTAATATCTAATCCCACTCATGACACCTCCTAATCAATCAGTTCCTTGCCGTCCACATAGTTGAAAACCGGACCGTCCAGGCAAATATATGTCGAACCGATCTTACAATGTCCGCATTTGCCAAGCCCGCAGCACATCTTCCGTTCATTGGATACCCAGATATTTTCTTCCGCAACGCCCAGCTTCAAAATTGCCATCACCGTAAATTTAATCATGACCGGAGGACCGACACAGATAAATGCCGTATTCTCAATATTGTCGAATTTCAGTTCCGGAATATATTTTGTCACCATTCCCACCGGACCGTCATAACCTTCCGGCGCCGTGTCAACAGTTTTGATCACCTCGATCTGATTCTGCCAGAATGCAAAATCATCTTTGAACAACACATCCTTTGGCGACTTGAAACCTGCAATCAGTGTCGTGCGCACCGCCTCATCCGTATGACGGGCAAAATAATCCACTACGCCGCGTACAGGTGAGAGCCCTGTTCCGCCTGCCACAACAACCAGGTCTTTTCCCTTATAATTGTCGATATCAAAGCCGTTTCCGTACGGTCCTCGTATAAAGAGCCTGTCTCCCACATAATTTTCAAAAATCTCGTTTGTCACTTTACCGACACGGCGGATGGTAAAATCAACGGTGCCGTCACCGATGCCGCTGACAGAAATCGGCGCTTCACCAAATTTAGGGATCGACACTTCAAAGAACTGGCCCGGTTTGACATCGCCGTGAAATTCCATACGGAACGTGTACTCCAGATCCGTATGCCGGATGACCTCTCTGATCGTTGATAACTGAGGAATATATTCGTTTTTCATGCTTCATTTTCCTCCTTTGCTAAACGATTCACGCAGTTTGAATAAGATATGTATTCCGGGCAGACATCGTCACAACGACCACAGCCCACACACATTGGATAACCAAATCGTTTCTCATAATCGTAAATCTTATGCATCACCTTAAAACGCATTCTGTCTCCCTGACTCTGACGGAATCCGTGCCCGCCGGCCATCTCTGTGTAACCGTCCACCTGGCAGGAAGCCCATACACGGCGCCGCTCGCCCACCTTCGGGTTGTCCTTATAGAAAATATCCTGCATCGTAAAGCACGTACATGTCGGACAGACAAAATTGCAGCGGCCACAGCCAATACAGCGCGCGCCGTATTCTTTCCAGATCTCCTTGCTGAAGCTTTCATTGGAAAGCTGCTTCGGCAGCGTTACTTTTTCCTTATTCTCCGTCACGTGATCCGGCTTCACCTCTGCCGCCGTTTTCGACACCACCGTATCTTCCAGTTCACGGCATTTGAAATCCGCAAAATACCGTTCACCGTCCGCCTTCAGATAAGCGTCATAATTGTCCGCCTGATTGGTTCCCATGCTGACACAGAACCCGGACGCGCATGTCTCCCGGCATCCCATGAGAATGAATTTGGCCCGCTCCCGCACTCTGGCATAGTAAAAATCCTCAAACCCATTTTTCAGATAGATCTGATCCAGCCTTCTGACTGCGTGCAGATCGCAGGAACGAAGGAAAATCAGTATATCCTTTTGGGGGCCCTTCGGCACCGTTGTCTGATCTTCCGTAAAATAAAACAGCGTCTCGTTAATGGCCAGCAGCACCTCTTTAAAAGAATAGTCGGATTTTTTCTCCCATTCAATCTCGTCCAGTGAAGTGATTTTCCCATACCGGATAATATCCGTGTCAGAAAAACAGCCTTCCCCTTCCATCCGCTTTGGGGCAAAGACATCATACTGCTCTGTCCATTGCCCAAACATCTGACCGGCTTCTGTTTTTGATAATTGATATCCCATAACGACTCCTTTCTATTTGTTGCCTGTGTTTTTTGTTGATAATAGTTTAACAAAAACAGAAAAAGGATTCTGTGACATTCATCACAAAATCCTTTTTTATTCTCAATTTCTTATTATCCGTCAATTTTACCTGTTTTATAAAATGCGGACATTTTCTCCGGATCGCTGATCGTGATCCGGCGTTTATTAATTGTCAGAAGGCCCATATCCACCAGGATACCGCATAACCTGGATGTCGTCTCCCTGGAGGCTCCCAGCATATCGGCCAGCAAAGTCACCGGCAGGTTGATGTCTATTTCAATCCCCTCCGCCGTCTGGATCCCAAAATCTCTTGACAGTTTCCACAGTTTGGCCGCCAGTTTCCGTTCCATATAAATACTTCCCATCGTATTTTTTAACTGATGGCCCATGCGCCAGATCCGGCGCTCCTCCGTTTCCAGTACAGCCTTTGTCAAAGAGAAATCATGTGCCATGCATTCCAGGAAAAACTTCAGGGGCACGCTGAAAACGCGGCTTTTTTCCAACGTCTCGCAAAACAACGACGTCGGATGGTCATAAACCAGATGTTCATTCAGCAACACGCCTTCTCCCAGAATAAAGATAATCTTCCTGCTGCCCGTATGGGTCAGATTATAAATCATGGATTTGCCGGACAACTGAATGTACACATGGTGAATACTTTCCCTGCCCCTCATGATCACGTGACCTTTTTGAAACTGGTGAACACAACCGGCCGCCCACAATTGTTCGATCGTATCCTGCGTCACATTGTTAAAAAAACTTTGCTGATATAGTAAATTTCCCCCCTGCATGGTATGCTCCTTCTCCAATCCGCCCCATTTGATAATCTGATTATAACATTATCGCCTGAAAACCGCAATCTTTGAATTAACAACCTGATTGTCTGCGCATTTCCAGTTCCCGGGTCATCTCCCCGCGAAGACTGTCCAGCTTATAAAAATAAGTCAATACTGCAATGCTGTCTCTTTCATGAACATCAGATGTCAGTCTCGGAACAATTGTATTAAGCGGAATATTGACCACTGTGTACGCTGTACAAAGCAGACAATATGTAACGTAAGCCCACACCAGCTTGCCGCCGCCCAGATTTGGAATATAAAAGGTCATCATTGTAAAGACCGCGAATGGCACCGCGCCAAACAGAAAATACGGCCGCCCCTGGCCCCATTTTGTATTTGTACGGTCAACGATCAGACCCATCCCCGTGTCCGTAAAGGCATCAATGAATTTCGTTACCAGCATCATGGTGCCCGCAGCGGCAGAGGTAATTCCGAATACATCGGTGTAAAAAACCATTAGATAGGACGCCATGGTGCTAAAAACCAGATTGCATCCAAGATCCCCGATCCCGTACCCAATACGCTTTCCCCATTTTCCCATATCTGTCTCCTTCTCTTACCAGTTTATCGCTTCAATTGCAGATTTTTCAATTGAAAGACCTGCCTTATAATGATCCATAAAAATATGAAATCCTTTGACGTCTTCTTCACACGGTACAATCGTATCGCCGGATAATTCCCGGAAAATTCTTGTTTCGAGATAATCCTCCAACCGCTCCCCGTCTTTTCTGTCGATCAGGAAGGCCGCTAATAATGCAATTCCCCACGCACCGCCTTCGCTGGCCGTATCCATCACTGTGACCGGAGCGTTGACGGCTGCTGCCAGATACCGCTGACCAACTCCTTTTGTTTTGAAAAAGCCGCCGTGTCCCATGATCCGTTCCACTTTCACTTTTTCATCTTCCATCAGGATGTCCAGCCCAAGCTTGACAGCTCCCAGAGATGTATACAGGTGTACCTTCATAAAATTAGCCAGATTAAACTTACTGTCCGCCGTACGCAGGAAAGCCAGTCGCCCTTCGTTGATCATCGTAATATTTTCCCCGGAATAATAACCATAGGACAGCAGACCGCCGCAGTCAGCATCACCGCTGAGAGATTTTGTATAAAGCTTTTCAAACAGCTCGCCCATATCCATCTGTACACCGATCAAATCCGCAAATTCCCCAAAAAGTCCTACCCATGCATTCAGATCAGAAGTCCCATTATTAGCATGAGACATGGCGCACGGAAAACCGGTCGGCGTCGTCACCATATCAATTTCCCGGTAAACTTTACTCAGTTGTTTTTCCAGCACGATCATGGCAAAGGTACTGGTACCGGCGGACACATTTCCTGTTCTCGGCGCCACAGAATTGGTTGCCGTCATACCGGTTCCCGCATCACCCTCCGGCGGACACAGCGGAATACCCGCTCTTAAGTTCCCTGTCTCATCAAGGAACGCAGCCCCTTCTTCCGTTAATACACCCGCATTCTCTCCAGCCACAAGGACCTTAGGAAAAACATCCCGCATTTTCCACGAATATCCGTATGGCTCAAGCAATGTATCAAACTTCTGTACCATGTCCGCATCATAATCATGGGTATTAGAATCGATTGGAAACATGCCCGCTGCATCTCCAATGCCAATCACCCGTTCGCCTGTCAGCTTCCAGTGGATATAGGCACTCAATGTGGTCACATAATCCAAACGTGCCACATGTTCTTCCCCGTCTAAAATACGCTGATACAAATGTGCCGCTGTCCATCGCAGCGGAATATTAAAATTAAACAACTCCGTCAATTCGTCCGCAGCTTCCTGGGTATTTGTATTTCTCCATGTCTGGAACGGCGCAATCTGCCGGCCTTCCTTATCAAGCGCCATATAGCCATGCATCATGGCACTAATGCCGATGGCGCCTATATTCTGAAGCACTACACCGTATTTTTCCTGCACCGTTTGTCTAAGGGAGCTGTAGCAGCCGCGAAGACCGCTGTGTATATCCTCAATACTGTATGTCCAGACATTATTCACAAAGGAATTTTCCCAGTCATGTATACCGACAGCCATCACATTCCCCTGCATATCAATCAGAACCGCTTTTATTCTCGTGGAGCCAAGCTCGATTCCCAGTGCAGTCTCTCCGTTTATGATCAATTCTTTTGCACTCATGTTCTCCTTCCCCTTTCCGGGGCCGTGCCAGTCAATCATTGACTGCCGCAGCCCCAGTATCCAACACTGTCATTTTAGAAACAGGTAAACGCGCCATCAATGATAAAATCAGAACCTGTTGTAAATGTACTTGTATCTCCGGCCAGATAAACACAGATGGATTCCAGTTCCTCCGGTGTCCCCATTCTTCCCAGAGGCGCCATTTCATTCCATTTTTCAATCAGAGGAATCAGTGTTGGGGAATTCAGTGTCAATTCAGTGCCGATATAACCCGGGCTGATGCTGTTTACACGTACCCCCCGTTTTGCCCATTCAATGGCCAAAGATTTGGTCAGCTGAATAACGCCGGCTTTTGACGCATTGTAAGCACACTGTGGCTGCGGTACATTGACAATGTGCGCCGACATGGATGCCGTATTGATAATGGATCCGCCGCCATGAGCCAGCATATATTTGCCGGCCGCAATATCTGTGAGAAAAATACCATTCAAATTGATATTGATGACCTTGTACCACTGTTCATATGTCATCTCTTCGGCCGGTGCATTGATACAGATACCGGCATTGTTATGGCAGAAATCAAGTCCTCCAAGTTCTCTTACAACCTGTGCCACCATTGCATCTACCTGCGCCTTGTCCGTACAATCTGTCTTGATGGCAATGACCTTGCGGCCGGTTGCTTCTGCCAGTTCCTTCGCCGTCTTTTTTGCTTCCTCAAAATCCAGATCAACAATCGCTACATCCGCGCCTGAGCCGCCCTACCGTCACTGCCAATCTCGCTGCAATGGAAAATGACGGTCTGATCGAGAAATGCGGACAGATCGACACAGAATATGTAGGCAGAAAAGCTTCGGCCTATACCATTGTACCTGATTTTCGTATTGGCATTGGTGTGGAGATCCTGACAAAAGAAGTGAAAATGATCGCAGTCAATTTGTATGGAGAAAAAATCGACCGTCTGGCATTTGCCATGAATTATGAAGATACAGATGCTTATTTTCAAACTGTATGCAGTAAAATTATCGAATTTAAGAATGCCCTTCATATATCGGATCAACAGATCCTTGGCATAGGATTTGCCATACAGGGATTGATCTCGCCGGATAAACAGACGGTTATTTATGGCAAAATACTGTCCTGTACCGGACTTTCCATCACGGCCTTTACCAAATATCTGCCTTATCCATGTACATTTGTCCATGACGCGTACAGTGCGGCCACCTCTGAATTGTGGATCTCCCCGGAGTTGGAGGATGCTTTCTACCTTTCCATCAGCAAGCATCTTGGCGCCGCTATTATTGCCAGAGGACAGATCATGACGGGCAAGCACGGGCACAATTCCACCATTGAGCATATTGAAATGCAGGCCGGCGGAGCCGTCTGCTACTGTGGAAAACGATGATGTCTGGAAACCCTCTGTTCCTTGAGCGCACTCCTTGATGAAAAAGAATCTTTGGATGATTTCTTCACCAATCTGCGGGCGGGAAATCCTCCTTATGTCAATCGCTGGAATCATTTTCTTATCTACCTGGCCAAAGCGATCAATATGCTGCATTTGCTCGCAGCCGCCGGTATCCAACTGTTCGGCGGGGTTTCGGGAGATGCCGACAAGGCCGCCGAAGCACTGGCATCCGGCCAGTTATCCTACAACCCGGATGTTCACTGTGACCACCACGGCGAGCACCATCATCATGGCGGCTCCTGCGGCAGCCATGGCTGCGGCGAGCATCACCAGGGCGGACACTGCGGTCACTAAATCAGGCAATCGTCTCCTCTTTGAAGGTTAATGCTCAAATCTTCAGCATGCGGTAGCCGATACCGATATGAGTCTGGATATATTGTGGGGAATCGGGCGTTTTCTCCAGCTTTTTACGAAGTGTGGCCATAAACACCCGCAGCGACCCCACATTATTTTCCCAGCCGCTGCCCCATATATTCTGTGTGATGAATTTATGGGTCAGTACCTTGCCCGTATTGCGGGCCAGCAAACACAGCAATTTATATTCAATGGGCGTCAGCCGCAATTCTTCTTCGCCAATACAGGCACAGCCGGAAGCAAAATCAATACTTAGCTGTCCGTTGACATAGACCGCTTCCTCCGAACTGAGATTCTGCATCAGGGCAAGTCGCCGCTGGATCACCCGCAGCCTTGCCAGTAATTCATCCACGGAAAACGGCTTGGTCAGATAATCATCGGCCCCCGCATCCAACGCATCTATTTTATCACTGTCCTCACTTCTTGCACTGATGACAATAATCGGCATATTCGACCAGCTTCGAACACGCCGGATGACTTCCACCCCATCAATATCAGGCAGACCTAAATCCAGCAGCATGATATCCGGATTGTGGGAAGCCGCCTCCATAACTGCTGCCTCTCCCGTTACTGCCGTCATATAACGATAATCATGGGCTTTTAAAGTCAGTGTCATCAAATTGCGCACCGGCGCGTCATCTTCCACCACTAAAATCTGATATTTATTCATAACACACCGCCTCCTCCAGCGGAAGGGTAAAACTAAAAACGGTTCCCCGCGGTTCATTGTCGGTTACATCGATCTTCCCGCCATGGGCTTCCACAATGGCTTTACAAAGATACAGTCCCAACCCCAGACTGCGGCGGTTATCCGCAATTTTATTGGCGCCGCAGTAAAATTTATCAAAAATTTTTTCTTTTTCCCTATTTGGGATCCCATACCCGTTATCAGCGACCCGTACCATCGCCCAATTATCCTTTTTACCGGCAGTAACAAGGATACGGGAATCATCCGGCGTATATTTGACCGCATTGTCAACGATATTGACGATCACTTGTATCACCAGTTTGGCATCAGCCTTTACCAATAGCAATTCGTCTCCGCAATTCATCAGAATACGCTGCTTATGCGGGATCCGTTCAACCTGATGCATGGCTTCTTCCACAATTTCACTCAGCAGTTCCGTCGATGTGCGCAGCGTCATGCGGCCTTCCTCGATCCGTGTCGCATACAGCAGATTTTCCACCAGATTGATCAGCCACATGGCATCTTCGTAGATTTCGGAATACAATTGCTGTTTCGTTGCATCGTCAAAGGTACTGCCATTATACATTAAATTGCTGGCATGACCGGAAATCGCCGTTAGCGGTGTCCGCAGATCATGGGAAATCGTTCGTAACAAATTCGCTCTCAACTGTTCATTTTCCGCCAGAACAGCCGCCGCTTCCTTTTCACGGGCGTTTTGCTCATTTTCCAGCGCCAGCGCACATTCACCAAGCATCGGCAGCAATAGATCATGCTCCGAAGCTTCCGGCGCGCCATGGACAGCCTCAATACCGACTACGCCATACACCTTGTCATGGGCGCGCAACGCCAGGTACAGATACGACACATCCGGCATGTTCTCCGTTGCCGCCCCGGCCGAATGATTATGCTGCATCGCCCACCGGGCCACCGGTATTTCCCTGTCTGTGTCATAGACAAATTCAGCCGCCGGATCCGTCTGATAGAATCGCGGCGCAGACAATTGGCCGTCGGCCGCCTCAAAAATCACAATATTCCTATTTAAAAGCTTTTTGATCTGTTCCGCCGCCGTATTCAATATTTCTTCCCGGCTTCCGGCTCTCGACAACATCTGATCCGTATCAAAGAGAATTTTTGTCCGGCGGGCGATTTTGGCGGATTGTCCGGCCTTTTCCTGATAACCTCTGGCCAGTGTGCCCGTCATATAAGCGGTCAGAAACATGACAATGAACGTGACCGGATATCCTGTTTCATAGGCCGCCAATGAAAATCGCGGAACAGTAAACAAATAATTAAAAATAAACACACTGGCAATGGACGATGCCAGACTGTACAATTGATGGGATGTAACAACGGAAGTCAGTACCACACCCAGAATATATACCATAATTATATTTGCATCCGTGAAACCCAGCCTGTGAAACAGCAGACTCAAAAGGGTCGCACCAAGCAAAATCAGAAAACTTTTCATCAAATTATGCCACAGACGGGCCATTGTAAAATCATGCGCATGCCGTGGATGGTACGGGACTTCTGCCGTCTTGTCGGGAATAATATGAATATCGACCTCCGGCGCATAAGCCAGCAATTGTTCCGTTAATGTCGGTTTGCCAAATAAATGTCGCCGCGTTACGGCGCTCCGACCAAGCACGATCCTCGTGATCCCCGCCACACGGACAAATTCTGCAATCTGGTAGGCGACATCTTCGCCGTAAACCGTTTCGACGCCGGCGCCAAGCTCTCTGGCAAGCCTGCAGTTATCCCTCAGCCGGTTCCGATTCTCCTCCGAAGCAACGGCAAAATCAGGCGTTTCTACAAATAGTGCTGTCAACTGGCTGTTGAAAGCCCCGGCCATTTTTGCCGCCGTCTTGATAATTCTGGCATTGGAAGGCGCTGTCGATAAACAGACTAAAATATGCTCATCGTTTTTCATATTTTCTTTCATTCCACATTCCCCTGTCCATCCATCTCAAAGATGCTGTTTTTACGCAATTAAATATGGAAACATTTCTGAATCGCTTTCAGATGGCCAAGCACCAGCACTGATGACTCTCTGTCAATGCGTGTATCTGGCGTGATCTGCATATTGAGTTTTCCATCTTTTCTGATCCCCAATATATTAATACCATATTTACGGCGAATATCCAACTGTAAAATTGTCCGTCCGCTCCATTCCGCCGGAACTGTCAGTTCAAAAATAGCATAATCGTCATCCAGTTCGATGTAATCCAGAATATGATCCGAGGTGCATCTCACCGCTGTCCATGAGGCCAACTGTTTCTCCGGATAAACCACCTCGTCGGCACCGTTTGTTAAAAGGAATTTTTCCTGTACGCCCCTGGAAGCCCTTGCGATCACCTTTTTTGCCCCCAGTTCCTTCAATAATGATGTCGTTTCCAGCGAATTTTGAAAATTATCGCCGATGGCCACTATGCAGACATCATAATTTTTGATACCAAGAGAAGCAAGAAACGTTTCATTCGTGCTGTCCCCGATCTGCGCATTCGTCACATAAGGCAGAACCGCGTCCACCCGTTCTTCATTATTGTCTACAGCCATCACCTGATGGTTCAGGTCATAAAGTCTCATGGCAATGTGTCTGCCAAACCTCCCAAGGCCTATTAATAATACAGATTTCAAAATATTTTCCCCCTCACATAATGAACCCATATTTATCCAACAGTCATTTTTTCCTGCGGCAATCTTGACGTATTGCCATCATAACCTGAAAGCGCTGCAAAGATGAGCGTCAGGCCGCCTACACGGCCGAAGTACATCAGAGCTGTTAAGATCATCCTGGATACCAGTCCCAGTTCCGGCGTGATCCCTAATGTCAATCCTACTGTGCCGATGGCTGAGGCTGTCTCAAACAGACATGTCATCAGCGGCAAATGCTCTATACGGCTAATGATACAGCCGGCACCCAGAAAGAGTATCACATACATCATCAGGATAGCGACCGCATTCCGAACGGCTTCGTTGTCGATTCTTCGTCCGAAGAAACGGGTATGCTCCCTGCGCCTGAATACGGAAAGGGTCGTTGAAAGCATCACTGCAAAAGTTGTCGTTTTCATACCACCGGCTGTCGAACCGGGCGAACCGCCTATCAGCATCAGGACGATCATCATAGCCAGTCCTGTTTCACTGAGTACCGTTAAGTCCGCCGTATTAAATCCCGCCGTTCTTGGTGTCACCGACTGAAACAATGCCAGCCAAAAGCGCTGCGCCGAAGGCAAACCGCTAAACTCAAAAAAATAATAGTAGACGGCCGGAAGTGTGACGAGCAGCGCCGTCGTCGTTAAAATCACTTTACTCTGCATCCGGTATTTTCTGAAATGCCATCGATTTTTCCAGATATCCGCCCATGTGATAAAGCCAATACCGCCAATCACAATAAGTGACATGACCGCCAGATTGATAAGGGGCACATCCGCATAACAGGTGAGTGAAGAATACGGTTTCCGGCAGCCCATCAGATCAAATCCGGCATTGCAAAATGCGGATACCGAATGAAACAGGCTGTACCAGATACCTTTGAGCGCACCAAAATCTTTACAAAATACAGGTGCCATCACGGCCGCCCCAAGCATTTCAAAAATAATGGTCATTCTGATAATAAATCCCGTCAGTGGAATAATCCCGCCAATATCCGGCGCTGAAATCGCTTCCTGCATAGTACCGCATTGTTTCAGACTCATTTTCCTGCCTGAAATTAAAAACAGCGCAGCCGCCACTGTCACCACACCCATTCCGCCAATCTGAATCAGGATCAAAATCACCGACTGCCCGAAAAGTGTCCAGTACGTCGCCGTATCTTCCACGATCAACCCTGTCACACAGACAGCCGAAGTCGCCGTAAATAATGCATCTGTAAAGTCCGCTCCCCGCCCATCCTGTGTGGCAGCCGGAAGCATCAGCAGTAAACTGCCAATCAATATGACAAGGGCGAACCCGAGAATAATGATTTGTGAGGAGGATAGTCTCTTTTCAAATCTGCCCATCATGAATACCTCCATCGGTTTATTTCGGTCTATTGATTTCTTACTATTTATATACATTATTGCATAATACGCATGAAAAGGGCATTAGTATATCCGATGTGGTATTAAGATTGCATTAAGAAATGAATGCAGAAAGGGCGGCCAATTCCCTTCTGTCGATTATTGCGATATTTTATAGTTGCAATTCCCTGTGGATGTTATAAAATAAACCTACAGAATCTTCACATTAATATTTTCTGTATTTCCCGGCCGCCGCTTTTACAGGGCGGCCGCTCCCCTATTCAGGTATATATTCTATCCACAATCTTTATTAATCGTTGCAATTTTGAATCTTAGAAAATAAGTAAGCCGCCCTGATTCTTGGCGGAACTGTCAAATACAGAATCCGGCCCGCTTTCCTATAATCCTAGCAATCGTTTTAATCCTGCCTCGCCGTTTGGCACTTTTTTTGCCTCACGATAACGCAAAAGCTGCAAATGATATTTTTCCTGCCATAATGCCCATTCCGGAGCGGTAACAGAAAGATATTCCTGCTGCCTTTGGCGCATCACCACTCCCTCCGGTGCCCCTGAATTCGCAAAAAGCCGTGTCTCTGCACTTTCTCTGGCCGGATGAGCAACCGTCCAAAACTGTGTGTCCTCCGGCAGTTCCTTTATCCACTTCTCCACGCTATCCAGGTAATCGCTGTCGTTCTCCGTATAATCCGGTATCATCCTGTCTGCAGGCTGATAATAATCATAAGCATCTATCAGCCCTTTTGAAGCAATCCATTCCCGGAACCTCTCCTGCAGTCCCGGAATTACCAACTCAGGCCCCATATGACTGTCCACATAAACAACAGGAAGACCAAGCCATGTCAGTTTATCAAGCTGTGCGTCACATTCTCTGATCACCTGATCCAGATCAACAGATTCTCCGGCAAAATCAGAAAGCGCTGCTTTGAAAAAACCATTTTTATCTGTCACTCCGGCCCTTTTTGTTCCTTCAAGCACCGGACCCCATTTCACCTTGTCCCATTCACTGGTAATAGTAAAGTGCATCCCGATATCAATATCCTTGTATCGAGCAAGAAACTTTGCACCTTCCTGCGCAAATGCGCAGGGCGCCATGACAGAAACATTCCTTATCATACAGCCTTTTTCAAGTCCTTCCAAAATTGCTGCATTTGCCGCTCTGGCACTGCCAAAATCATCGGTTCGATAAATCAGTTTTTTCATAAAAATCCCCTTCTTTTATGCATTTGACGGCTTCATATTCGATTACTTTCATCCAGCAAACGTTCGATCAACCGCTCCCTGTGATTGATAAACATTTCCATCACCTGATAACTCTCGGTATCCTCATAACTGCAGCGTTTCATCACGCCATCATCAAAAGAAATAATATCCGCTCCCGGAATCGCCAGCAAAATTGGCGAATGGGATGCAATAATAAATTGTGAACCTTTTTCCGCCATCCTGGCAATCTGTATAAATAACGTCAATTGTCTCTGCGGTGACAAGGCCGCCTCCGGCTCGTCCATGATATACAGGCCTTCCCTGTCAAATGACTGAAAGTAGGCCAGAAAACTTTCGCCATGTGACTGTTCATGCAGAGATTTTCCTCCAAATTGCTGATAATAAACTTCTTTCGGCGTCACATCCCTATAATCCTCCGCCTTACTGGCCACATTAAAAAAACTCTCCGCACGAAAAAAATAATTGGATTTTGCACGTCGATATCCTTTCACCATGCGGATCGCACCGCTTAACTCCGACACATCATCATATGTACTGAATCGGTAATTAATCGTTCCTCCCTCCGGATTAAAACCATAAGCAACCGCGATGGCCTCAAGGAGTGTCGATTTTCCCGTCCCGTTTTCCCCGACAAAAAATGTCATATTCTTTAAAAAGTCCAGAGATTCCACGCTTTTCAGCGCCTCTATGTGCTGCAAATACGAATAGTCATCAATCTGATCCCAGTCAATACGAATGCTCTGGATAAAATTATGATTCATACGCTTTTTTCCTTAATTTTTCTCTAATTCCTCCGATGCTTCAATTTTAAAGTTCCTTTATCATGAACATTTCCATAGGCTGTGCAAATTCAGGAATATCAATGATCAAACCGCCACAATCCTTATAGCCAAGTTTCCTGTAAAAATGCTGCGCGCCCTCATCTACCTGCGTTGAGACCAAAAGCATAGGATACCCCTGCCGTTTCATATCATTTTCCCAGTATGTCATCAACTGTTTTCCATAATCTTTTCCCTGGTGCTCACGATTGATAAAAAGCATCGTGCAAAACGGCGTATTATCCCAAAAAAGATTATATCTTAATAACCCCACCGGAAGGCCGTCTTCAGATAAAACATAGCCTCTTTGATCACGCACCTTATTGATAAATTCCGCTTCCGGCAAATGCCTGTCAAGACTATACCAAAACACCCGATCGTCATCACGCACATATCTGACTTCCACATTCGCCGAAACTTTGCTGTCATATTCTTCTTTTAAAATAGAATACCATGACTCATCGCATACGCCCTGATTATTGACACCACCGGCCCTCCAGGTACCCTCGTAAGTCATCCCGCATTTTTTCATAACCTTACCGGAATTCGGATTTCTTGGATCATGGCAGGCACTGACCCAATGCATACCCACTTCGGAAAAGAAAAATGCGATCACCGCCCGCAAAGCCTCAGCGGTAATTCCCTGCCCCCACCAGTCCCGGCCAATACAGTACCCAATCGTCACAGACTCCGTTCTCTTATCTATTCGAACGGCGCTCATACTGCCAATCGGCTCCTGAATCTCCTTCAGTTCAATCGCCCATTGATAATTTTTCAAAACAATATTGTCCTTGACCCAACCATTCACAACCTGTCTTGAAACCTCCACATTTTCATGGGCCGGCCAGGTCAGAAATTTCGTCACTTCCAGATCAGAAGCCCAGTTACGAAACATCGGTTCAGCATCACCTTCCCGAAATGGTCGGAGTATTAAGCGCTCTGTCTCTATTATTTTTGTTCCTTTATGATTCACCGTTATCCCCCTCATTCCTTCAATATTGTCGCCGTATTAAAATACCTTTCATATACGGTGATTCATTATGCCTTCGAGTGTGATACAGAATGCACCCTCGCTAAGTATTTTTCAAGTTCCTTCTTACTATGATGATGATCGTGCTGATCATTCGTAAAATAATGATCATGTCCATGCTGATGCGTTATGACATGTGTATGAACATATCCATCATGTTCATGTGTTATTATATGTTCATGCTGATGTATATGGTGCCTGATCAGAGTGTCTGCTGCCACAACGGCAGAACCAGCAATCATAAAGGCAAGTCCAAAAAGGTAATTCATCTGTATCTTCTCACCCAACAATATAAAAGCTAAGAAAGAACCAATAAATGGAGCAACTGCATAATAGGCACTTGTCTTTGCAGCACCCAGATCTCGCTGCGCTCTGATATACATAAAAATGCTAAGTCCATAAGCAACAAAACCAAGTACCATTGCCATAAGCACATACTGCATCCGTGGAAACTGCTCGCCAATAATAAATGCAATTGCAATAGAACCTCCACCTGAGAAAAATCCTTTTAAGACAACGATCTCATAGGTACTCTTTTCTGATATATTTCTTGTACAATTATTTTCCAGTCCCCAACAACAAGCTGCAAGTAATACAAACAGAGAGCCATATGAAAAATGAAAACTTCCGGATCCTTCTACTGATAAAAAGGCACTGGCAATCATAATTAATCCAATACCACACCACAGCCTTTTTGTAACAGCTTCTTTAAAGAATAATAAGGCAATGAATGTTGTTGCTACGATCTCAAAGTTACCTAATAACGATGCACTGGATGCTGAACTATACTTAATGCCTATCATCAGAAAAACAGGCGCAAGTATGTCAAGCACAATCATTCCAATTGTGTATAAAAGATCATCCTTTGATAATCTTTCTTCTCTGCTCTCTTTCTTAAAATGAAAGGCATACATTATTCCGACACCAATCCCTGCACCAATGTATAAAAATCCAGCCATAAAAGTTGACGGAATATTCTTTAATAGTATTTTTGAGAATGGTGTATTCACCGCATAAAACACAGCCGCTAAAAAAGCCAGCATAATTGCTCTTTTCTTACCTGTCATTCTATCATCACATCCTTAATCCGGCTGCTGTCCGTTTCCATCTGCAGGACAGGCGCATTGTCATTCTGAAAATGATAATACGTCCTCTGCCACAGATCTGTGTGGGGCTTTGTAACAATCTCAATTTTATCATGACTTATCCTGTAACTTGCAGGCTCCCTTGTCCAATAAAATCCAGTCAAATCCATTTCACTATCCTCCGCATTTTCCATACTGGTATATTTCGTATCATTTGCATCAGTATATCATAGTTCCATACAAATTAGAATGACAAAAGTGCTCTTGTTTTTTTCATTTCACTTTATTTTGATAATACTTATATATTACATACCCTAACACAGCAACCAAAGCTTCTGTCATTGGATAGGTTAACCATATACCTGTCATTCCACCGATGGCTGACAACAGCAATGCCATGGGGATAATCAAAATAAATCCCCTGAGTATGGAAAGAATATGTGCAGGCAATACCTTTTCCACAGATGTAAAAAAGATTGCTAAAATGGTATTATATCCTACAAAAGCAGAAGAAGTAAAATAGATCTTCAAACCCATGACTGCAATCCGCTGCAACTCCGGGTTATTTTCACTATTAAATACAGAAGCGATTGGCTGCGCAAAGACAAAGAGAATAACATATATAAATAATGAAATCACCAACATGGCCTGCAAAGAGTAGCGCAGCATGGCCCTTACCTGCCTGTCAATGCCCTTGCCATAAAAGTAGCTGATATTTGAAAAACTTCCGATTATCATTGCTGTCATAGCAAGGCGGGGACTATCGTCATTTCTGACAAAGCAAAGCAGAATATCATTTAAAATAAATGCAGGTGAAAACAAAAGCAGTCAGTGAAGATATGTCGTTGTCATCTCAAAAACATTTTGATCCGCCCCTAAAAACAGAGAAAGCTTCTCCCCGAAAAAAAGTCCAATCAATACGAATACTGCTGAAAACAAGGCAGCCAAATAAAGTGTATGCGTATAAATTTGATTGACCTCCTTTATTCTTTGCTGACTTTTGCAGATGCAAAACCTTGTGGCTCCTCCCATTCCAAGCATTAAACCTGTTCCATGAATAAAATTATAAACAGGAATAGCAAGGTTCAAGGCGGCAAGCCCGTTTGTGCCTAATCCTTTTGAAATAAAAAAGGTGTCGGCCAAAATATAGCAGGATACGCCTAATGTCCCCAAAACGCTTAAAGCCGTGTATCTGAAAAATTCACGAAAGCCTGTTTGCTGCTCCATCATACCACTCCCAACCAAAAAAATAGCATCAGAACTTTCTACCTTCAAAGGCCTAACGATAGAAAGCCTGATATTCATCATCCTTCCAGTTCTGAAAACAAAACCCTTGCAAATTCTTCTCTGGCATATTTTTCTCTCCACGGCGTATGACCGCATTTTTCGAGCACATATGATTTAATGTCCACATTACGATCTTCTAATGGTTGAATGACGCCCGCCGCCGGATGTGGGTCAACTGCTCCCTGGATCAGCACCAGCGGGCAGGCAATTCTCGCAAATCTTTCTAACAGTTTTCCGGACTTTCTAAGTTCTGCTGCTTCCTTCCAGATTTTTTCATGCAATTCTCCGTTTACGTCCGCCTCATCCCTCAAAGAGTCCTCCTCCTGGTATCCGTCCGCTCTGTCACATATTTCACCTAATCGCTGCAGGTATTCATCTTTTTCTCCAAAACCATCCTCCAGCTGCCGCAAAATATGATCATATTCTTCCGCTTCCTCTGATGACATATTTCCTTTTCTGCGTTCTCCGATTTGAGAAACATAATATTCATCCAAAGGACCACTGCCAATCAAAATAACTTTTTCCACTTTGTCCGGAAATCTTTCCGCAAATAATCCTGCCAGCCACGCACCCCATGAATGTCCTGCCAGAATAACCTTTCCAGAGCAGTTTTCCTCAATTTGCGCCATTAATTCTTCTTCCAGCTCCATAATTGTATATTTTGACTGCATCGGTTCAAGAACGCCAAACTTTTTTGAAATCAGCCTGGCAAGCCCAAAGGCCGAGCCTGCTGCTCCCGGTCCGCCATGCAGAACAACAATATGACAGGGTCCTTTTCCGTGTTTTCTTACCATACCGTTCTCCTTTACAATCTATGAAACTATTTGATCTTTATTTATTCTACTTGAAAGAACACTGCTGTGCAATCACTTTGTTTTCAGTTCCTGATGCCGCCTCTTTTTCACAACCGCCATACACCCGAAGCACAGCAGTATCTGCAGTACGGTCGAACACGGAATGCCAAGCCCGATGTGAAACAGCGATACAGGTGTCTGCCTGCTCATATACCAGGAAACCGGAATCCTCACCAGGAAAGCGGCAGCGATTCCCTGCACCATCACAAATCCGGTCAGTCCCATTCCATTGAAATATCCAATAAAGCAGAACAGGAAGCATGTAAACATACAATCAATCGCATACGCCTTCAGATAGTCCGCACCGGCTGCAATGACCTTTGCATCATTTGAGAAAATCCCCGCAAGAAGATCCCCATGGAAAAAGGCAAGGGAAAACATGCCGATCCCGATGATCGTGGACACCCCTATGACATACCAAAGCGCACGCTCCGCACGGTCGTAGCGGCCTGCTCCCCGATTCTGTGCAACGAACGCCGACATTGCCTGCATAAACGCTGACGGCACAAGCATAATAAATCCGCATACTTTTTCTGCAACTCCGACCCCGGCCGATGCCACGAGGCCAAGTGAATTGACGATTGCCAGAATTATCAGAAATGATGCGCCAACCAGCAGATCCTGCAGCGCAATCGGAATACCGAGCTTCACAACCACTCTGATGATGCTCCCATTCCATCGGATCTGCTTCCTGCCAAATGCGAACGGAAGCTCCCTGCGGCGGATCAGGGCAAACGAAATCACAACACTGATCACCTGCGCAAACACTGTCGCCAGCGCCGCGCCTCTGGTCCCCATATGAAATACCGCAACCAGCAGCAAATCTCCAAGAATATTGCAGACACACGCAATCATCACCGTGACAAGCGGTGTCTGTGAATCTCCTATCCCGCGGAAAATACTTCCAATCAGGTTGTAGGCTATGATGATTGTGGAACCAATCCCGCAGATCCGGATATACTGTGTAGTCCGGTCAAATGCCTCTTCCGGCGCATTCATCAGCTCTGCAAGTGCTCCCGCATTGACTGGCACCAGAACCGTGAACAGCAATCCAATCACCAGAAACAGACAAATACTTGCGCCGATAATTTCTCCGCCCTTCTTCCGGTCGCCTTCTCCGATCTTCTGGCCCAGATAAATCGTTGTTCCCATCGCCAGACTACTGATCAGATTCGTGATCGTCATCATCATCTGCGATCCGGTGGACACCGCTGACACATCCGTCGAATCTGCAAATTTCCCCACCACCATCAAGTCCACTGCGCCGTACATTGCCTGCAAAAACAGCGCAAACAGAATCGGCACCGCAAACCACAGCAGTGGACCCACAATTTTTCCTTTCGTCAAATCAGCCTGTTGCTTCAATTTTATATCTCCCCTTTTCCACACACTTTTCGACACAAATTGTGATCTAAACCGGAAACAAGCTGGAAAGAAAGCTGGCATCTCAGCTTGCCATCTTATCCAGCTTGCTATTTCTTACATATCGAATAACTCACCCTCCGATGACCAAAATCTATTATATTACATTTTCTACCAATTTTCCTTACATCACACATTCTGTTTCTCGCACCATTGGACAATCTCTGCTATTAATCCCAGCAGCAATGGCTTATCATATGGAAGCTGTACGCACTGTTGATCTGCCGCACAAGAAGATGGAGATGATGCAGCGCTGTCCCTCATACAGAAAGGCTATGATTCGCATGGCATCCCAGTTTTTCCAATACAAAATAAGATGGAATAAAGAAGCAAATCAAATCATACCGATAGTAGGGGGTGATTTTTTGAAAATTCAATGGAAAAACTTGATTACCTGTCTTGC